>CAZOPB010000001.1:0-121866 GCA_964581595.1 uncultured Candidatus Saccharibacteria bacterium
CAGCGACCTGCTCGTTACGAATGAGCTGCTCTACCAACTGAGCTACAACGGCATAGAATTATTATAACACAGATATGAGGTTTTGGAGAGATATTGGCGAAGTTTTGTGAAAAATCATACTCGCGCAAGTAAGAATTATGCTCTGAACTTCTGGAATCGTACTCTGGAATGGTGGAGTGGATTTACCTCTGTTATTTTGAGAAGAATTGATGGCTAGTAAATTATGCTCTGAGGGTTTGTAATCGTACTCCGAGTGTAATGAATCATGCTCTGGCTACTGAAGTACCGCCAGATCTTTTCTCGCGGGGACGTTGTATACTAGTTTTTATGCAAATTCCTAGCATTTCCGCCAACGGAGTTCTGTAAATCTCGCCATAGTATCACCTATTCTTTCCTCCTGGGGACACTTCATGTCAGCCCGCCGTTGCGGGTGACATTCGCTCATCCGTCGCTCCGTTTCCGTCTTGCTGTATTTCTATAATTCCAGCAGAGCTTAGGAATTATAGAATTTGCAAGCCGGCGCTCCGGGAGCCCCGGGAGAAAAGAATAGGCGATACTTCGCACTATATTTACTTAATGTACTATCCTACTTCCTAGTTTGGTAGATGGTTAATTACCTAGCGACACAGCGGACAGAGAAGCCGTAGTAGCGATTGAAGTTGGTGGACGGATTGACGTTAGTATCAAAGTACAGGCTGTAAGCGCTGTTGCTACCGTAGGCTGTAGAAGACCAGTAACGACCTTGGCTGCCGGCATTGTACAGAGTGCTACTATTGACGTAGCCGCCATAGACGAAGTAAAAGGGTGTGCCAGTAATGGCTATGCCACCATAGGTAATACCGCTATTAGCACCGTATGAACCGAAGAGGTTGCCATAGGCGCCGTTGATAGGCAGAGTCCAGCCCTTTGGACAGATACTTTGAGTAGCTTGTCCGGCTCCAGTAATGCTACTGGCTTGCCCGGCCGTTGCTGCACCCCAAGAGTAATAGTTGCCTTGGGAATAGTGGGTGTCATATTCGCCTTCAGGAACGTTGCAGCCAGCAGCGGTACAGATTTTTTGCCCAGGATCCCAAGATTGCACGTCATTGGTGCCGGTAGTAAAACTAGGAGTAGTGCTGGTTTGAGTATTGTTGCTCGGTGTCCAGTTTGCTACGTCTGAATAAGTACTAGTGAGAGCATTGCTGGTACTTAAGTCTAGATCAAGGTTCTGAGTCATCCAGCAGTTATTGTCTCTGAGCTTTGTTACCCAATATTTTTTATTATCTCTACGGTCGATAAGTTGGACGGTATCATTTTCTTTAGCTTCACTACAAATAGAGTTAGTCATATCCTGCATATATTGGATACTATATAGACTACTCACCTCCCCCGCTCCGGCGGCGTTAGTTTTGGGTGGCGGTGATGGTGATATTAGTAGAATATTCGCCATTGGGGATGTCGGGAGCGGTACTTATGCCGATAGTAAAGGGGAGGGATTTGGATTCGGGGTTTGAAGACGAATAGAAGAGTTTGGGAGTGGTAGTGATTTGTTCGTAAGTACTAGTAGTACTTAATTTAATTCCCCAAGCATTATCATTGGAGGTAAGAGTGCCGGATTTGGAAGGAATGGCAGTAGAACTAGTGCTGGAAGTCATATTAGGATTAGCTGAACTTATACTGACACTATATGGCTGGTTGGAGGCGACTAAGGCCGAGAAGGCGGCGGTGGAGGGATTTACTTCACTTTTCTTTACTTCTACTTCATTTGTTACGTCGAGGGAGATAGTGTTATTTATTGTGACTTCTACATTGTTCTCCTTTCCTGAAAGCTTTCCGCCTAGTGCCAAGCAGCGGACGGAGAGAGCCCAATAACGATTAGCACCATAATGATAAGCGGGATAGATGCTACTGCTGAAGGTCAAGTAGAACGAAGTAGTAGTAGAAGAAGCTGCGGATAGCCAGTAGAAACCAGAGCTGCCGGCGCTGTGTATAGTGTTGTAGAAAACGCCTCCACCATACACGAAATAAAGTGGGCTCTCACGAATGTCTTGCGAACCGTATTGCAAGTTATTGGGAGTGCCATAGGACGTAAACAATCCGTCATAAGATGCATTTCCAGATCTAGCTGATAGTTGCCATCCTTTTGGACAAATACTATATGGAACATTTGTGCTAGCACTATACCCAGCAGTGGCTACTTCATAACTGTAATAATTTCCCGCTAAGTAGTGTGCGCGTTCATCATGAGTCTGATTCTTGCTTAATCCTTCTACTAACTGCCAATTTGGACATCCTTCAAGTCGACTAATATTGCTCGTGCCACAGCTGTTTTGAGCCATTGGCGTAGTATAGATGTATTCTCCAGGATTATATGACAAGGTTCTATCATTTTCAGTAGTTGGAAACTGCGTGATAGTACCCTGCTGAGTGCTAGCTGGCGGTGTCCAGGTATCGCTAACATTGGAGTCGGCGAGAGTGAGAGGTTTTGCGGTGTCTAAATCCAAAGCTAAGTTCTGCGTCATCCAGCAATTCCCGTCTTTGAGCTTAGCTACCCAATAAGTTTGATTGTCACGCTTGTCAGTAAGTTGATATTGATAGTTTCCATTTTTGTCTGCCTCATTAGTATTAGTACAAATCTCTTGCGTAATATCCTGCATGTAAGTTATAGTAGATAGATCCGGCTTGGGTTCGGGAAGAACTACCGTTTCGGCGCGGGAGAGCTCGGGAGTGTAAGTTAATACGGAGAGGCCGAGGAGGACGCCAATGCTACAAATAGAAGTTATTATAAATCTGGTTAACAACTTATGATTTCTTGGTTTATGTATTAGTAGCATGGTGCCCTCCATTAGTTTTGTACTGCTCGCAGTGGCATTTCGATGCTAATAAAAATGGCACCACGAGGGTGTAATCAGACTTAATCTCAAAGGCAATGCTTCTCGACGTCCGGCCTCATGGTGCCAACATTATCGAGAAACATGCAAAAATAAATTTGCCTTTACAATTTGATTAAATCTGATTACATCTTTATTGTATCATAACTTTTTAACTTTGTGGGAAAACTAATCGTAAGCTGATATAATGAGGATAAGGAATATTATTCCCCGGGTTTCGATGGTACGCAATTGAGGTCAAGCTCCGGCGGCTGGAGATGCCCTGAAATTACCAGGATTGTGAAGTTTCCCTGCGACGGTTCTTTGAGGACGCGCGTAGGTTAGTAGGTTGCGCTAGGCTACGGCCTGGCGCAAAGGTAAAGGAACTTCTCGAAGCCTTCTAGGTTTTGTTCGTATATGGCGGGCGCGTGAATAGTAGCTCTCTAGAGAACGCCGGCAGCAACGGTTTTTACTGGTCATCTACGGCCAACAGTAGTAACAACGCTTACAACCTGAACTTCGATACTGGCGTCAATCCGTCCAACAACAACAATCGTTACCGCGGCCTCTCTGTCCGCTGTGTCGCTTGTTCCAATCCTGGGCTGACTTGGTTTGATAAATGATGAATTTATTCTAGAAAACACTTGGATAAGTAATCTTGCCAGTGTAGTTTTGGTGTGATTTTGTTGGTTGGTTTTTATTGGTGTGACTTTTTCGTCACAAAAATAGGCTTGACAAAATGCTTATGGCATGCTAAGATGGGAGTATGGCTCTGCTGATTGAGTTGGGGTTGATTTTGTGCATGCTAAGAATAAAGCAATAAAACTTTGGCAAAATTAGCAATCTTGGATATAATGGAGGTATGGAAAAGCAAGAATTAACTCTCAAAAGCAACTTTGATGGATTGACATTGGGCGTAAGTGTACGTATACCTGAACATCCGGCAGGAATTTTGCAATTGGTGCATGGGATGGCGGAGCATCGTGAACGGTATCATGATTTCATGGATTATTGCGCGGAGCAAGGCTTAGTAGTAGTCATCCATGACCATCGTGGACATGGAGCAAGCGTGGCGTCGGAAGAGGATTATGGCTACTTTGGCGAAAACGGGATTGAAGGAATTATACAAGATGCCCATCAGGTAACAGAATATACCAGATCTCGATTCCCTGGCCTGCCGTTGACGCTATTTGGGCATAGCATGGGGTCGCTAGTAGTAAGATGCTATGCACAGAGATATGATAAAGACATTGACGGATTAATCGTGTGCGGCTCGCCTAGCAAAAGAGTAGGGGCGGGCGTTGGAGTAATGCTTGCGAAGTTACTAAAAATCTTCCATGGTGAAAAATATCGGAGTGAATTCGTCAATAAGATGGCTTTCGGGAATTACAATAAGAAATTCGGCGAAGCAGTAAGCCCGAATTCATGGATCGTGAGCGATCCGGCAGTAGTAGAGGCGTATGATGCGGATCCGAGAGATGGATTTGTATTTACGCTAAACGGGTTTGAGACGCTGTTTGGACTGATTAAGCTAGCCTACAGCAGGAAGGGCTGGCTAGTGCAAAACCCGAGCATACCAGTATTATTCATCGCTGGCGCGGAGGATCCGTGCATTATTAGTGAAAAAGATTTCAACAAGGCAGTAGAGTTCTTGCGAAGTCGCGGGTATCATGATGTAAAAAGTAGGTTGTATCCGGGGATGCGGCACGAGATTCTAAACGAAGTCGGCAAAATGCAAGTCTGGCAAGACGTAGTAGCGCAGACAAAACTTGTAGAGTAGGCTAGTCGATGACGTCCATCTTGCGTGGCATGACAAAGGCGGCGAGAATGTAGGCGATAATGCCGCCGCCAGCGCAGGCTGCGAAGAGAATCCAGAGAAGGCGGACGATGGTGGGGTCGATGCCGAAAAATTCGGCGATGCCGCCACAGACGCCGTCGATTTTACGGCCTTGATCGATCTTGTATAATCTTTTGGTGCTTTGCATAATATGTTTATTGTACACCAAAATGGTAGAAAAAGCAAATTTTTCCCGCTCATGCCTGACAAAATACGGCAAACGTGCTAAAATGAAAATAGCGGGGTTTGGCGCAGTGGTAGCGCGCACGCCTGGGGGGCGTGAGGTCGCCAGTTCGATCCTGGTAGCCCCGACCATTAATTGCCATTATGAGATGGTCGCCAGTTCTGGAAAATCTAACGATTTTCCAGTTAGATCTGCGTTCACTCGGAAGAATAAATGCAAGCATTCATTCTTCGCTCGTAAACTTGATCTACCGACCTGGTAGCCCCGATCAAATCAAAAAGTCCGAGCTTAGGCTCGGCTGTTTGATTTTTTGCGGGATAGCAGGTGAGAACTCTGTGTGAAGCGCAGGAGTTCGAAACGCGGGAGCATTTATTTGATCTTGCCTGCGCTTTTGAGCCAGTTGACAGTGTCGGTGATGGTTTCCTGCGGCGGACGCGAAGAATAGCCTAGCTCACGGTTGGCTTTGGCATGGGAGAAATTAGCATTAGATTCAAGAGTATAAAGCGAATATTTAGTATAGAGCGGCGGCTGTTTCTTGAGACTGTAATATATCTCCGAAAGCGGGGCGGTAGCCTTGGCTAACCAAAGTGGAAGGAAGGTTGTAATAGGTTTCTGACCGGTCGCTTTAGCAATCATTTGGAAAAGCTCCGCGACAGTAATATAATGACCGGAAAGAATATAACATTCACCAGCTTTGCCATTGGCGCAGGCGCTGAGGATTCCGGCTACTACATCGCGCACGTCGACAAAATCATAACCGCCTTTCACGCCAGCTTTGAGGCGGCCATCCGCTACATCCATAATTAATTGCGTCAAATGACTAATTCGGAAATCGTATGGGCCGATAATGCCAGATGGATGTACAATGCAAGCATCAAGTCCACGATTTTTGACGGCATCCAAGACATAGGCAGCTGCAGCGGCTTTTGACTTGGCGTATTCACCTTCGACTTTCTTGGGGTCAAAATCGGTAATTTCAGTCATAACTTCACCATTCGGTTTCTCTGGAATGGCATGGACGCTGTTCACGTAGACTAGCTTAGCGCCGATCTCAAGAGTTTTCTCTACGATATGCTTCGTGCCGAGCACATTGACCTGATAGACCGCAGGGTTTGGCTTTGATTTGATATAAACGACGGCGGCACAGTGAATAACATAAACCTTGGCATCTGCTGGAACATTAAAAATATTCTTTAGTGTGTCCGGTCTTGTAACGTCGCCTGCAAAGATTTCGCAATTTAACTCCTGTAGGGCGTCCGAACGATCCAGGGATGAAACTAATGCCCGGACTTGGTTATCTGGATTTTGAGTTAGCGCTCGTACGAGATTGTTACCTAGAAATCCGTTGGCGCCAGTGACAATATAAATTTGTTTCATGAAAATGCCTCGCTTTTGGTAGAATTATAGCACCTATATCCTAGTAAGGCAACTTTGTTAAACATACACCCTGAACATGAAATCCCCCGGCCACTAGGACCGGGGTAGTTGCTGCGGAGATTAATAGATGATAGCGTCATCCTCGATAACAATGAGATAATCACTGCTACATGGAGAGTCAACCTCCGGCCGATTCTTACGAAGATAGTCGGAGCACGCGATAGAGTCCGAATTAAGCAGGTGGTCGGGGTTGGTGACCTTGGCATAAACCGCTACTACAGTGCTCGCGCCAGCTTTGCGCAGACGATCGGCGCATTCACGACGCAGACCATAGTTCGGTACGACGGCGACTTTACCGCCGCTAGCTCCACAAGAGGAGCTGTATTCCTGGCTGGCGATGTTAGGGAGGTCGACTATAGCGACACCCTGATCGTCTGCCAGATAGGGAATAGAGAACATACTCCGAAGCAGTCGCGTCTTCTCTCCACTGCGATCGAAGGCCGATTGGACGCGCAGGGCGACCTTAGTGCGGACTTCGTCAACGCCAAAAACATAGATGCCAATGGGGCGCTTCGCCTGACTCATTAGATAATCCGAAATGGATATAGATGTGCTTGCCCGAATAATTTCCCACTCTCTCATAATAACCTCCTCAGAAAAAGTTTCGGGTACGGTAATAGTATAGCGTATTATAGAGATTTTGACAAGAGTAATGCGAAGTTCTATCTGGTTTTTGCAATTCACAAATATTGCTCATTAGCAGAGCTATGATTTGATTGTAGCACAGATTAGCAAAATTGTCAAGCTTATTTTTGCGGTGAGTTGGCGAAAGATGCAAGATCTTTCTAGAAAATGATATAATTAAGATATGCGTGAATTTGTACCGAAGAACGTAAAATTAATTCCGGACAATGCGGAGATGGTGTTTCGAGGGAAGATTTTTGATGTATATCAGTGGCCGCAGGAAATGTTTGACGGAACGACAGAAACTTTCGAGATGTTGAAGCGAGCGGATACAGTAGAAATTATTGCAATAAAGGACGATAAAATTATAATTACAAGGCAAAAACAGCCGCGGAAGGACTGGTATTATGCTTTCCCTGGAGGACGAACTGACATGAGAGACGAGAATGAACTCATGGCGGCAAAGCGGGAGCTACGGGAAGAGACGGGGATGGAATTTCGGAATTGGAAACTGATCAAGGCGGTGCAGCCCTTTGCGAAGGTGGATTGGTTGGTCTATACCTTCTTGGCGACGGATTTCATCCAGCAAGGCAAGCAAGAGCTGGACGCCGGGGAAGTAATTGAGATTAAAGAGGTGAGCTTCGCTGAGATGGTGAAGCTCACAAAAGAGCCAAATGCACGAGATTTGAAAGTGGACTGGGATGGACTAGGCGAGGTAAAGAGCTTGGACGAACTCAAGAATTTGCCGGCAATTCACGATTATTAGATTTCACGGATGAGAACTATGCTCCGGGAATCAGTCTTATGATTTCTTTTCTCCGCGCTTCAAGAACTTGATGATAGCTTCACGTTTCCAAGTGAAGATACCAACGACAATGACGCCAATAATAGAAACTGCGGCAACCACACCGAGGTTATTTTCTCCGAGGCCGGCACCAACCATATTGGTGACAACAATAGTAGGAAACCGACCGAGAATAGAAATAACTAGAAGGCGCTTGATGGAAAGCTGAGTGAGGCCGGCGATATAGCAAACGATGTCATCAGGGAAGCCAGGAAGAAGGAAGATGGCGAAGAGGATGAGCGAGGCGCCCTTGGCATTAATAATGAAATCGAATTTGTCGACGGCGGGCTTCTTGAAGATTTTTTCCAAAAGTGGACGGCCAAATCTACGAGCGATGAGAAAAACTAACCAAAAACCAATAATACTACCAATGGTAGTCCAGAGAATACCCCAGCCGCCAAAGAGGAAACCACCGACTCCGCCGACAATTTGGCCGGGAATGGGAGCGACGACGGTCTGGAGGATTTGCAAGCAGATATAGAGCAGCGGAGCTAGAGGCCCGATATTATTCATAATACGGACTAGCTCATCACGGTTGGACAAGAGCTGCGTGAGAGGGCCATTAGCAAAGACATCCCAGGTGAGATAGCCGATTATGGCTATAATTAAAATGGAAAAGATGATGAACTTAATAATTGTCTGGGGCTGGATTTTGCGCTTGAAGGGGGATTCGCCGACCGGTAAACTGTCTGGTTTCTCGGCACCGACATCTACATTCGAATCGGGCTTACTTGGCATACTCGACGGCTCTAGTCTCACGAATTACATTGACTTTAATGACGCCGGGATAGGACATGGTAGCTTCGATTTTGTTGGCGATATCACGAGCGAGCTTGAGGGCCGAAAGGTCATCAATTTGCTTAGGCTCGACAATGACGCGGATTTCACGGCCGGCAGAGATAGCGTAGGCTTTGTCGATGCCAGGGAAGCTAGTAGCGATATTTTCGAGATCGCGCATGCGTTCGGCAAAGTTCTCGGCGGAAATATTGCGGGCGCCAGGGCGAGCGGCGGAGAGAGAATCGACGATTTTGACAATGATGGCCTCTGGCGTAGTAGGCTCAATATCGTCATGATGGGCGGCCATAGCATGGACAATGTCATCAGACATGCCGTATTTTTTGGCGAGTTCGGCACCGATTTCAGCGTGCTTACCTTCGATTTTGTGGGTAACGGCCTTGCCAATGTCGTGAAGAAGAGTGGCGGTCTTGGCGACGCGCTTGTTGGCGCCAATTTCTTCGGCAATCATACCAGCGATATGAGCCATTTCGACAGAGTGCAAGAGGACATTCTGGCCATAGCTAGTGCGGAATTTAAGCTCACCAAGGAGATGAAGCAATTCACGCGGAATGCCGACCACGCCGACTTCGCGAGCAGCGTCTTCACCGGCGCGGACGACTTCTTTTTCGATCTCGCGTTCGGCTTTGGCGACGGCATCTTCAATGGAACTAGGGTTAATACGACCGTCTTTCATGAGGCGTTCGAGAGCATAACGGGCGACTTGGCGACGAATTGGATCAAAGCTAGATAAAACCACCATACCTGGAGTGTCATCCACCATAATATCAACGCCAGTAGCGCGTTGGAGAGCCTGAATATTGCGACCTTCCTTGCCGATGATGCGGCCCTTCATATCGTCATCGGGGAGCTTAAGCGCAGTAATCGTACGGTCAGCGGTAACCTCGGACGACATACGCTCCATGGCGGTCAAGAGGATAGCCTGAGCCGTCTCGTCGACTTCGTGCTTGATTTCCTTTTGTTCCTTGGCGACAAGACCAGCGAGGTCTTGCTTGATATCACGCTCGGTCATTTGCATGAGCTTCTCGCGGGCGGCTTCTTTGGTGAGGCCGGCGATTTTCTCAAGCTTCTCCTGCTGTTTGATACGAATGTCGCGGACTTCGAGTTTTAATTCGTCGAGTTCTTTCTCTTGGCGGGTGAGGCGTTCGGTCTTTTTCTCGAGCTGATCAAGCTTATTATCAAGGTTATTCTCGCGTTCGTTGAGGCGATTCTCGGTATTTTTCCATTCACGACGACGCTCAGTTTCCTCTTGCTGAGATTTCGCGGCGATGTCGGCCGCGTCACGCTTGGCCTTAGAGACGATGTCGGAGGCTTCATTCTTAGCCTTGCGGACGAGGTCATCGGCCTTGGTCTTGCCGCCATTCTCATTCTTTTTGTTATATGCGAAAAGTGCACCTGAGCCAGCAACAGCGCCGACGACAAGGGCAATAATTGCGATTACTACGTTCATAAACGTATCCTTCCTAATTGTTTGTCAGTATTTTTCTCTATACTAACGGGGTAACAAATAACTATAAATTAATAAATTTCCATACTAAGTATATCATGGATTGATAAATTCGGATAGTGTGGAATTGAGAGTTTTTGATGTTTCCCTGGGATAAGTACCTCAAAAACTTGAGCGATGGTGAGCTCCATGTATCTATATTAGCACAGATTAGTAAAATTGTCAATGCTTAAATCACAGATTTAAGCATTGCAGCTACGTACCATCCGTAGAGATAGCGTAAAAGTAAGCTAGCGCTTACTTTTTGACGGAATTATTCGAAATATTTACAGAAAACAAGCTTTTCTTTCAATATTTCTCTAATTCCGTCTCAGAAAAGAACTAACGTTCTTTTCTTATACTATCTACTCCGTCACCGGTGCTCAACGCAGTTCAATAGTTTTATGGCTATTTCTTGGGAGCGGAAATGTTGGCGGGGCGGCCGTAATCGGGGAGGATGATCTGATGCTTGGCGCCGTGATGATCGTAGAGTGGAATATGGAGCTGATCGGCCAGAGTATTGACAATAGCAGCACCAATGCGAAGGCCAGTGAATGAGCCAGGGCCGCTCATGTAAGTAATTTCAGAAATGTCGGACCAGTCGACATGGTTTTCGACGAGTTTGTCGTGAATAAAACGAAAAATGCCTTCAGCCATGGCATGACCAGAATCCCAGGCATATTCCCTATCGTCGAGGCGAAGGATGCAGGTATCAGTAGAGGTATCGAGATAGAGTTTCATTGATTCCCTCCTTGGCTGGGAGCGGAAAGATCGACATGGCGGCTGCCGTCTTCTTGAAGAGAAAAATTGAGGCTATATCTGGAATCAGGAAGGAGACTAGCGACGTCGCCGCCCCATTCAATAACAACAGCCGTATTAGGCTGGGAGAGAGTCTCGGCAAGCTCATCGCGCATGAGACCGGGGTCGCTAAGGCGGTAGAAATCATAATGAACTAGCTCGCAAGGCTGACCATCGCGTAGGAAAGCATAGCGTTTGGAAATAGTGAAGCTAGGACTAGTCACTGGCTCAGAAACACCCAGAGCAGTGGCGAGGCCGCGGGTGAAGGTAGTCTTGCCGACACCGACGTCGCCGACTAATTCGAAGACTGCGGGGAGCGTAAGATTCGCGGCTAGTGTTTTACCAAAGTCTAGCATTTCCGATTCAGAAGTAATATTCATAGTTTAATTATATCATACTTCGAGAGATTATCAATGATTCTAGATTTTCTGGGTGGCATGTTCCCTGGCAAATTGGCGTCTGCGGTGATGATATTTATATATACTTGGCAGAATTAGATATAACGCCGTGGGGAGATAGAGGAGATAAATACGAGGGTCGCCGATAGGAATTTCAAGAATGAAAGAGGATTGCTCACTCAAGAAATTAACCAGCCAAATATGAAGATCGAGTAGCCAAGTGGTGGGCTTGGCGAGGAGACAGGCGGCAAAACCGACTGGACTAGCTAGACCGACCAGTAGCATGCCAAGCATGGCGTACGGCAAAGTAGGAAGGATAATGAGATTAGCTACGAAGGAGAGAAAAGAAATGGTACCGAAACTGTAGATGAGGATCGGGGCGCAAGTAAGGCTGGTGGCGAGACTGGTAATAAGCATAGAGGCAAGCCAGGGCGGGGATTTGCCGCCATAGAAGGATTTTTGGAGACGCGGAGCAAGGATAAGGATACCAAAGAACGAGGCGAACGAAAGCTGCCAGCCGAGGTTGAGAAAATGGCTGGGATTGATAAGCAAAGTAAGCATGGCGACGAAGCTAATGAGGCGGAAGGGTGTAAATTTGCGGCCGATATACCCGGTAAGTATAGAGAGTGAGGCGACAAGGGCGGCGCGGGTCATGGAAGGAGTGGGACCGACAATGAGGACGAAAAATAGAATCATTAGTAGAGAAAAGAGAAGACTAGCAAACTTGGAAATTTTGCCGAAGATTTTCTTGGCGGCGCCTGTAAGGATGGCGAGATGGGCGCCAGAGGCGACGACGACGTGAGTCATGCCGACAGCACGAAGAGCTTCAGAAAATTCCTCGGAAAGACCGGTTTTCTCGCCCATAAGATAGCCGAGGCCAAGATCTACTTCTGGCGACGGGACGAAAAGGCGGACTTGATTACTAAACCAATGCTTGAGCCGAGCAAAAATGTCGCCAGGGCTAGGGCGGGAGATGCTGATGATTTTGGGGCGGAACATATTACCAATGAAGGTACCGAAGCCGGCGCTGAGCTTACCTTGGAGCGTGAGACGGTCGGAACGCTCGAGATTATTGTCACCAGATAAAGTAACGTAGAGGGTGCCAGGAATTTCAGTAAACTTGACGCTTTCGGGGTCATCGGAATGGTAGAGTTGAAGATGAGTTAGACGGACCTTGTTACCATCAGGGTCTTCAGAGAGGCTACCAGAGATGAGAACGGTTTGATTGTAATAATCCTTGAGGATTTCTTGACTAACAAGATCATGGCTAATACGAAAATTACCAATTATAATGCCGGCAAGAAAAATGATTAGCAAAGTAGCTGGGCAACTATGGCGAAGAGTGAGTAGCGTGACAAAAAGGGCGAAAATTAGCCAATATAATTCCCGAATGAGGGCGGTTTCGGTAACGAGGCTAAGGACGAGGCCAGAGATAATTCCCCAGACAAGAGCGTAAAAGCACCAAGATGGGTGAATGGGCTTGAGGATGAATTTAATAATCTGGTTCAGCATGCTACCGAGTGTAGCATATTTGAGATTGAAATAACAAGCACAAGTATGATATTTTCCGAATTAAGCAAGCATAAGAGGGCTGGAAATAAGCTTAATAGGCTTGGATTTTAACATAATTGCGTTGATAGATTAGCATAATGATTTCTTATCTTAGCTCGAGTGGTTTGAAAATATGCAATAGTATTTTATAAATTAGCATAATAGCTATATTTGGTCAATACAAAAAGGTTATAATTTTACTCTTGACAAAATACTTATGGTATGCTAAGATGGAGATAGCATGCGAGTTTGCCTCGCGGGGGTTGGTTTTGTCTTTTGGCTGGAGAGAGGTTAATTTTTGGCGGAATGAAGGGTTTCGCGATAAACACGAATACCAGCACGAAAACCGGCAGAGAGGCTGCGGGAAGTTTTGCGAATAGATTTCGTAAGAATACTAGCGATAGCACGGAGATGAGGCTGGACGGCGCGAAGGATTTTCTCGCGGGTTTGTGGAGTAGCAGAATAGGGTGCCATTTCGTCAATCATAGTAATTCCCTGCGACCAGATCAGGTTCGGCGACATTTCATCAATCATAGTGGGGGGAATGAGCTGTTTGATCACTGGAGCAGGCGACGAAAGTTTGGCTTGATGTTGTGAATGCGTCTGGATAGCCGGTTGAAGTCGCTCAAGGCTAGCCATATCGGCGAGGAGACTAGCAGTGATTTGGTCAACAGAATCTTGAGTAGAGCTAGGATCACTCAAAACTTCTTGGGCGGAGGCGAGATGAGAGAGGAGAGATTGCTGGCCGACGGAATCGTATTCATTAAGATTGAGGCTAGCAATAGTGGAAAGTGTATCGCTCAAGGTATCGAAATTAGTAGCAGGGGTGGAAGTGGGGACTTGCTGAGACATAGCGGCTGGCCGAATAATCTGGGGGCGCTCGGCAACAGGGGTAAATCCGACTTCGGCTTGGGCAGCCTTTAAGATAGCTTTAGGATCTTGAGGAGCTTTCTTAGCTGCATGCTTGACTTTCTTTTCCTGCTTGACACGCTCGACCTCAGCAGTAAGCTCACCAAGGACGGCGCCATGATAAAATAGATCATCAAGTTCTTCGTCGCTCATGGAGAATTCGTCTTTTTCCTCAAGACCATCAAAAGCGCAGAGAAGGCTATTCGCTGCATCACGGATATCGGTTAGACTGGCGAGAGGATTTTTGAGGATTTTTTCGGACTTCTGGATGGCCTGCTCAAGCTCGGTGAAGCCGACGTCATAATCTTCGGCACTCAGGCGGCGGATGTCGGAAATAGCATCAGAGAGGGCAAGGCGAGCGGCTTCTTGCTCACTGGTAACGGGATGGGCAGGTTTGGGCGGGGCAACTAGCACCGGGGTGGCCGGGCGATCGATTTTCTCGGCGGTAAGTTCGAGAATAATCTCACGTTCATCCGTGGCGTCATCGGTAAGCTCAGTAGGAATAGATGGCTTGGGCTGGGAGGAGGGTTGCGAGTGGCTGGATGGGACAGGGAGAGGCATAGCGGCGGGGCTAGAGCTATCTTGCGGCTCTGGAGCAGGCTGAGGGTCTGGTGTATTTGGTTGGGCGATTTCTACAGGGGTCAAGCTGTCGATAAAATCCTCAACATCATTGCGGAAGATGAGGCTCTTCCTTAAGGTGAGCTTAGGTTTGATTTCGGATGGAATAGGTTCGCTTGGGCTACAAAATTCGGCACCTCCTTTTGCGAGGAAAGATTTGAGCGAGGCAGTAGCACCGGATATGACTGAATCGTTCACTGAAATATAATTACCACCGTCTACGGTAACTTCGAGATCCTTCGCAGCAGACTCGATGAATTGGAAGACGGGACCGTTGCTGATGATCTGGGTATGCTGGAAATGTAAAATGCCACTACTAAGGCTGGCGCCAGTAGCACCGTGGAGCTTGGCGGTAGAGACATCCCAAACACCATAACCAGCAGCCTCAATGGCGGTGCCAGAGAGTTCGTCGGCGGTAATGCGAGCGCTAGATTTGAGATTAATCGTAGGTAGATTGGCATCATGGCCATGCACGCCGCTAGATAAGCAAATACCGTCATGAGCAAAAATCTGGCCAGAATAATTAATAGTAAGGCCATAGGCGACGCCAAGATTGGGCGAAATCAGAATACCATAAGAATCCGGAGCAAAAAGACTAATTCCTTCGTCGATCGTAAGCGTAGTGTAATTGGGGACGCCGGAGCTAATCGCGCCGAAAATTCGGATGGCGACGCTGCGTGGGCCCATAGCGAAAACTTTGCCTTGACCGATGAGTGAAACTTCGCCGCTGCGAATATCGAGAACCCGGGCGCCAGAACGTGAGTCCTCGGAAATGAGGCTAAAACCATTGAAATTGATGGCGACATCGTGATTAATAAGAAGGTTGTCTTCGACGATGATATTATTAGCAAGAGTGAGCTGGACGCAATCCGACTCGAGAGCGAGGACTAGCTCCTGATAAGAGGCGATGGCGTTAGGATTGAAATCGTGATACTTTGGGGTTTTCGTGACGTTGGCGGGGGCTGGAGCGGGCGGCAAAAGCGGGGAGGCGTCACGTTTTTTGCGCATGCTAGACTTCCGGACGCTTGTTTTAGTAGCGTTCGGCGAGGATTTGCTGGTGGATTTTGACGCGGTCTTACTACTAGGCCGACCTCGAGGCATAGGCAACGTTCCCTTTTTATATAATTAGCTAATTTTTGCCCACCTTATACTACCATTGTATCACGGAATGGTATATTTGTCAATGAGATACAGGTGTTTGGCTGGCTTTATCAAGCATTTTATTGGATAGATGAATGTTTCTGCTCAGAGGGATGGGCTTGCTGACAAAAAGTCTCCGGATTTCTCCGGAGACTTTTCTGCTAGTAATTAAATCTGGAAAGATCTAACTACTTGCGGCTAGAACGACGAGCATTGCGATAAGCAACTACGCCTGCACCAGCAGCAGTAAGAGCAGTAGCGATACCTGCAACCATAGCTACGGTAGTAGAAGCAGAACCTTCTGCGTTAGCTAGGATACCAGTGTCAGGAGCGTTCTGATCTGGTTTGTTGGAACCTTCGCCTTGGTTGCCGTCACCTTCACCTGGGACAGTCTTGCCTTCAATAGCGGCATTGAGAGCATTCAAAGCAGCAACAGCCTGAGCTTCAGTATATTTTTCACCACCAGCAGCCTCTGCCTTAATGACATCCTGAGCTTTATTCAAAGCAGAGACGAGATTAGTGTAGAAGGCGTACTGAGGAGCTTGGTTCTTAGCATAAGCGGCAGCACCAGCAAAATCAACAGTAGTCTTACCATTTTCGGTTTTGACAAAGTTAGTAGTCAAATAAGTACCCTTATAATCGAAGCTAGTGGCCAGGATGTCCTGAATCTTTGCGATAGTGGCAATTTCATAGCTTTGGACAGCTTCTTCTGCATTGTCAACAGCACTTTTTAGATCATTGTAAAGGGTGCTGGTACCACCATCAAGATCCTTAGCGGCATCGCGCTGAGTTTTAGCTTGAGCGAGAACTTCTTCATAGCTTTTATTCTTCCAGACATTGGAATCAAAGCCGGAAACACCACCCAAAGCAGTCAAAAGGTCATCCTGTTGATCGTCCTTAGTATCATTCAAAGTAGCAGCAGTGCCACCATCTGGGGTAACGCTGAGGTCGCCATTGATAGCTTTTACTAGTGGTTCATATTTTTGGAATTCGGCGGCAGTCTTAGTTTTCTGAGCCTCGGTGATTGCATCATTTAATGCAGTAAGTGTCGCAGAAGCAGTGATGGTCTTGTCTTCACTGTCGACAACATACGCATAAGTGCTAGCTGATGGAATAACAGCAACACCTAAAGCAAACGCTAAAGCTAAAGCACTCAAAATTTGAGCCTTCTTCATTTGATATTCTCCTTAATTTAATTTATATCTAATTCTTATTTTAACTGGTTTCAAAAATAAGTCAAGCATTTTTATCAACTTTTTTGTTATTTTTAGCTATTTTCTGTGGAAAACTAGCCTTTTTATTAATTTTTGTTGAAAAATGTCTGATAATTGTGTATCAAAAAAAACAATAAGCTCAGTGATTTTATATAGAATGTTGTAAGTTTTACAATATTCTATTACTAAGTTAGCCCAACTAGTTTCTTTCAATATTTTTTGGTAGAGTATTAAGTGCTTTTACCAACTTATCTACATCAGTTGCAGGACCAGAAGCATTCAGTATGTCGCCTTCGCAGTTATAAGCATTTCTTAGTGATTTACAATTTTTGATTGCTGTTTTCACAGATTCAGCTGTAAGATATTTTTCTAGAAGACGCTTGGATTTGGCGCCGGTCATTACTTTCATTGATTTAAGTAAGTGACTCGCTTTTGTGCGATTTTGCGCTTCGGATGGAACTGGTCCAAAGTGTGCTAAGATCCAAACTTCGAAGGACTCGTTGGATAAATATATATTTATGCCGTTTTGTTTCGCTAATAATATTGCATTCTTGAGGGAGATAGCTGATTTTCTCGATTTTAGCCTTTCGTCTATATCACAGACAATACAGACTTCATCATATTCACCATCATATTGTTCACTCTGTTTGTATGCTATGGCAAGATTAACTAATTTATCAACATCTTCATTCTTGGCGGTAATGTCTATTATATTCGGCACAATTTTATTTAAATCTATAAAATAATTTTTCTCAGTTTCCACGCCATCTGTAAAAATCTTGAACTTACTCCGAAGCGGACGGTTGGCGATGGATTGACGTGATAAACTTCTAAATTGACGTTTTGCCATTCTTATCCTTCCAGTACAAAGCAACGGCCGTAGAGATTGATACCCTCGGTACGGCGCCATACCTGCCTTCAATGTACTTGCGGTAGGCGTTTGTGTTCTTAGTAGTGGTATATTTAATACTAGTGAGGGGATAAATTTCTGATTCACCGTCATTATTCTTCTCTACAAACCAAACTTCATCTCGATCTAGCAAATCCTTACCGCGTACAGACGAGTCTAGCAATGAGGTATCATGAGTGGTAAAGATGAGCTGGGCGCCGTAGGGATTTGTATCCCTATGACTAAAAATATCAATGATCTGAGCCACAATAGTAGGGTGAAGGCTGCGATCAAGTTCATCTACAAAGTAAACCGCACCTCTAGATAGTACCGGTAGTAAATCCATAAATATGCTGCTAGCGGCGATAGTGCCATCCGATTCCTGCTTAATATCAAAGTTAACAAGTTTGCCGCCAATTTTATGTTTAAAGACCGTGTCCAATATTTTTTCAGATAGATTTTCTCTGAGACGAGCTATTTCTTCTTCTGTAAACTCATAATTGGACGCTTTAGCGTATTCGATTGTTGCATTGGCGAGAATTTCCTGTTGCTTGGCGTTTGAGCCGGAATTTTTTTCCACTAGATCGACTTCTTGAATACCTAAGTCTGCTGCAGGAAGAAGTGCGTTTAGTATCTGGTGAATCTCGGGCTGTTTTTGGATGACAGCTGAAATTTTAGCGTTATCGCCTCTTTTGCCTAAATCTAAATCTGTATGGCCCAACATATTTTTGGCAAAGAAATTATATGCATTCTGTACATAATCGTCTTGCACCTTAGAAAGCTGATAGAATAAGGTGGTATTATTTACTGAAACATTGTACGAGACCGCGGCAATCTCTTCTTTAGAAAAGAACTTTCTACGAAGAGATGGCTTAATATCATTTGATTCCCATTCAAAAATGGTCGTAGGCTGAGAAGACGTGTACATGGCAAGTCTTTCATATTCAACACCTTTGGTCGATACGTCTAAGGAGTAATTATATTTAACTTTATTGCTTCCTAAAAAGGTAATTTCATATTTAGTAGCACTATCGCCCTTATTAATAAATCTTGGAATCGACTCGCCGCTGATACCACCAACTATTAAGCTGCATAAATTAGCAAAAGCCTCTAAAAAATTGGACTTACCTGCGGCGTTTGCGCCGTAAATAGCTGCGACGCAGGACAGTCCAGGTTCATCCTCGTCGTACATAAAGGCATCTTTTTCACTATTTATGCTGGTGTCTTTTTCCATAGTGAAAAGCTGCTCGTTTTTGAAGCTTTTATAATTGGAAACCGCGAAATTGATCAGCATTTATTTCTCCTTGCTTCTATTTTAGCAAATAACAACAAGAATGTCAATTTTATTAGTGAATTTTGTGATTTTATTACAAAAATTGAAGATAAAATAAAGGTTTTCGAGATTTTTTATAAAACGTTCAACATTTTTATTTTTATGTTTTACTTCATGTTACTTCAAAAGGATAAGTATGATACATAATCCCCTGAATGTTTTTGCTTCACGTTGCTTCAAAATAAGTTAGATTAAAGCGAAATAACAGGGGTGAATTTGCTTCACGTTGCTTCAAAAGGATGAACGGAATGGGAAAATCGAGAGGCCAGCATAGATGACGGGTTTGCAGAATTGCAGCTCAAAACCTTAGACGATTACCTTGAGACAAGTAGATATATAAATTAAATTAAGGCTCAAAAGCTGAATATCAAACTTTCGACCAGAATTTGGTGTCTTTTGGCGGTCATCTAAGGTTTTGGGGAGACATCTATTCAGTATAGCGGATGTCTCGGGCGCGGATTCTCTGTAGCAGGAATGCCCCAGCAGGGCTAGGGCGATTCCTGTATGCTTAAATAGTTAGGTTGTAACTATTTGCGGCTAGAACGACGAGCATTGCGATAAGCAACTACGCCGGCACCAGCAGCAGTAAGAGCAGTAGCGATACCTGCAACCATAGCTACGGTAGTAGAAGCAGAACCTTCTGCGTTAGCTAGGATACCAGTGTCAGGAGCGTTCTGATCGCCTTTGTTGTCATCGGTATTGTTGCCGTCGCCGGTACCATCGACCTTACCTTCACGATAGTTCTTGATGGCAGCAGTTAAAATAGCTACAAAACCTTGGGCTTCTTTGTAATCAACATCGGTACCACTGTCAGCCTTAATCTTCTCGACATTAGCTTCGGCAGTTGCTACGGCGCCAGCCAATTTGTACTTTGGCAAAGCACGGGCGACGGTGATGATTTGACCGAGGTCATTAGCCTTGTCGATGTTAGTGGTTGGGTTAGCAATCCAGCTGGAGCTGCGGGTCATCTTAGTAGCAGCATCAGCATCAATGCTTGAAATATAGTTGACATAAGTGGCAACATTGACACCGTTCACATCAGCGTTAAGCGCATTGTTCAAATCAGTGACATAACCGTTCAAGTCAGAGATGATTGCAGCATACTGCTTCGCAGCTTGATCGGCTAGGTTATCGGTGACGTAGGTATAGTTATTGTTCAAGATGGAGATATTGTCTTGGGCAGCCTTAATAACGCTTTCGACAGTATCATAAGCTTGCTTCATGCTAGTAAAGTTACCAGTGAATGCAGCAATTGGCTTGAGGGTAGCTTTAGACTCCTTCCCGCTAATAATCAGGTCTTTTAGATCTGGGTTAGCGATGATGCGAGCTACATCGTTAATGTAAACGTTGGTAGATTGCGGATTGCTTAAACCACGGTTCCAAATCTTGTAAAGGGACTCATCCTTATTGGCGCTATTCTTGCCTTTGATATCGCTTAGCTTTTTGACGAGACCATTATCACCTTCAAAGGCGTTGTACAAAGCCTTGTAGTCAACATAATCTTCCAAACGATCTGCGTCAGCTAAGACATCAGCAACATCTTTATACATTTCGTCTTTCTGCGTTTGGTTAGCAGTGTTTGGGGTGATTTGTGCAAAAACGCCAGAGGCAGGCGCGACAACACCCAATGCAAATGCTAAAGCAAGAGCAGCCAAAATTTGACTTTTCTTCATTTATATACTCCTTAATAATTTATTTAGTATCTAACTTCCATTTTACGCAATAAAAAAAAAAAATGTCAAGCACTTTCTATGCATTTTCTGCACATTTTTCGTGATTTTTTGTGGAAAAGTAGTAGTTTTTTGACAATTTGGTAGAAAATATGGTAAATGCATAGGAAGTACTTGGCAATTTCGAACCATCCATAGAGATAGCGTAAAAGTAAGCTAGCGCTTACTTTTTGACGGAATTATTCGAAATATTTACAGAAAACAAGCTTTTCTTTCAATATTTCTCTAATTCCGTCTCAGAAAAGAACTAACGTTCTTTTCTTTAGCTATTTGCCCTGTCGCCGGTGCTCACATTGGACAAGCACTTTTGGTTACTTTTTTGACAAAATAGGTAATTCTGGGCTTATTTTAGAAAAATGAGGATGTTTTTCAATCTGAGGGCATTTTTAGGCGATCTACGGAGGTTTTGGCATGGAGCTTGGTGGGAAGGCGGTTTTGCTTAAAACCGTCATAGAGAGACTATGGATGGCCTTAGAGAGGATTTTGGCTAGATTTTGACGACAATTTGGCGATAAAGATCGCGGAGGGGCTGAAGATTGCCAGCGAAAGCCTCAGTGTCTGCATGCAAGATGGCACGGCGGGAAGCAATACTGTAGTCTATTAAATACCCGGCATTTCGAGCCATCAGAAGTAGAAACAATCTAGTAGTGCGGCCATTTCCCTCGCGAAATGGATGTAAGGCATTAATCTCGGAGGCATAGTAGGCAAGTTTTTCGGAAAATTCGGGGAGTTCTAGACCAACTAAATATTTATCTTTGGCGAGCTCACCGAAAATTCGATCCGCTTCAGACGGAATGAAATCGACATAGCAAAATGGAACTGGACTATCAGGTTTAGAAATATTAACTGTGCGGACTTTGCCGGCGAATTCGTAGATATCCTCAAAAAGAAACTTATGAAGATCTAGCAAGCACTTAAAGTCAAAGACTGACGGGTGTAGGCTAACTAAGGCCTCAGCTAATTTGTCGTCGGTAATATTATATTCCGCCTTTTCTAGCTCGTCGGCATCAGAAATACCTAGCTTGTTTTCCAATATGTCACCGGTTTCAACAAAATAGCCTGCGTCATCCATATTAATGTTTCATGGAGCGGAGCTTTTTGAGCATGCGACGACGGGAAGCTTCATAATCAGCTCCTTCGACTTCCATGCTGCGAGCCATGCTGTTAACCATGCGGGTTAATAGTTCTTCTTTACTCATATATTTATTATATCATGGATGATAGATAAAAGGCAAAGGTAATTCCCTGCACCTTAGAAGAAGTCTAAGAACAAAAGTAGATATAAATAAATTAAATTAAGGCTACAAATGAGAATATCAAATCCATCTGAAGCTAATTTGAGCGTTCGTAGAGCAGTCCTCTAAGGTGCAGGAGAGTCAATCTTGTAATGTGCGCTGGATGCTTGACTCGTGATGTCCAGGCGACTTGGTAGCAGGAAAGCCCCAGATGGGGCTATTCCTGCGGTTTTGCTAGATTTTGCTATCTAATCTAACTACTTGCGGCTAGAACGACGAGCATTGCGATAAGCAACTACGCCGGCACCAGCAGCAGTAAGAGCAGTAGCGATACCTGCAACCATAGCTACGGTAGTAGAAGCAGAACCTTCTGCGTTAGCTAGGATACCAGTGTCAGGAGCGTTCTGATCTGGTTTGTTGGAACCTTCGCCTTGGTTGCCGTTGTTGCCATTGTCAGCCTTACCGTCTTTGAAATTCTTAATGGCAACTTTAAGAGCTGCAATATATTCTTGAGCTTTGTCGTAGTCGACATTTGTTGTAGTGCTGTTGATTGCTTCAACATTATTTGCAGCTACAGCAACTGCGCCTGCCAACTGATATTTGTTTAGACCGCGAGCAGTACGTGCCAACAGGCCAAGTTTCTTAGCAATATTAAGCTGAGCGTAGCTTGCGCCAACTGGCTTAGTATATTCTGGATCGTTAACTAAATTGCGATAAGCATCAAAATTGATTTCCTTGATGTCGTTTTCCAAGGCGGTTACGAGAGCAGTTACGCTGGCAAACTCACCTGCACCAATGTGCATCTCGCTCAGATGTGCATTAACATATTGGGATAGAGAAGCATCCATGCCAGCGATGAGGCCATTGAGGTCGCTTACAATATTTCGATAATTTTGTTGCGCTAGACCAACTGGATCGTTGCTCATATCACCATGCTTGTTGTAGTTCGTGTCGATAATTTCAACGTTAGCTTCTGCAGCATTGCGAGCAGCTATGATAGCATCATAGGCTGCGGTGAGGCTACTATAGCCAGTAGTCGAAATTGAAACATTCTGAATTTTAGCGTATGCTTCACGGCCGGGCTTTACTGAATTTTTGAACAATGCATCATTAACGTAGCCGTTTGCGTCGTTAATATATTTAATGGTATCATTGCCGTTCTTACCAAAGTGCAGGTTGATAGCATTTTTCTCTTGAGTTGCCCAATCTTCATGCACCTTAAGAGCGCCATCCTTACCACCAAACTCTTCCAAAGTAGTGTAGAGCTGAGTATATTCAGCAATGTCATCTAGCTCGTTAGCTTCGCTTAATTCGTTGCGAGCATTGCGGTAAATTACATCTGTAGCTTCAACCGTAGTGGCACCAGAGTTCTTGGTGACATAGGCGTAAGTGCTTGCAGATGGAATTACTGCAATCCCTAATGCAAATGCTAATGCGAGAGCAGCCAAAACTTGACTTTTCTTCATTATTATTCTCCTTAATGAATTATTTAGTATCTACCTTCCATTTTACGCAATAAAAAAAAAAATGTCAAGCGTTTTCTTGAATTTTCTTTGCATTTTTATTGATTTTTTGTGGAAAACTGGCTGTTTTTTGACTATTTTAGGGAAATGTTTTACTTTTTCAGTTTAGCATCAGAGATGATTTGTAGCAATAATTAGGAGGTTTTGGCTTATTTTATAAATTTTTAAGGTTATTTTAAGGTTCAGAGTGGTAAATAATCGCCCCAGATGAGGCGATTATTGCGTGATAAGCTGGTTTATTTGGAGGGGATGAACATGTCGACTGGAGTGAGCTCGGGGTCTTTGCGGTCGATTTTGGTGGCGACGAAGCGCTCGATGACTGGTTCGGGTTCGTCCTCGATAACTTCAGCGACTTCGGTGGCAATTTCGCAGTCAACTTCGGTGGTACGGAGGGATTTGAGACGTGAGAAGAGCTTCTTGCCGAGAACCATCGCAATGATGCACACTGCGCCGACAGCGACGGGAGCGACGGTATTGATGGCGCTGAGCTTGCCGCGAGCCTGGTTAATACCAGTGTCAGGAGTAGATTCTTCGGTAGAAGGAGCTTCTGGAACTTTAGACGGATCTTCTACAGGAGAGGCTGGGCTGGACACATTTGGATTAGATGGGCGAGACGGCGTAATGGGCTGAGCGGCGACGACATTGCCGTTTTGATCAAATTTTAGGTTGCCGACGAAATAATCTTTAAAGGCTTCATCATTAGCGTCGACGCCACGGAAAGTGCCGGCTTTGATTTCGATATCAATATCCTCGATCGTGCCGCCGAAAATGCTGCGGTCGGTGCCGGCAGTAAAAGTGCCACCATTGATGTTGATGTCGGCAGGAGCGGTAGCGGAGCGGGCGGGAGTAATATTGCCATACTCGTAGAAGACATCGCCGTTCTCGCTAACATAATTGCCACTATTAATATTGAGGGAGATATTGTCGGCGTAAGAAGTATGGTGTTCGATCTGGAAGACCGCACCGACACTATCGATACCGCCAGAACCAGTGACGGGGTCGCGCATGGCGCCATTGACATTGATAGCAGTATTGTTAAAGACGAATTGACCAGCACGAATATTGATACCGGAGGCGGCGTTGATTTCGGCAGCGCCAATATTCCAACTGCCATTACCTGCAGCATAGATTGCAGTGCTGCCAGCGACGCCGGAAGCACTGATAGAGGCACCGTCAGTGATAGTGATATTGGGGATATTCGTGGTATTCTGGACGCTGCCATGGATAGAGATGCCGTGAGCTGCCTCGATAGCGCCTTTGAGGACCAGATTTACACCATAAGCGACATTAACATCATCATTTGGAGTCATGATTACAATACCGTAAATGCGGCGACCAACGATAGTGACGGCCTGATCAATAGTAAGATTGACTTGATCCCCATTATCAGACGCAGCACCATCAATTTCGATGCCACTATCACCAGAGATAGTTCCCTGACCGGTAACAACCATGTTGCCTTCTTTCACGGTGAAAGCGTAGCCTTTGGTGGCAGGACGATCAAGAGTGTGGCCGTTCAAATCGAGTGTGACAGCAGGAGCGGAAATCGGGCGCGTGACATTAACTGTACCATTTAGAGAGACATCACCCATGACGGTGACTTTGGTGATTTCTGGGGAGTTGAGGATGGCGGCAATATCGGCGCGCTTCATGTCGCTTGTAATGACGGCTTCACCGGATGTAGTTGCAGGTAGATCTTCCGGCTCAGCCTCTTGAGCGGCTAGAGAATTAGAATCCAGAACCGCTGAATCAGGCTCGGTGATTTCCTCTTGCTCAAGGATGGTTCCGTCGGTAAATTCGTTGATAGAATCATCCTTGATTGCTTCACTAGCAGAGGCGCTAGGATCATTACTAAGGTTCACAAATGAAATGCCTACGCCAAAGGTAAAGGCGGCGAGCGCCAAAATGGCAATCGTACGTTTGTGTGTCATGTGTTTATATTCCCTTCTTTTGTTAGTTCTATTTTACCATAAAGATTATGATTGACAAGTGGACTGCCGAGGTTTCTGCTGAGGAGTTTTCCACAGACCGATAATTTAGCGCGCACTTAGTCTTGACAAAATGCTTATGGTATGCTAAGATGGAGATGTGAAGCTGCTTCTGGTGGCTGTTTTTGGGGGGGTCATAATACTGAAATTTAGAATGATTGTGTTTGGACTATTTCTTACGAGGTTAAAAAGAGAGCTCTCTATCTGGAAAGCTCTCTTGTAATTTATATCATTCTCTAGGCACCGACACGGTCTTTGGAATTCTTGCGAGCGGCGTTATTCTCAACATATTCAATGATTTTAGCGGCGACGTTGCGCCCAGTAATACGCTCAATACCGAAGCCAGGAGAGGCATTTACCTCGAGGACGAGCGGACCGCGGGCAGAGCGCATGAGATCAACACCGGCGACGTGCAGACCCATGGCTTTGGCGGCTTGGATAGCGATGCGACGCTCTTCGGCGGTGAGCTTGACGCTGGTGCCTTCACCACCTTTGTGAAGATTGCTGCGGAAGTCGTCGTCGAGAGATTTGCGCTGCATACTAGCGACGACGCGTGAACCGACGACAAAGGCGCGGATGTCGGTACCGGCGGATTCTTTGACATACTCTTGAAGGAGGATGTTCGTACCGTCTTCATTATAGAGATAGAAGGCCTGAAGAGCGGATTTGGCAGCTTTCTTAGTCTCGGCAAGGACGACACCGTTGCCATGCGTGCCAGAGGCGAGTTTGATAATGACCGGGAGACCAATTTGCTCAAGAAGATCATCAATATCAGTAGTATTGCGCGAAACAAGGGTTTTGGGCGTGTCAATACCGGCTTTGGCAAGAATTTGCTGGGAGCGCAATTTATCACGAGCGCGGGTAATAGCGATGGAGCTAGACATGGACCAGGCGCCTTGCATCTCGAACTGACGAACTACGGCGCAGCCGTAACGGGTCATATTGTTAGAAATGCGGGGGATAATAGCATCGAAACCGGCAAGGATCTTACCCTTGTAATGGACATTGGGATGCTTCTCGTCTAGAGACAGATAGCAATTCTTATACTTGACCACCTTCACCTTGTGGCCACGTTTCTCAGCTTCCTCGACCAAACGTTTGGTAGAGTAGTTGGCATTACCGTTAGATAAAATTGCGATTTTCATAAGTCTGATTATACCACTCTGAATCGAAAAAGTCAATACTTATGCTTGGGATTTTTAGTTATGGTCGCGATGTAAGGAATTATACCTTAAAGATCTGATAGACGAGGGCACGGGCTTTCTTAGCAAAGTGGCCATGATGCTGCTCAATCTGCTTCAGATGACGATATCTATCAAGAGAGGATGATGGCAATAAGAACCCCATTTCTCCTATAATCTTGCTAGTACAGGGATTGCAAAAGCCGCATGGCTCGCCTTTGATAGGGCGATGGCAAAACCAGATGTTTTGCATGATATCCTCGTAATGCCAAGCCTTAACATTCTCGACCATCTCTGGCTCGGTAGTGTCCATGATGGGGAATTCAAAATTGCCAAGCAGGGTAACGAGCGCAGAGGTGCTGCGTTCTGGATCGATACGAAAATCTGGCGTCAAGGCACCAAATTGACGGATAATTGCAGAACAAGCGCAAGTATCAGGAGATAAAGCCTTCTCTAGGCCAAGAGCGACAGTAGGGTACTCTGACCGGTGCTGTTTGATAAAGCTAGCAAGATAACGATACTGATAGCCGAGTGGACGCTGGCCGTCGGGCAAAGCTGCCATAATGTCGGCGAAAGCTTGAGTAATCTCGGGGTCGATGGTGATGGATTTGAGGTTGATGATGCGATAGGGCAAAAGTTTTCCAGTCTTAATGCGACTGGAAATCATTTTAGATAAAGTATCTAGAGCGGCGAGCTCTTTGTGACGGCTCTTACGCTTGGGGTTGTAAATATACAAGGGCTGCACGGTGTAGCCGGCGCGTAAAAGTCGGATAACCATGTAGGTGGAGTCCCAGCCACTAGTCCAGAAAACGGCTTTGGCTTCTGGATTAGTCATGAGATTTCTCCATATATTTCTTATGGAATTCTTGGGGATTTTTGTTAAGCTCGGCCAGAAGATCGGAATTATTCATGCGAGCGGGGCGTTTGACCGCTGTCTTATTTACATCGACGAGAAATTTATTATTGAGAGATTTGCGACCGAGCAAAACCGGAAAATTATTACGGCTACGGTCGGCTAGAGTAAAATTAATGCGAAGTCTTTTACCTTTAATAACGGCGGGAAGTGCAACGCGATAGCGAATATGAACATCACCAGTGGAATTGCGAACGCGCTGGACCTTGAATTCATCGACAGAGATAAGCTCACCGGTATAGAGCGGGCTCTTAGGAGCAAAAAGACAAAACTCAAGCTGTCCTGCAGAATTAATGTGAATATTGCTCGCCCAGATAGAAGAAGAATCGGCGCCAGTGTCGATTTTGGCAGGAATTTTTTCAATGCCGGCGACTTTGATCAGAGCGGTGCTGCCGATGATCTTGAGGGGCTTGGCTGAATTTTTGGGTTTTTGCGTATCCATACTTCCATTATAGCACACTTTTGCAAAAAAGTCAATACAAAAATCCTCGCTTAACCCAGAAAAATGGGTTTTATTCCTGAAATGTTGTAAAAATTACAACATTTTCTAAAGATTCATAGAATTAGTTCCAGAAACCGTGTTTTTTATTCTTAGGATTCTTGAATTCTTCCAACAGTTCCTTCTGCCGCTTGCTAAGATTTTTCGGGGTCTCGACGATAATGGTGACGATATGAGGACCGCGGTCACCGTCACTACGCATGAGCGGAACACCGTGACCAGATAGCTTGAACGGGGTGCCGGATTGGGTGCCGGCGGGAACTTTCATGCGGACATTGCCATCGACGGTCTCGACGTCAACCTCGGTACCGAGAGCGGCGTCGACCATAGAAATGGTCTTCTCGGAGAGGATAATGCTACCCTCGCGAGTGAGATGTTTGTGCGGCTTGACGCGGACGGAGACGTAGAGGTCGCCCTTGGTGCCACCCTTGGGGGCAGGGCCACCCTTACCGCTCAGACGGATTGACATGCCATCGTCGATACCGGCGGGGATCTTGACTTTGAGATCCTTACCGTCGGCGGTGATAATCTTGGTAGTGCCAAAGACGGCTTCTTCGAAGTTTAGCACGACTGTAGCGCGGTAATCAGCACCACGAGCTGGACGGCGTTGACCGCCACCACCAAATCCAAAGATTGATCCTAAAATATCGTCTAGACCGCTGCCGCCACCAAAGTCGAAGTTGAAACTCTGGCCGTTGAAGCTGTAGTTGCCACTAGCGAATGGGTTGCCTCCGGCGGAGCCATTGCCACCGACACCGGCATGGCCAAATTGATCATAACGAGCACGCTTTTGTTTATCAGATAGAACCTCGTGGGCTTCGGAAATTTCTTTAAATTTCGCTTCGGCTTCTTTGTCTCCAGGATTCTTGTCTGGGTGATACTTAATGGCGAGCTTGCGATAAGCTTTTTTGATTTCATCATCGGAGGCGTTTTTACTAACGCCTAAAATTTCATAATAATCTCTTTTTGACATAATTCCTCTAGGAGTAGCAGCTAGCTATTGACATGGCTAATAATCTTTGATAGAATAGGATTGTAATTCAAATGGTTTTGTTACCGCTTCTTATCAGAAGTGGTAACTTCTATTTCTAGAAAAGTTTTGTTGAATAAACGAAATCTTAAAATCATAAGAACACCCTCCTTTCTCCCAATACGTTAAAAGTGCTTGTCTCGAGCAACTACTACTCTGTCTTTTATTTTAGCACAAATAATAGTGATATACAATGAGTTTTTAGCACTCACACCTAATAAGTGCCAATATTTGGCAAAAGGACTACAAAAGGCACCCCGAAGAGTGCCTCAAGCTGCGCATGGATCGGTGCCGGAAAAACGACACTTACTAACTAAAGCTCACCATACGGCTGACGCTTGTCATTATATTATCAAACAATTAACTTTTTGTCAACCTTTTTTCCTGATCAGACTGCCTGCAAACTTATATCTAGGGAATTCGTCAGCATTTACAATTCTATCAGATATAAGATCAAGAAAATGTCGATTCTGCCTAGTATAGGCTTGATAAACGGTGCCGGCAAGTATATCGGCTGCCTGCAAGAGATTAGCTGTCTTAGAATCCATTTGTTTTACTTCTACGTTACGCTCCACATGATTAAAAAGCGTGTATGCGTTGATAGTAATGTAATCGGTAAGGGAATTCATGGATTTTACTGATGTTGTGCGCTGATCGAAAACAACGCAATAGTCGTCATTATACTTAGCAAATATTTTGTCAGTGAGGAGTTTGGCAAAGTAATTATAAACTAAATTCTTGGGCTTGCCCTGTCTAAGTAAGGCGACTTGGCTTTTATTTACAACAAGATAGAAAAAATCTACATCTGCTTTAGAGATAATCTTATTTAGAATACGTTGCCTCTGAGAGAATTTAATGCAACACGACTTAATTTCTTCAATGTCCGCTAGTCTCTTTTCCTTGGCGATGAGTTGCTGCTCTTTACGAATGAGGCGCTTGACACGATTGGCTCCATTTTCAGTGTCAAAAACTGTGGCAGCGAGAACAAAGTATTCACCTCCGCGACCCATATTGCCGGATTCATCTATAAAAACTCGGATCATTGTTAGTATTCTATCATAAGTAACAGATCAATGCAATTTTCTTTCCTCGTAGATTTGACAAAAATGATGATTATCAGTACAATTATGTTATCTTTGTACTTTAGGAGGTGAAGGAATGGGCGTACGGAAGCCAAACAAGAAACGTGTCTTGGGACCTGCATTCTCGTCGCCGTATGGGCGAGTGCATATTCCAGGCATTACGACAAATCCGCCGATTTTTGCCGACAAAAAAATTCACATTAATTCGGTGTGTGCTGGACATGTGATAGTGGATGAGTCGGATATGTTCGAGAAAGAGGCAGCGCAAGATTAAGAGGAGGGAGATCTATGCGCAAGAGACCGTTTCAGAGGATGAGCAAAACTGGATACCATAGTTACAAGGGTGCGAAACCACATGCAAAGCGAGAACTGAAGAAGACTCAGAAAAAGCCAATGGCCGCCAATGATCAATTTCATGAAAATGAGCCATCTCACGAGTGTGGGCGGCCGCCGGTAATCGCGGTGATCGTCGTGGTCCGCTAATCTCCAAATATTTAGGCGTCCTGCGGGGCGCCTATTTTTTGGTGAGGATGGCGAGTGTATGGCGAATTTGAAGCTTCCAATCTGGGTGAGAACGGAGAAATTCATCGACGGCGCGGGCGGAACCAGGCAGCTCGGGATTATTATAATCATGGACGATGATAATTCCCTGCGCGGAGAGTCTGGGGACGACGAGCTTTAGGCTGGTCTTGATCGAGCTATAGAGGTCGCCATCACAAAAAGCAAAGGAGATTTGGGCGGGCAAATCCTGATCGGTAAGGTCGTCAAACCAGGCTTTTTTGATGATGACGTTTTTAAGACCGTGTTTACGGATTTTGTCAACTACCTCGCGTTTGGTGACGAAGAGCTCGCCAGCTTTAAAATTATCGCCAGCGCTAGAGGAATCTTCCCTAGTCTTCTCGGGGAGGCCAGCGAAAGAATCGTATGCGTACAAGGTCTTGGACCCCTTTCTAGGAGAAAGGTGTCCAACCTCCAAAGGCCAGTTTGTTTCTTCGTCGAAAAGCGCAATTTCCGACGAAGAATTGTTCTTGTTATTGCGTTGAGCTAGCATCTTGCCTAATAAGATTGAAGTATCACCTTTATAGCAGCCGAGCTCAACAAAATCTCCTTCTACAGTGAGACATCGCTCGGCGAGGCGGAGGATTTCGGTGGTTTCTTCCCTGGTGACTTGGTCGTTCATGGTTTAATTGTAGCATTTTTCGTGAGAATAGTAAAATTTTGTTGCAAGAATAACAAATTTAGCATAAATGGTATTGACTTTTTTGATGATGTGTGTTACAATGATAGTAGAGGCCTACTTGCATAGCAGGTCTAGATGTTTGGTGGTCAGATTTTGAGAATACTGGAGGTGCTGGTATGTCTGATTTTTTACCTAATTCCCTAGCACAAAAGAGTCCCACGCTCGATCCTGACGCGATCATCAGTGGGCGAGATGTAATCACCAAAGATTATACCTATTTCGGTGCGATTCCGCCGGCGACAGACTCGATCCCGGTGACGCATACAACCTTTACGGAGCCGAGCGCTCAGCCCGGCGTGAGCATCGTGCGTTGTCCGGCTGACGAGTCGCCCTGTAGTGGTTTCGTGGCTGAACCGCCGTAACTTATTATCGGCGCGAAACTGCGCCACCCCAAAACGCCCTTCCCGGAAGGGCGTTTTCCATTTATTTCTGGTGTTATTTCTCGAGGAGGCACTTGGCGCGGCGGATCATTTCGCCGGTCTCGTCGGTTTGGATGACGTAGATAGGCTTGGAGCCGCTGGCGGCGATGTTGCAGTGACGATTATCACCAAAACCATCGTCATTTTTCGTATCATTGACCTTGAAACCGAGATAGCCGAGACCAGAAACGATGTCGCGACGGATTTCGGAATTGCGCTCACCGACAGTAGCAGTAAAGACTAATGCATCGACGCCCTGGAGAGCGGCGGCCATTTGACCGATAGCGCGCTGCAGGCGGTAAATATACATCTGGTAGGCAAGCTTGGCACGCTCGTCACCATCATCGCGGAGGCTAATGACTTCGCGCATATCGTCGGTCTCACCGGTAACACCGAGGAGGCCGCATTTTTTATTAAGATATTCTTCAAGCTTATCACCTTCGAGGCCAGTAGCACGCCCAATGGCAATGGCGGCGGCGGCATCAATATCACCACAACGAGTGGCCATCATGACACCTTCAAGAGGAGTGTAGCCCATGGTAGTATCGAAAGATTTGCCGTCCTTAAGAGCGGTAACAGAGCTACCCGAGCCGATATGGCAGACGATGACTTTTTCGGCGGAGAGGTTGGTATTATTCAAATACTCGGAAACAGAACCAACGCTGAGGCCATGGTAACCATAACGCTTAATCTCGGCTTTGTCGGCGAGTTCGGTGTCGATAGCATAATAGGTATGAACTTTGTCGCGGGAAGTGTGGAAGGCGGAATCAGAGATAATAATGACTGGGGTACCGTCGAATTGCTTGACACATTCTTCAATCTCGGCGGCGACGACGGGGACATGGAGTGGAGTGCGCTTTTTGGCGATTTCGAGATGTTCTAAACATTCTTGGTCAACAAGGTGATCAGAGGCAAAATAATCGCTCGTGGCAACTACACGGGCAAGGACGGCGTCTAGCTTAGTATTCTTAGTGAGGAAGCCCTCGTCCTCAAGGATAGTCTTGACGTATTTGACGGTCTCGGCGAGCTTTTTGAAGTCATCGGTAAGCTTTTTCTTGGTGCCGTCGGGGCGTTTGAGTGTGCAGACGACATCTTTGCCTTCCATCTCAAAATGAAGAGTGCAGACGACCTGGTCATCTTTGTATAAAGCGTATTTGCGCGAGGACGAACCGGGATTCGTCACGAGGAACATTTTTTCCATGATAACTCCTTTTTATAAATTGTAGCATAAATAGAGGAGAAGTGGGAGATTTCACCGAGCTTTATTTGAAGCTATGGCGTTATGCTTGACAAAATTGATGATGTGTGCTACAATTGAATGGTGAAGGCGTGGTCTTCGGATTACAGTCTTGGTTGGTTTTGTATAAAAGCGTACATCCATGAACTTTAAAAGGAGTGAAATAATGAAAACGTGCATAGTAGTACTTGGCAATGACCAGGAGGCAGCTGAAAGTACGGCTGAGACGCTGGCTAATATCTTGGTCAAAAAGAACCTGCCCGAAGGCAAAATTTCTATTCTGTACTTTGATTTGAAACCGATGGACGCTGTGCTCAAACGCGGGGCGAAGATGCCTCATGAGTACGAGGAAGCCGAGAGGCGGCTCTTGATGGGGATTGACAAGGAATGCATCGCATACACGGAGAAGATTTCGGAAGAGCTAGCCAAGGTGGCAAAAAATCAACCTGGGGAGCCGGAAATCTTATCGATGAGCGAGGTCGTGCTGGCGGAATGCCGGCGACGCGGGATTTGTTCTGTCTACGTGCACGATACGTCACGCACGGCTACTGATCCGGATTTGCTATACAAGCTGAGAGACGCAGGACTGCAGACATGTAGCTGCCCGCCGAGCTTGCCAGCGGATGAATTGGATACAATGATGCTGACAATGACGACGAGCCGTAGTAATGAACAAACGACACAACTGATGAATCGGATTCGAAAGCAGATGAGCTACTTAGCAAGTCGGATGGGGTTCCAGATAGCGCTGTTTGACCGGGCGGCTTGGCCGCTGTGGGATGCAGAAAAGCTCTCGGCGAAATGGGGCCCGGAGCTGCTTGACGGATACGGGCTTTACCTGAACGCGGCGGCGGATTGGGCTGTACGAGTATCGAAATCGGTTTCACCCCCCCCCCACTCACTAACGTGAGTAGATTAGACTCCCGGTGGAAACTGGGAGTCTTTTTTAGCTTGCTGTATTTGCAGATGCTCCTGGCTTGAGCACAGGGCATTTTACTTTTCTTAATAAAAATTCCCTAGCGTTTTCAGGCAAAGGGTCTTTCCTACTAGAAAAGGGGCCCAGGAATACCCTGAGCCCTTATTCTTGCGAAGTAGGTTTATGCTGCTGCGTTTACGATGGCGCGCAAAACGGTTCTGTAGGTCACCACGCCGTTTTGCTGACGGATGAGAGCCGTGGCGGCGTCGACGTCCTGTGCGGAGATTTTCCGCATGATATTACTGTCAGGTAGACCATACGCCATGCCAATCAAGTCCTCCGTTCTGCGCCTGTTGGAGCTTGCGAGATACTGTTTAAGGGAAGCCAGCTGCCGTTTTGCCTCGACTGGCTGATGACTGGCCTGCTGAATGAGCAAGTTTATTGCCTCCAGTAACTTCTTGGCATCAGTAATGCCGAGAAGTTTGCCTGCCCGATGAATAGAGTCGGGGCTATGGGGATCGAACTGGTGAATCAACTGCTCACACAACATGTTGCGCAGGGCATGGTTATCGTCACACCTCAGGACTAAATTAAGGTCGATCTTGGGATGCTTGCCCCAAAATTCTTCCCAGGTCCACTCCTCTCTGCGAACTTTGCCTAAATCGGAGTGAATGCCGCGCATGCGATGCGAGACACCTTCAGCGTTGTGCTGACGGATCTGCTCTTCGAGATGTGGCACCATAGCCTTAGCCAGTTCTACTTGACGGTAGATTTCCTGCCTCACGACATGATGCTGTTTGGCCAGCTTTTGCATATCATTGCTAGGATTCCCCAGCAATTCATATGCAACGACTACAGCCGGATGGAACTCTCCGGTACGCAGGCGACCATGTTCATCTACATCGTAGATATTATAGCCGTCTGCGTCACGGTCGGTACCGGTGATGGTATGGATGCCGTTTTGGTTAAAACCGCGGCGGTTGATCCCCTGCCGATTGAACCCAGCACGGTTATAGCCTTCGCGATCATAGCCCTTAGCATCGTAACCATCACGGTCGTAGGCCTTCATGCGATGAGTGATCGGAGATTGATCCAGCTGCCAACCATCGCGGTTAAAGCCGCCAGGAGTGGCGCTTTCACCATCAGCGTAGAAGTTTTCTTCATCCCTACCCTCTGCGTCGTACCAGCGCTTGACACCCTGGTAGTCGTAGTTGGCAATGCGGCCATCCTCACGGACTTCGGGGAACTGCTGAGCGTGCCGGCGCAAACGCAAAATCTTGTCGACTTTGGTTTCCTTGACGGCAAATTCAGCGGGTTTATACTCCAGTTTCAGTTTGATGGCAATATCGGTGCTATGGAGAGAGCTAGGATCCATTACAGGAACGATTTTAAGCATGAACATCTCCTCCGTTCTTATTCTTAAATGAATATCCCAAAGCTACATATACGCTAAAAAAACGAAACATAATCTACTTCTTAAATTGCTAGATATTTGCATATCTTTTTACCATTGTAGCACACATTGTTAAAAAAGTCAAGCATTTTATCATAAAATTGAACTGTTTTTGTATAATTTAACAATCAAATTGTTTATTTTTTGTTGAATTTCAGGAAATATGTGAAAAAAGTATTGACAAAATTAGATATGTGTGCTATAATGGTCGATGCGGCTCAAAAGCTACAACCTAAAGAACGTACCTTAATAACATGGGCATGAAATATGGGAGGGTATTGTTATGTTGGATTACGCTAAGATGAATTCCCTGATCGATTCCCTGCGCGCCAACGTTCAGAAGTTGTGCGACATCTTCAAGGTAGATACCGTGCTCCAGCTGTGGCTGCTCACTATGGCCAGCTTGGCTGGATGCGGTTGCGTCAACAATACAGTCGGAAAGGAGGAGCGCGAACAGCTCATTCGCGAGTACCAGAACGCTAAGGCCGATCTCAAGGATACTCTGCAAAGTATTACATCCCTTAGATGGGAGCTTGATGGCTTTTACTACCAGTATGACTGCTTCGTCACCGAGAGCCCGATTTGGTTCTTTACCGAAGTACCGGACGACTACTGGGAAAAGGAGCACGATTCTTCAGTTAGCGACCGGATCAATAGCGATTTTGCGGACGTATGCATGGGGCTCGGCATCTTGTATCTCAGAAGTGAACATGGTGGGACTTGTGGCTCTGCAGAGTATGGTCTGTCCTACGTCTACGACCTGCTCAGCAGGCTTTCTGGTTTGGTGCGGAGCTATAAGACCTTGGACAAGGTAGTGGCATCTTGCCGCAATCCGAGCTCCAAGAACCGTGAGCGCTATGAGTTTAGCATTACCTCCAGCATCAAAGCGGAACAGCAGAGTATCCTGAAGCAGCTCAATGCTTTACAGGATGGTCTGAATGAGGCTGCCAAGAGAGCAAAGCCATACCGTCAGAGGGTATGCGCTGCCCTTGCGGGCTAACCTCGCTCCCCATCCTCCTACATTGTTCCATGTCCGCTCAATAGAAGTCCCCAGCAGCCAGCTGGGGCTTTTTTGATACTGGAAATCCCCTAACTATTGTAGTTAGGGGATTCTATTTGAGCATATTTTAGATGCTTTTATTACTCCTTGTCGATGGCTGCCGGAGTTTCGCTCCTACTGCGTGGGCGTCGCCATCACAGCTTCGCTGTTCTCGCTCTCGTAGCAACCAGAGAAAATGCAAGCATTTTCTCTAGCTATAGCCACTCAAGTGTTTCAGGATAAAACGCTGATATTTTATTCGTTCGGATCCTGCACGACTTCGCCTTCGACTGGCTCGTCACCAGATTTAGCATCGTCACTAGTGCCGGCACCGTCGGCCGGCTCGGCTTTGGCGTCGGTGGTAGTGTTCTGGTAGAGTTTGGCGCCGATTGGCATGAGGATGTCATTTAAAGTCTTAAGAGCGGACTCGTAAGTATCCTTGTCGGCGTTACTATCCTCGAGAGTCTTCTTGGCTTCGGCGACGGCGTCTTTGATTTTCTTAGCGTCGTCTTCGGAGATCTTGTCCTTGTACTCATCTGGCATTTTCTCGGCCTGATAAATGGAGTTCTCGAGCTTATTCTTGGCGTCGATAGCGTCACGCTTCTTCTTATCTTCTTCGGCGTGAGCTTCGGCTTCTTTTTGGGCCTTCTCGATATCTTCCTTGCTCATGTTGCCGGAGTTTTGGATGGTAATGGATTGCTCCTTGCCAGTACCTTTATCTTTGGCGGTGACATTCAAGATACCGTTGGCGTCGATATTGAAGGTAACCTCAATCTGTGGAATGCCACGAGGAGCAGGAGCGATACCATCGAGGATGAAGCGACCGAGAGATTTATTGTCGGCGGCCATTTCGCGCTCGCCCTGAAGGACGTGAATTTCTACCTGCGGCTGATTATCAGCGGCAGTGGAGAAAATCTCGGACTTAGAGGTAGGAATAGTAGTATTTCGCTCAATGAGCTTAGTTGAGACGCCGCCCATGGTCTCGATACCGAGGGAAAGCGGAGTAACGTCAAGCAAGAGAACATCTTTCACATCACCCTGCAAGACGCCACCTTCGATAGCGGCACCGACAGCGACAACTTCGTCTGGGTTGACGCCTTGCATCGGGTCTTTGCCAAAAATTTTCTTAACCTCGGCGACAACGGCAGGCATGCGGGTCATACCACCAACCATAACGACTTCGTCAATATCCTTGGCAGATAATTTGGCGTCTTTCAAAGCCTTCTCGACTGGCTCGGCGAGGCGATCGAGTAGAGGCTTGACTAGTTCTTCCATCTTGGCGCGAGTAAGAGTGTACTCGAAGTGCTTCGGGCCATCAGCGTCGGCAGTCAAGAATGGGAGATTGATCTCGACGGAAGTGGTAGAAGAAAGCTCTTTCTTAGCCTTCTCGGCTTCATCTTTGACACGCTGCATAGCGGCGGCATCATCACGAATGTCGATGCCAGATTCTTTCTTGAACTCATCAAGCAAGAAATTGACGATAATATTATCGAAATCTTCACCACCGAGGTGAGTATCACCATTGGTAGACTTCACTTCGAAGACACCATCACCAATATCGAGGATGGAGACATCGAAAGTACCACCACCAAGGTCGAAAACGGCGATTTTCTCGTCTTTTTTGCTTTCGAGACCATAGGCAAGAGCGGCGGCAGTAGGCTCATTGATAATACGGCGAACTTCGAGGCCGGCGATTTTGCCGGCGTCTTTGGTAGCCTGGCGTTGAGAATCGTTGAAGTAAGCCGGGACAGTAATGATGGCCTCGGTGACCTTTTCGCCAAGGAAAGCTTCGGCATCCGCCTTGATTTTACTGAGAATCATGGCAGAAATCTCTTCTGGAGTGTATTCTTTGCCGTCCATCTCGACAGCGACACCATTACCCTTCTTGACAATCTTGTAAGGCATAATGTCGAGGTCGCGCTGGACTTCTTTATCATCGAATTTGCGGCCGATGAGACGCTTAATACCATAAATAGTATTCTTTGGATTGGTGACGCGCTGGCGCTGGGCGACTTTGCCAACCAAGCGGTCGCCTTTTTTAGTGACGGCGACGACGGATGGAGTAGTGCGATCGCCTTCACTATTTGTAATGACCTCTGGCTTCCCCGCTACCATGTAGGCAAAAGCGGAGTTTGTCGTACCAAGGTCGATACCAATAATTTTTGACATATTGATTCCTTTCTTTATCGTCATGAGGTCACCAATAGTCTTTTCGGGACCCGCTCACGCTCGCCCATCGTTATGGGGAGATTGTTCGCTTCGTTCGCTCCTCGTTAGTCGCGAAGATTCCCGAGAAAGGCTATTGGCGGCCTCCTTCACCCAATGAACCTTCTGACCGCTAAAATCATGATGGTTAATGAGTGTTTTTAAGTAACTAATTATAAAATCTATTGTATTCCATTGGCACTCATGTGTCAAGACTGCCAACTTGTCTCTATTGTAGCAAATTAGCACTCGCATGTCAAGACTGCTAATACAGTTTCTTTTTTTGGAAATTATCAGCTCCGGAGGGACAAAAAGTGCCCCCTACGGGTCGTAGGGGGCTTCTCTTTACATCTTTCCTTTCTTAGCATTCTCGCGGACGGCGACGACGTACTCATAGTCGCCCAGCTTCGCATTGAGCTGTTCCTTGCGCATTGCTTCATACATATCTTTGCTCAGCTTATCGTTTCCGCCTGCGATATTGGCCAGATGCAGCCATTCGCCACTTAGAAACGAATCACTAACCAGCGACCAGAACTCTTTGCATTTAACGACGTAAATGCTGTCGAGGGGATAGACGCCGGTGCAGACCTGCAGATCTTTTGCATTGGGATTAGCCTTCACGCAACCGTGGTACACTACTTTCATTGTATCCTGAGTAGTGGAAATCACGTGGCCGTCTACGAAGTGACGGTGATACCATGGATTGAATTCGTCGCTGGCAGGGATAAAGATCTTAACGTCGATGGTATGCTTGCCCTGGAAATGTGTCGACTGACGACAAGTCGGGAGCACGGGCATGCCCGGCCGCCCCATATCGATCAGCGCATCCAGATAATCCAAGGCCGCTTTGATGCGCTCAATGGTAATCTGCACACTAAATGTCTCCTCAGACAGTTTCATGCACTCCAGCTCCCGAGCCTTAGCCTCAGTTTCGGCCAATTTCGCTTCCCAGAAACGTTGGAACCACTCAAGGTTCTCACGCCCGAGGCGATAAGGCCAAAGGGCGTAGGCGAACCTAGAGCCAGAATAGTCATAGGTAGATTTGCCCATAGTGCTATCAAAAACTTCTTTGATAGTAGCCATATCTTGGCTCGCTTTTTCGCCCAGACCCTGAGCGAAAACTGGCGGTAGAAATTCCGACAGGAGCAGCCGGTCAGTCTTGGCCTTTTCTAAGGCCTGCTGCTGCACGGCGGCTTGCCTCTGCTGATCTTTCCATACGTTATGCGCTGCCTTACCGGCTCTGGCCATTTTGCTTTTTCTTGCCATTTTTCGGTCATCCTTTCCTTCTCAATATCAGATATTTCAGAATTCAATATAGTGGAGTTTATGATTTACGAGATGCTTTTAGAAAGATGCTAACGTGCGTAGGATAGCTCCTACACTTTCATTGTATCACAGATTGGTTAAAAAGTCAATACCAATTATGTTTATTTTGATCTGACGCAAAGTTAGGGCATAAAATGTCAATAGTTTTATACATTTTTTTGTCTGTTTGGCAAAAAAGCATAAAGAGTATTGACTTTTTGAATCATGTGTGCTATAATGAGATATGGGGTAAGCAAAAGCGAAGCCTTGTACCTATAAAACTAGCTGGTTCTCAAAGAACTGCTGGAAAATTTGGAGGTTTGGTTATGAAATTGTCTGTGAAATCCATCGTAAATTCCCTGCTGACTGTCGACAATGCTCTGCGGCTGTACGTCTTGGTGATGCTGATGGGGCCGGTAGCACTCGGCTTCATGATGGGCGTCAACCTGCACAGCGGCGCCAGGAACGAATTCCAGATGAAACTGGATTTCGTGTTCAATACGGCTGCATGCATGATAGGCGCAATCGAGCTGCCAGAGATGTTGCTGAGGCTGCCGCTGCGGGGCGAATGCTCCTTTTATGTCAAGATTAATTTGCTGACGTATGCACTGTATGCGTTAGTCGCGATGATCATGACGGCGTTAACAACAAACCGAGCGATGCTCATTCCGGGCCCTTGGCGCGATGTCATTTCGCTACTGGGGCTGGTTATCATCTTACCGATGTCGGTGATTTATTTCGTGTGCTGGGTCGTGATGATCTGGGAGCGAGCACAGCCGACAAAGTAACCACTTTAATCCTTTATTGTCCAGCTACGTCGAGAGAGCTGGCGGCGCCTCTGAAACATGGGGCGCTTTTCCTTTTAAGTATAGATTTAATAGAAAAATGAAGATTTTTGGGCTAAAATTGTCACTTTATGGAATTTTATTGTAAAAATGTAAAATAAGCATAAAAGGCATTGACATTTTTGATGATGTGTGATACAATGGGGGGTGTAGATAAGTACTAAGTACGAGTCTAGGGAAATTTGAGAAAATCATGCGAAATAGGGGGATTTCAAAATGAAACTGCAAAACAAGAACGACGAAAACAAGGGCACTGGATGGAGCCTTCCCGGCTGGAGCTGGAAAGCGGAGCTGTCTGAGCTCCTGAAGTGTCTCTTCGTCTCCGTGGCAGTGATGGCGATGTTGGTGATGCCGGCGAGGTATGTGTTTAACACCTACTTTGAGGATGCGTCGTCCAAAGTACCAGCCTGCGACCAGAGCCAAAGTGCGGCCTATCAGGGTAACGCTGGCGTCTCCGGAGGTGCAAATCAACCCGACGACGGCGCAGGTGATTATGTGGGCCTGAACCCGTTGATGGACCCGGTGAATACCAGCCGATCAACTAAAGAGTCATCTACAGCCGACATAGAGGATGGTTCTGGACCGAAGGATCCGAGTGGCGTAGTCATCGACATTGACGACGGGTACGTCGACAATGGCGTGGCGCCGGATTTGGAGCCGATCAGGACGGACTATTCGGCTGACACGGGTCTGGTTTCCGGAAGGGTCTCTATCGCTGGATATCCGGACCCGAGATGCGCGCATATCGGTTTGGGTGCCTCCGCAGTTTCCGCTGCTGACATCGTAAGCTAGTTTAGCGCAGAGTTCTCAAGCACATTACGAAACGCGGTCCCCGATGGGGGCCGCTTTTCCATTGCCATAGATATGAAAAAGATAAAAACTGCCGGAGCGATGCTTTTAACAGGCGGGGGAATGTGTTATGATAAGATAAAATGAAGAAGAAACAGAAGCAGAGTTTGACAGAGATGAAAGAAATTGATAATTCCCTGCCGGATAGGAGTGGTTCTAGAGCTGCGGGGATGGAGTCGGCAGAGGATTCGCCAAAAGAAGCGCAGAGTCAGGCGAAATCCCAAAAGAAATTGACAAAACGAACGATATTTAATCATATTATTCTTTTCTTTACGATTGGATGTATTTTTGGGACGTATTGGGAAGAAATTATGCATCTGGTAACGAGTTTCATTAGTACGGGGGTGCCGGAATGGGAGTCGCGAAGAGGGCTGGTGTATGGGCCGTTTAGCCCGGTATACGGGATTGGGGCGGTATTGATTTATTTACTATTCTATCTACCAAAATTGAAGACGGCAGCGTGCTTTGTCGGAGGGGCGATTTTTGGCGGGGCGCTGGAATTTGGGCTGAGCGTATTGCAGGAGTGGATTTTTGGGACGATTTCTTGGGATTATTCGGATAGGCTGCTGAATGTCTGCGGACGGACGACGATACCGTATATGATAGTGTGGGGCGGGCTGGTGATGATTTTCGTGCAGTGGGTGTACCCATATATTGATAAAGTTTATAATCAAATCCAGACGAAGAATGTGAATCGGATTTGCATGGTGTTAGCGGTATTTCTGGCGTTTGATATTTCAATGTCGGTGGCGGCGACTTTGAGACAAACGATGCGGCGGGCGGGAGACCCGGCGGATACGAGGATTGAAATTTTCTTAGATAATAGATTCCCAGATGAGAGGATGAGGCAGATTTATAGTAATATGCGGGAGGTGGAATAGCGGTAACCCTGGGAGCGAATTTGACATCTAAGGCCATTCAGAGCTCCTAGGAGCGATTTTTACATCAAACCTTGGGATGAGTAAGGTGCTTATGCCTAGGACTCTCCTAGGGCTTCTAGATGGCCGCTGGGTGGTTTTTGGATTAAATCAAAAATGAGCGGAAAAGCCTTGCTATATTTAATAAAACGTGATAGACTGGAAGTAATTAATTGAAATTAGTTGTTCTTAGCCGTTTGGCTGAGAACAACTTTTATTTTGTCGCCGTCTTCATTTACGAATTCGTACGAAAAAGTATATTTCTCTTGCATACTATGCAGTTTCCATTTTTATAAATTAGTTTAATATTCGACCTTTATGAAAAATGTATCGGCACTAAACTTTCTGCAAGCGATTCCGCTCTACTCCCATCGTATCAGTATTTATCTCTATTGTAAACTGAGAAATCAGAGTTATTTAACAGTCTGTATGAGAACGTGGAAAAATCTGGGAAATTTTGATGCGTTTTTGGCACAAATTTGACGAAATCAGCAAAATATGCATAAAAAGTATTGACTTTTTGAGTAATGTGTGCTATAATGAAAGGATAGGGGTTAGATTTAACCCTGATTTTATAAGGGGGATGCACTTTATGAGTAGAGTTACACTGGAGCAGATTAGGAGCTGGAGTGATATCGCGACGGTCTGGGAGATGTGGGAGTTCTGTAAGAGGCTGCCGGAGTACGAGACCAACGGGTTCGTATGGCCGAAGACTCTGATGGACGCCAGAGACATCAATGGCCTGAAGGATGCACTGGATGCACTTGAGCGTCGAGAGAGCTACGATCTGGGCGCACTGAAGGAAGGGCGCGTGCCACAGGAAATCTGGTGGGCGCGCGACGAGAACGGTAAGCTGATTGGCGTGGCTCATCTGCGATTCCTGCTGACGCCGGGGCTGCTGCGCCTGGGCGGGCATATCGGGCTGGGCCTGATTGCCGAGGCACGTCACAAGGGCTACGGCACGGAACTGCTGCCGATGCTGCTGGAAAAATGCCAGGAGCACGAGCTGCGCGATGTGCTGTTGACGGCAAATTCCGCAAACAAGGCCAGCCGCGGTTTGATCGAAAAATGTGGCGGGAGACTGTTTGATATCGTCGACCTCGGCGATAGAAGGGAGGCCAGATACTGGATTACACTGGAGTAACTCAACCAGGGGCGCTTGCTACGGCGGCGCCCTTTTTCTTGGACAGAACAAGGCATGCAATATTAACGGCATGGAGAAGGCAAGGGTTCAATTAGCTAGAATCGGAAAGATATGTTATAATGCTATCAAGGAGGCCGTGCTGGCCCACAAATTGATAAGGGGAGTACATTATGAGTAGAGTTACGTTAGAAAAGATTAAGAGCACGTGCGACGAAAGCGATCTTAGAAACCTGTGTGATCTTTTTATGCGCCTGTCGTTCTACTATGAGTATGAAGATGAGGAGAATGATTTTAGCTGGCCTGAGGATCTGATGAACGCTGATAGCATCAGCGCCATGAGGAGCGCATTACGGAAGATGGAAGAAGACGAGCATTTTAGCGTAGAAAAAGCAGCCGAAGGAATCATGCCGCAAGAAGTTTATTGGATAAGAAATGAAGAGGGGCGGATTATTGGGATGACGAAGCTGCGGTTAATCCTGACTCCAAAGCTGATGCGCTATGAGGGACATGTTAAGCTTGGCCTAGAGAAAGATGTGCGCGGCCAAGGCTACGGTAAGGAAGTTATGCTTCAGATGCTAGACAAATGCCGTGAATGCGGGCTAAGTGAAGTGCTAATGACATCTGATTATTTCAACGTAGCCATCTTCAGTATTGTACGGAAGTGCGGCGGAAAAATGTGGGACTCATTTAGCGATGAAACTGGGCGCATGGCGCGCTTTTATATTCCGCTATACAACTGATGTAGACATTGTAATGTGCATGACTAATCCTCGTGGGCGCTGCGGAAGCGGCGCCCTTTTTCTTGGGAAAATGGGGTTGACGGGGTGGAAATATGCGATATAATGAAATTATACTGATATTGGCCGACCTGAAGAAGGTCGGGTTTTTATTTGAACAAACGTAAGAAAAAGGAGTAATATGGAAGGGTTAGACCTAAAACAGATGACGGCGATGGTGGGGGTGATTGCCGAGGAGAAAGGCTTGTCGGAAGAGGCGGTGCTGGATGCGGTGCAGATGGCGATCGCGGCGGCTTGGCGGCGTGACCATGGCGAAAAGGATATGAATGTGCGCGCAGTGCTAAATATTAATAATGGTACGGCGAAAGCTTATGTGGCACGCGAAGTGATCGAGGACGGGCTGGCCTATAATCCGGCGACGGAAATTCCACAAGAAGAAGCAAAAAAGCTGAAAAAAGACGCGGAAGTTGGCGATATTGTAGAGGAAGCTTATGATGTGGAAGATTTCGGCCGGGTGGCGGCGATGACGGCAAAGCAGGTCGTGGTACAAAGACTGCGCGAAGCGGAGCGTGATGCGGTGCTAGCGGAATTTGAAGATAAAATTGGTACGGTAGTGAATGGCGTGGTAGCGCAAGTAACTCCGAGAATCGTAAGAGTCGACATGGGGCGTGCGAACGGGATTATGCCGCGCAGTGAGCAGATTGATGGCGAATATTACACCGTAGGCGAACGAATTAAGGTGTATATCAAGGGTGTGGAACATGATGATGCGAAGGCACAATTGATCCTATCACGCGGGAATACGGCGTTTATTGAGTATTTGTTCCGTCAGGAAGTGCCAGAGCTTGATAACGGCTCGGTGGAGATTAAAGGAATCGCGCGTGAGGCAGGACGCCGGACGAAGATTGCGGTGGAGTCGAAGATCCCAGGAGTGGATCCGGTGGGTACGTTCGTCGGTGGACGAGGGATTCGCGTACAAGCGATCATGAACGAAATCGGGGATCGCGAGAAGATTGACATTATCAACTGGAGCGAAAACCCACAGGAGTACATCCGCGAAGCTTTGAGCCCGGCAGAGGTAGTAAAGGTGGAGATTGACGGCAAAAAGGCGAAGGTGTACGTAACGGAAGATCAGCAGTCAATTGCAATCGGTCGCCAGGGACAGAATGTGCGCTTGGCTTCGAAGCTGACGGGGTATGACCTTGATATTGAGCTGGCGAAGGCGCCGGAAAAGAAGAAACGTAAGAACGCAGAAGATGCCCTGCTCAATGCCGTAGCAGAAGTACATGGTGATGACGAGGGAGAGAAACCAGTAGTGGATACGCCGGAGAGTAACGAGAAAGCGGAAGAAGTTGAAGCTAAGGCCGAGGAAAAAGTCAGCAAAGAAAATGCGTCAGTAGAGACGCAGGATGAGGCTGATCCAGAAGTTAAGGACGAGCCGAAAGTCGTGAAGGACGATTATCAGAAGCCGGAAGAAAAGGTAGACGAGAACCTCAATAAAGATGTGAAGGTGGATGATGCTGAAGAAACTTCGAGTGAAGTAGAATAAAGAGCTGTTTTAGAAAGTATCAGTCTTAGAATGAAAAGAGCCGTCTCTGAAAGGAGACGGCTTTTTGCGGGGCGGAGTTCCCTGACTGACAGATTTACTAGATGGTTGTGCAGAAAAAGCGCCCCGGTGGGGGCGCTAAGATTGGGCTGAGCTTTGACGGACGATGCTGATTTCGCGGAGGACCGCACCAATAACGATCGCGGAGATGGCTAGTGTATAGACGATTTCACATACGTTCATGGTGACAATCAGGCTAGTCTGGAAATAGGAGTCTTTCATAGCTGGGGCGAAGGTGACGATAAAGGTCAGGCCAACGACGGTAACGAGATAAAGAAAATATAGACGAAAATCACGCGGGGTAGGCTTTTGACGTTCGATGTTCAGGCTATCCCGGAAAACGTATGGAATGCTCCAACCAACTAGTAGGACTCCGCAGAGGCAGACTGTAGTATACCAGATGATGTATGCCGGGCTGAAGCCGCAAAAAATGCTGTACGCTAAGTACATAAGATTGATGGTAAAGAAAAACGGGAAGGTGAGATAGGCAGCCAAGGACAATTGGTTATAACGGCGGGTGACGAAGTCAATAATGACAGTTTTCATGATAATTCTCCCTTCAAAATATGAAGCTCTAACTCAAAGATGCAAAGAATACGAGATTCTCTATTTCTAGATTAGCACAGATTTTGAAAAAAGTCAAGCTTATTTTTGAAGTGTACTTCGAGGAGGTTTTTTGCAAGGTAGACTTGAATTGAATGAAAAGAGCCGTCTCCAAGAGGAGGCGGCTTTTGGTGGGAAGAGATAGAAATTTCCCTTAAGCTAGAAAGAAGTTAGGATTGTCCAGGAATGTCAGACTCTTGAGTTTTAGTCTGGATAAGTTCAGGCTCAATCCCATCGTAATGACAAATTACCGTGATGACGTGAGGTTCTTCAGGTGGATCCTGTGCGACAAAATTTATAAGGTACTGAAGAGCACCGAAGAATAAGAACAAGACTATAGCCATTATCCATCCGACAACAGAGAGCATAGCAGACCAAAATTCCCAGGACCAGCCAGTAAGACGTACCATGAACTGAACTGGGGCAATGGCAAGGCGATGGAAAATTCCGAAGAAGCCGATTGTCGAAAAGCACCAGTCGGCGTTACCAGAGATGCTTATAGTCTCGTTCTCGAGGTGATTCTCTTCGATGTACTGAATGTAGGCGCAGACTTCGTCGTAGCTGATAGTGATGGGATAGATATAGCCGTCACCAAGACGGACTTCGCCAATGAGAGCAGTATCAGCAATACTGGCCCGCAAAGCCCCTTTGAGCGGGATGAAAGCTTTGGCCTGGATAGAGCCCGACCAATAGTAGATTCCAGTGTCACTATCAAACGGGGCGGCGATGACAGAAGTATCGTAGATGAGATCCTTGGCAATGACGTATTTGGTTTCATCGTAGTATTGGCGTAGCTCATCATAGCGCCAATAGCCAGAGTCGTCAGATAAGCATGCCATGATACTGAGGCTTGCGACGGCTAGGAGTAAGGCTACGAGAAATACGACGACTTGCAGACATCTGCCCTGGCGCCTGTAAGTGATGATGCGCTGCTGATCGAGTTGCTGACTGGTGCGGGGATTGGGTTCGGATGAAGATGTCATTAGATATTCCCTCCTGAGATTGATAATTTGAGCCATGCTGACTTATTCTGCTGGGGCAGGATCTCTAATTCTCCAAGCTAGATGGATCGATGTGATCGGCAGAAGTATCTTCTTGGGTCGCCGATTTATCTGTATCATTGGTGATGGCTGATTTGAGGCTGGACTCGCGGATGGAAATATATTGACAAATAAGAACGTCGACGATAGCACATACGAAGGAAAGTGCGACCAGGAAGAAGCCGCTAGTCATAGCGAAGTTGACAATGGATGTGAATCCAAAAAACAGCGTGAGGTGCTGAGTGAGGCTAAAAATAAAGGCATGAATGCGACCGAAGAGACCAGTGCAATTACCGGTAGAAAACGGGATGTAGATAGTGTACGGCTCTTTATTTATGTTTATACTGTGACGAATCGCACCGATATCGAGCCAGTCAACATGCAGAATTCCACTCGGACTACGGATGAGAATAACCGGGTGAGTAAGGAAGTCTATAGTGTTCTCAGAAAGGAGAACACAGTTGTCGTAGCTGATGGTAATACGGGCGTAGACATTACGCTCATCTTCGTTGCCGGGATTATAGACGACGTCGTAGCTCTCTAACAGAGATGTCACATCGAAGGTATTCTCTCTCGAGAGGTATCTATCCCAAGCCTCATGAAGAGGAGCGTTGCATACCGCATCGATGACGAGCAGGATAAGACAAAACAAGGCAATAACGACAAAAGTAAATATGACATAGCGGTTTATTTTCCTAAGGAGATTAAGGCGGCGGATAATTCCCTGCTCACGAAGGTAATTCTGAGTAACTATAATCTGACGGAGGGCGAGGCGATCGGAGAGAGGAAGGTTAGGTGAGGACGAAGGGGTGGCCGTGCCCGAGTCGGCAGGAGGTGACTTAGCGATGATCTTTGAAGGGATATAGCGGATCTGGCTGCGGGAAAATTTCATAAAGATTCCTCCTAACAATGTTAAAGAACTTTGGCGTTTTGTAATTCCCTACTTTTCATAGGGAATGTTTTAACCAAAATGGAGCCGCAATCGGGGGGGCGATGTACGGCTCCATCTTGGTGGCGGGAGTTGGATTTGAACCAACGACCTTTTGGTTATGAGCCAAACGAGCTACCAGGCTGCTCTATCCCGCGACGTACTTACATTTTACCGCAGGTACGCTGAAATTGCAATAGTTTTTGGCGATTTTTGTGAAAAAATAGTAAAAATTGAGTGGATTTGGGGAGATTTTGAAGGATTTTAAGGAAATTTTAAGGATAAGCGAGAAAAGTATTGACAAAATGCTCATGGTGTGCTATAATGGAGATAGTGGGGCTTATTGTGGGCACCCACGAAAGTACATTTCGGTTAGATCGGGAAGAATAGGGAGGTATTCTTATGAAGAAAATCAAAAAATCGACTGTCGCTGAACTGTTCGTGCTCACTCTGCTGTGCGTCGGCTTACTTTGCAATGTCGCTTACCAGAGCGGAATTAAAAAGGGGCGCGCCATGAGAGCAGGGTCTATGTCCAGCCAGTCTTACACCGGACCGGAGGCGTGGATGCTGAATCCGATCGGCGCAGATCCGTTTTGGGTCGATCGCACCGATAAGGAGGCCATGGCACTTAAGGTGAGTGATAACGCCGCCATTGAGATGACGTGCGAGTACCCCCGGAGAGTCTTGGACGCAAGCGTACCACTGGGCGCCGATGAAAGCTTTCAGCTGGTCTTGGTGGTCGACGACGAGATCGAAAAGGGCAAAATGCACGAGATGAATTGCTATTATCCTGAATTTGTTCCGGCGGGCGAGACCTTCGAGGTTCGTATCGTACTGGAAGAGGAGAATGGCGCTATTTATGTCGGAGCTATCCAGCTGACTGCGGGCGACGAGGATTTGAATCTGGTACATGGAGCTGCCGACCCGAAGGTTTGGTATGGGTATGGTTTTGTAGGTTGCAATGATGACGATAACACTTTTACGACCTATTTCTATACCGGAGCCACGGAGGCACACCGGGAACGCCCGATGTTTGCCGGAAAATCTGGGTATGGTGGCATCGTCCACTGCAACTATCATCCTTTGGTGAAAGAAGAAACGATCTGACACAAGTAGACCCCTGCTCCTGACGGAGCGGGGGCTCTTTTTTTGACTAGTTTTTTGAGGAGTGGTTAGTTTTAGTAGAGTCAATCTCGTGGGGCTGATTGCTAAAAATGAGATAAAGAAGAGGCGGCATGAGGTAGATCTGGAGGGCATTGGGAAGGCCAGAGAAGAAATTGAGCGTAATGAGATAGGCGACGATGAGGCTCAGGAGGAGAGGCAGAGCGGGGTGAGTGAAGAAAAGATTGAGAGGCTTGGTAGAATCGGCAGTCTTGGCGCCAACAGCACGGCCGTCAAGGAATTTATTGGAGAAAATGTTTGGGAAGAAGGCGAGGAGAAGGCCAAAAACAGCCAGGAGAAGACCGATCAGGCCGGTCTCGAGAAGGAGAGAAAATCCTTGATGCTGGACGATTTCTTTGGCGGAGGTGACCTCGAGAGGATAGGCTCTATGCATGGCGCTGCCAGCACCGCCGAGACCGACGCCGAAGAGAATGCTAAAGGGCGTGAATGACATGCAAGGCTCGTTAGATGGCTCGTTGCAATCGGAACCAAAGCTGACTTTACGATGGCCAGGAGCGTCGAGCCAGGTCTTAATAGCGGTACGATTGAGATTGAGGCGGATATTGGTGGATTCGGAGACATAGCCTTCAAAAATGGCGTCTTCGGCGGTCTTGAGGGACTTTTCTTCAGATTTTTCAAGATGATTATCTAGCTCTTTATCCACAATTTCGGCAATGTCTTCCACAGTTTTGTCGATTTTGTCCACAGGTTTTGCACAGTCTTTGCTGGGATTTTCCACATTTTTTGAAGAGTTTTCCACAGAAGATGTTGTAGAATTTACAACATTATTGCAGTTTTGAGAGGAATCAGGGGTGGATTCGGCTGAGCTTTGGGGGCGAAGGTCAATGAGGCCGAGAGAGAGTTGATGAATGGATTTAGTGACGCCAGAGACAAAAGTCTCAGCAGTGGGGCCGACGGCGGCGAAAGTTCCCTGCAGGCCGAGAGAGAAGAGAAAGCTAACGACTGGGATAGTGATTAGGCTCCAGCGGAATTTTTTGCGAATGAGAGTGAAAATGAGGAGGATGAGGATGCCGATTGCATAGGCATAGATGGCGCCGCGGGAGAAGGTGAAGAAGAGAGTCGTAGAGAGATAGCCGGCAAGGAGGATGAGGCCGAAGTTTTGCCATTTGGCGAGGTTGAGGAGAGGGAGCTTGATTTTGCCATGGAAGATTTTACGCTCGGCGGTGGATTTGATACGACCGGCTTCGGCGAGAAGGGTCTTAGTGGATCTCTTGGGGCGAAAGGTTACAAGATAGAGGGCGGTAAGAGTAGGGGCGAGGAGGAGATTACCCATGAATTGTGGCTCGATGGCAAAGCCAGAGGGATGTGGAAAACCAAAGGAGTGGTAAGTACAACCCCGACAGAGCAAGGTAGTATCACGAGAAAGACCGAGGACGTCCATAATACTCTGAGCATAGCAAAAATGGCAGACAAGGACAGTAGCCAAAAACATAACAAAGAGGAGACGAGTGCGGAGGCGGCGGGGCGGAAGGGTGAGCGGCAAGAGATAGAGCATAGAGAAAACGGCGAAGAAGATGAGCCAGACGATGCCGGCAGTAAGGAGGCCACGGAGCGGATTCGGCGACCAAATAATCGAAATGGTGAGATAAAGCGGGAAAAGGGCGAGGAGGAAGAAACGACGGTCGGAGAGGCCGGGGAGATTGCTAAAAAAGGCGGATTTCTTGGTAAAAAATGACCGGTGGTCAGTTTTAGAGGCCGATTTTGTAGTTTCCAGAGTATTTTTGGCTGACTTTTGGTCAGTTTTGGAGGCTGTTTTTGTATTTGCTGGGGTGTTTTTGGCTGGATGCGGGTCGGTTTTGGCGGAACTTTGCTGGATTTTGTGCTGCTGATGGCCTAAAAATAGCAAAAGGACGAAGCTTAAGATATCGAAAATAACTAGCCAGATGAGCGGTAAAGAAAGCTCGAAATTCATAGAGGAATTGGCGCCGAGCGAGATGACAGGATGGTAGGAGAAGAAGAGAGCAGCGGAGAGGGCGAAAATGAGGAGCCATAGAATTTTGGTGAGGATTTTCATAAGTTTAGTCCTTTTTGGTTAGTTTTTGATGAGATTTGAGAGAAGGCTGAGGATGATTTTGAAGTCGATTTTGCTTGGTAGAATGTGGCGAATGGGTTTGGCTGGGGGAGGACTGAGGCGAGCAATTTTGAGGAGAAGCTGGCTGAAGGAGGACCTGGACGGCAGATGTGATTCCCTGGCGGAAGCGAGATACGGAGAAATCGGCGGCAGATTTGATGATGGTCTGTCGGTCAAAATCAAGATACTGGAATTTGCGAAGGGCTTCGGCTAGAGAATCGACAGTCTGATGATCAAAGAGAAGGCCGTTTTTGCCATTTTTGATGAAATCTTGGCTGCCACCTTCGCGGTAGGCGATAACTGGGCAACCAGCGGCAAGGGCTTCGACGGCGGCGATACCAAAGGGCTCAAGACTGGGGAAAATATAGCCTTTAGCCCCCTGTAAGTAGCGGGCTAACTCCCAAGTCTTGGCCCAGGGGAGGAATTTAACTGAGGAGTTATCATGAGTAAGCTTGAGGAGGTTTGCGTGCTCTGGGCCGTCGCCGACGACGAGAAGTGGAAGACTGAGCTGCTGGCAGGCTTTAATAGCAAGATCGACGCGCTTCCAGGTGACTTGGCGACAGGCGATAATATAGTATACGGGCGGGTTAGGACAGATAATTTCGGGGCGCTGATTGGGCCTATCGGATGAGTGGCGGTATTGTGGAAAAGTTGTGGAAAAGTTGTGGAAAAGTTCGTGGTTGCCTGTGGATAAGTCCCCTTCGCGCTGTGGATAACTTGTGGATAAATCTTGGCTTTCTGTGGAAAAATGGCTTGATTCTTGTGGGTTTATTGTGGAATTCCGGTGGAGAACCTGGGTGTTATCTGTGGATAACTCTTTAGGATTGGTGGATAAGTCAGAAGAATTAGTGGATAATTCCTTATTGACTTGTGGAGAAGATGTGGATAATTTCGTGGTTTGCTGTGGAAAAGTCTGTGGATTTGGTTTAAACTTGTCGGTTTCAACTGGAGGAGCGACGATGATGGCGTCGCGATGGTAATATTTCTTAATTTGTTGCTGGGCGTAAGTAGAAATTGTGATGAATTGGTCAGGCTGCTGAGCGGCGCGATAATCAGCTTTGCGCAGAGGCTTGACGAGAAGCTTGAAACAGAGGCGAATGAGCGGATTAAGAATACCAAAACCGGGATTCTCAAGATATTTGTCGTACATTTGCCAATAATACTGCGTGGGGACGTGGCAGAAACACACATGTGTGGACCCCTTTCTGGGAGAAAGGTGTCCAACCTCCAAAGACCAGTTCGATTTATCATCGAAAAGCGCGGTTTCCGATGATAAATTGTTTTTGTCTAATTTTTGATTCCGCCTTTGAGATTTTGGCACAGTGCGAACAGCTTTGGCTTCGGCGCCGGTGACGGAAATCACCAAATCATAGTCAGATAAATCAAGATGGCTAAAGTAAATTTGGCGCAAGGGGCCGAGAACTTTGCGAAGAGATTTCGGGAAGATTTGGAGCCAGCCGGTTTTGACCTCGGCGTCATCGAACCAGTTAATTCCCTTTTTACTGTATTGAGAAGTGTAAATTGGCGCATCGGGGTACATACGATGGAGCTCGAGGAGGACCTTTTCGGCACCGCCGGGGGTAGTGAGCCAGTCGCAGACGAGAGCGATTTTATACTCGGGCTCATGCCCGGGCTCCGAATGCCGCTTTGAATCTTCATTGGAAAGCGCGGTTTCCGGCGAAGCGTTGTCTTTTTCTTGCCTGTATTTAGGTGGTAGGGTGGTCATTATGACTATTTAGCTCCTTTACATAGGAGTACAGCGCCAATAGTGCGGAGGATGATGCGAAGATCAAGGCCGACTGACCAGTTTTGGATGTAGTAGAGATCAAGAGCGCGGCGTTCATCGAAGCTGATATCACGACGCCCAGAAACTTGGGCGAGGCCGGTAAGACCGGATTTGACGGAGAGAAGGAGTGAACGATCACCGTAATGATGGAGCTCGCCAGGGACAAGAGCGCGCGGGCCGACGAGCGAGATGTCGCCTTTGAGAACATTAAATAGCTGAGGAAGTTCATCGAGAGAAGTGGCACGGAGGAATTTGCCAAGCTTGGTAATACGGGGGTCATTCGGGATCATATCACCGTTGGCGCGGTATTTTTTGATGAGACCGGGCTTACCCATCTTGGTAAAAGCTTCTTCGGGGGAGATACCGCAGTATTCGGGCTTCATGGAGCGGAACTTGTAAATCCTAAACTTGCGATTGTACCGGGAAAGGCGGTATTCGGAGTAGACGGCAGGGGCGTGAGGATCGGAGAGTTTTTCGATAAGCCAGATGATACCCATGGGGATGGCAGCGAGAATGATGATAATGAAGCTAAAGATAATATCGCCACAGCGCTTGATAAACCTGGCGCCGCCGGCGAGCGGAGTGACGCGAACCATGATGGCGGGAGTGCTGCCGATGAGCTCTAGGTCGCCTAGCTGAGAGGTAATGGCAGCGGTAGATGGGACAAAATAGTAGAGGAGGTGGCGATCGATGGCTTGACGGTAAACATATTCAGTGCGCTTATCATCGGTCTGGAAAATGACGTCGGCGCGAGAGTAGCGAAGAGCTTCTTTGAGTGAGGAGTATTGATGGCGGCGGAGATCCTTGGGGATGTATTTACTACCGGCGACAACTCCGGCGAGGCGGAAACCGGATTCGGGAGACGAGGCAATATAATCGGCGAGATATTCGGTGTTTTTCGTATTGCCAACGATGACGGCGCGCATGGCGACGCGGCGGTTTTTCTTGAGAGTGACAATGCGAATGGCGCGGACGGCACCACGAAAGATACTTAGTAAAACGAAGCAAGCAAAAACGACATATAGCGCCATGACGCGGACCGGGAAAAGATCAAGATTGAAGAAGAAGTCACAAGTAATGATCGCCATCATACCAATAATCGAAGCAAGTAGGAGGCGGCCAATTTCGCGCCACCGACTATGACTCAAGAAGACGGATTTACTATAGAGGCCGACGGCGGCGAGGATTAATAGATATACTGGGATCATGATGAGCATGGAAAGAGCGAATTGCCAGAGGTTGGCTTCGAAATAGAAGGGGCGCTGATCAAGATGGGTGCGCATGAAGTAGCCCACCAAAAACGAGAGTAAAATCGCACAGGCGTCGCCAAACATGAGAAACGCATGGAAAATTAACCCTGAATCCCGCTTCATAACATCTTAATTGTAACATATTTTAAGATAATTCGGAAGGCGGAAAGTATGATATAATGAAGATATAGTTATAAAATGTATTGGAGAAATTTATATCATATATGATATATTCTAATGTGAGAATTGGTGAAATTTGAGGATTTAGCCAATAATTTTATAAAAATTATATCATATATGAGATAAAGATTGGAGGTTGGAGTTATGAAGATTTTAGTAACTGGAGGAACTGGATATATTGGGTCGCACACGGTAGTAGAGCTGATTGAGGCTGGGTATGAAGTGGAGATTTTGGATAATCTTTACAACAGCAAAATCGAGGTGCTGGATAAAATTGCGGCAATTACTGGGGTGAAGCCGAAATTTTATGATGTGGATTTGAGAGATGCGGAGAAACTAGCGGAAGTTTTCCAAAAAAATCATTACGATGCAGTGATGCATTTCGCAGGGCTGAAAGCAGTGGGCGAATCGGTGGAGCAACCTTTGCGATATTACGAAAATAATATCGGCGGGACGGTGAATTTGCTGGAGTGCATGGAGGAATTTGGGTGTAAAAAGATCGTGTTTTCTTCGTCGGCGACGGTGTATGGAGAACAGGATTCGCCAAGCTACAATGAAACCATGGAAACTGGGCAAAAAATCACAAATCCGTATGGCCGGACGAAGTATATGATTGAGGAAATTCTGAAGGATGTGACGGTGGCGGATCCGGAGTTTGAGGTGACGATCTTGAGGTATTTTAACCCGATTGGAGCGCATAAATCTGGGCTGATCGGCGAAGATCCGAATGATAAACCTAACAATCTGATGCCAATTATTATGAAAGTGGCGACCGGGGCGATTGACCAGCTATCGGTGTATGGGGATGACTATCCGACGCCAGATGGTACTTGCATACGAGATTACATTCATGTAGTCGATCTAGCGAAGGGACATATCGCGGCGCTGGAGAAGATGAGTGCGGGAGTGCAGATTTATAATCTGGGATCAGGTGAGGGGCACTCGGTGTTTGAGATGGTAGAAGCGTTTGATAAGGCGAGCGGAATTAAGCTTCCCTGCCAAGTGGTAGGGCGACGCGCGGGAGATCTCGCGGGATTCTATGCAGACCCGAGCTTGGCGCGCGAGAAGCTCGGCTGGGAAACGAGGCTGGGGGTAGAAGACGCAATGAAGGACACGCTGAATTTCTTGAAAAAACAGGGGTTAGAGCTGAGAAAGGACGCATAATTCGAGCCGAGGCAGGTAGCCCGTCGCCAAGGAGCAAAACTTCGGGTGGGTGAAGTTTTAACTAATCCCCTGGCGGCAGGGTTCTGGCGGGGGATAGAGGTGAACACACTAACATTTCACAATGAGTAAAATGCTTGCATTCTACCTAATTCGTGTGTTAAAATTAGGCTAAGAGAAATTTAGTTTAGATCGTTATCTTTTGCGGATGACGATCTTTAACTTCACACTCACAAACCATATCGTAAATCCAAACTCGAATTCCATATAGTCATGATTTCTCCTTTCTACCTGCCGGCTCAGTAATTTAAGGTACAATTCCCCGCCATAAATCAAGCGTAGCACACTCTGCCCCAAAACACCAAGCACAAGCATGATTAAAATTGCAATTTTATGGAAATTTAGTGGACTTAAGGCGTAGATCGCCTATCGTTTTTCTCTCTGGGGCAATTCATGCTTTTATGTACTCTCCTACTTCCTAGTTTGGTAGATGGTTAATTACCTAGCGACACAGCGGACAGAGTAGCCGAGGTAGCGAACGTTGCTGCTGGACGGATTGACACTAGTAGTGAAGTTGAGGTAGTAAGCACTGGTATCACCGTAGGCCGTAGACGACCAGTAACGACCCCCGCTGCCGGCGCTGTCCAGAGAGCTACCATTGACATAGCCGCCACGAATGAAGTATAGAGGCTCGTTTAAAATTGATTGCGTACCATAGAGTAGCCCACTGGCCTTGCCATATGAGTTGAACAGATCTCCATAAGCTCCGTTGACTGGTAGTGCCCAGTTTTTGGGGCAGATGCTCTGCGTGGCAGTCTCGCCAGCAGCAGTACTGACTAGGCTTCCTGCCTGTCCAGCCGTAGCTGCACCCCAAGAGTAGTAATTGCCACTAGTATAGTGCAAGTCATAGTCACTTGTAGTGGGTGAGGTGCAGCTATTTGAAGCATTGCAGAGCCTAATTCCTGGATCCCATGATTGGACGGCATTGGTAGTGCTTGAGAAATTGGGGTTAGCTCCAGTTTGAGTAACAACGGGAGGATAACTGGAGTTTGTGGCACTATTCCAATCAGTAGTCATGTCGCTAAGCTCTGCAGTCAATCCTGCCGATGTAATATCCAGATCTAGGTTCTGAGTCATCCAACAATGACCGTCTCTTAATTTTGTAACCCAATATTTTGAATTACTACCATCGGCATTTTTACGCTTATCGATTAGCTGTACGGTATCATTTTCTTTTGCTTCTGAACAAATCGTACTAGTCATATCTTGCATATATTGAATACCGTATAGGCTACTCACCTCCCCCGCTCCGGCGGCGAATTTTGGTACAGTTTTTGGATTTTGTGATATAATGATAGTGTCAATCATAATTCAGTTTGGTTTTTGGTATATCACCATTAGTAATGGCGCCATGAGGCTCATAAGATGGTGATGGAATGTTCCGGAGCTGGATTATGATTGACACCCTCGTGGTGCCATTTTTGGTTGGCTCTACTTGGCAAATTAAGGTAAAAGGAGGGCTGAATGCGCAAAGTAGTAGGTGAAATTAAGTATAAACATAGTATTCCGAGAAAGTTTAATTATATTTTGCCTGGGATTTGCGGTTTGGCTCTGCTTTTGATCGGGTGGATGGTAATTAATCCGGTAGAAATGGCAGATGAGGGATTTGCAATAGAAAATAGTATAGATGTAAATAATACTACAAAAGCTACTGCGTCGATCGGAATAGCATGGACGAATCCGAGTAATTTGGAAAGGGAGACGAATGGACAGAGCGGCGAGGTGACATATAGATATGATACTTTTACGTTGTCGGCTAGTAAGATAAAACAGTACCAGATATTTGTAAATGCGGCGACGGGTAGTTCGGGGCAGTTAGAGGGATATTTAGATGCAGATAGGACGATTCCGATTGGTAATATTGGCGGAATAAGTAATGCAGACGGGGTGATAGGTAGGAATATGGGAGCGAATGAGTGGGGGTATGCGGTGAGTGAGGGATATAAGACGAACGATGCGGAGCTGGAGCAACTAACTTATAAAACTGTGCCGGTGGCGAGTAGCACTACGGCGGCTTTCACGGGGACGGAAGATACGCTAACGGATAAGCAGTTTACGGTAGCCTTCGGGGCAAATGTAGGAGCAGATAAACCTGCTGGACATTATACGGCGTATGTGACCGTGTCGGCGGTGATGGAACCGAAACCACTAATAGAATCTATAACTTATATGCAAGAGATGACACCAGACATATGTGCGGATATGCCTGAGGCGGATACTTTAGGTAATGGACAATATCAGCTAACTGATAAGCGGGATGGTAAGACTTATTGGATAGCAAGGCTTAAAGACGGTAATTGCTGGATGACACAGAATTTGGATTTAGATTTATATATCAATGGAACCGGTAGAAGATTAACTAGCGCTGATTCAGATTTAACTAATACTTGGGATTCCTCCACTGGACCGTCAGAGCTGTGGTATAACGATTATAATAATGGGCATCCTTTAGATAAGGGGAAAATTAAGTATTATGACCCAGGATTACATTTTTGCGCTAACAATACGTCTGAGAAGTGCGATTTGGCTGCTAGCAAAAATGACGGCCACGATGAGCAAGGTAATTATTATTCTTGGACTGCCGCTACGGCTTCCAGCTCTATTGTTTCTAACAAAGCTAGCGGGAGCATTTGTCCGAAGAATTGGATGTTGCCGATAAAGGGGAAAGAGATAGATAAGACTTATTATAATTTGCTTAAAAAGTATAATTTAACCAGTAATCCGTCAAATGCCAATTATTCCATAATCAGTGGTCCGCTCTATTTCACGTATGCTGGAGCAATTGGTATGAGTGCAAGTTTATTGGATAAAGTTGGAACAACTGGTCAATACTGGTTAGCGGATTACGATGTAAATGTAAATGGTTATATATTGTATTTAACCTCTGACAGAGCGGACTATTACTACTATTTAAACAATGACATGATGTCTTACGCCTTTGCTGGACTATCCGTGCGGTGTGTGGCGAGGTAGTGTTGTAGAAATTACAACAAAAATACGGCGCAAGTGGGTTGACGCGGCGATAATGTGGAGGTAGAATTAGATGGAGATGTACCGGACATTGCACCTTAGGTAATCTAAGTATATGTGTCATGTGTTTGACTGATTTGTTCATTCCCTATGGACGGCTTAGCGTCGACTGACTGATGGTCTTCTTTGACTGAATGACTTTAATATATATTTTACCTCCCAACTGAATTCCACCCTTTCTGAAAGGGTGGTTTTTCTTGGCGAGAGAGATATGGAGAGATTGCAAAAATGAATTACTGAGCGTGGATGATACCTCAAGAACTAGGCTCATTAGCAGAGCGATAACTCCATCGTAGCACAGATTGGTAGTTTTGTCAAGTGCTAATGTTTATTTCGAGATACTGACTACACATATGATATAATAGTTTTAAGAAATAATTATTAGGAGCATGGAATCAATGTACAATGACCCGTTAACACCAGCACAAAGCGCAGCGGAAACGCCGGTCGTGGCGCCGGAACCGCGAGAAAGGTCTGGCTCTTCGCTGAAGGTTGTGTTAGTAATTTTAGTTTTGGTAGTCTTGGGATTGATAGGGTTTTTGATTTATCATTTTGTAATGGTCAATCATACTGAGGATGATAATAGTCAGACAACTTCACCGGATTCATCACTGGTAGCTGATGCTGAAAGCTACAGACAAGAACAGGAAGTATTGACAACGCTAGCGACACTCAGAGTTGGCATGGAAGAGATCCTGGGCGAAGAGCATTCTGGATTCTTTATGCCATACTATAATTTTTATAAAGGAGAAAATGTTCCAGTTTACTACAAGCCTGAAGGCTTATCTGTGAATGTAGCCCTAGATAAGGCGTATAGTCTCGTGACAAGTGAGCCTAGTGAAAGTTTAGAAGTGCTCTTATCTAGCGAGGATGCACAAAAAGCGATAGGACAAATGTTTGAAAAACATGGTTTTACAGAGACGGCGGCTGTTACGATGGCAAGTGCGGGACCGCGGCCTAGAGCTTTTGTAAGTGAAGCTACCGGGATAGTTTGTTACGCTCCTACGATAGATGCTGATATATCCTGCGGCTATAAAGGATGGTATAATCGTGAGGATGCAGAACTTTCTGAAACGTTAGCAAGAGCCTACAAAGAGAGTACTAATGAGGACGTTGAACTATTACAGTCTAGAGTGAGCGATATTACGAATAGCATAGTAGAGCCTTATCAGAGGATACAAGTATTAATGCCAGCATCAGTTGCATCTTTTTATAGAGTTAATCCAGAAAGTCCATGGGTGTTCGTTTTCCGTGGGCAGATGGGGATGACATGTAGCGAGTATAATACTGATGACCTCAGAAAGGCATTTGCGGGGGAAACATGCAATCCAGACGATCCAATGGGTAGCTTTGGAACAGTACAACCGTAACTAACCGTTAAAAAATGAGTCTTCGCAGAGACTCATTTTTTGATACGTTGTTATTTGCGTTGTTGGGAGTATTTTTGCCAGGCGAATTTGAACACAGGGAGGCCGAGCTGAAGGGAGCGCATGGCGAGCTTGTCGCGGCGGGAGGCAAGGGGATTTTTCAAAATATAGTTCTTGTGTTTGCGGAGATATTTCACGACGGTCTGCTCGGCGTTCTTGAGGGATTTGGCGTCGATATTATGATCCCCTTCTTCGAGCATGACGATCTGGCGAAGAATGCTGAAACGGGCGTGCATACGGCGCTTCTTGGTGAGATTTTCCAGCTTGGTATGGTCGGCGGGCGGTAGGTCTTTGCTCCAAATCAGAAGTTTGTCACACATTTCGTCGGTGAGGTCGATGAGATCCATTTTGCGAAGGGAGAAAGATTGTTTGGTAATGGAGCCGGGGTGCTGATAATAATTATACCCAGGGTAATCGGTGACGGCGATTTGGTCGCATTGAGTGACGAGCTGGTAGGTAGTGCCGACGTCTTCGTAGAGGCGGTGCTCGGGAAATTTCACAAGGTCGAAGAGTTCACGGGCGTAGAGCTTGCCCCAGGCGGACATAGAGAAACCGCGCTCACAAAGCATGGATTCGAGACAATCCATGGTGCTAAGAATCTTCGAAGAGACGGATTTGGCGGAGGGATTGCTAAACTTATCACTAGCGAGATCAGCATCGGTGACTTCACGGAAACTACAGATGGACATTTTGAGCTTGTTATCGTAACATAAACGGTGTAATATATCTATGGTGTCGGGAGCGAGCCAATCATCGGAATCGACGAAAGTAACCCATTTACCAGTGGCAATCTTAAGGCCGGCGTTACGGGCGGCGGAGAGACCCTGATTAGACTGATGGATGACTTTGACGCGGTGATCTTTTTTGGCGAAGACATCGCAAAAAGTGCCGCTCATGTCGGTAGAGCCGTCGTCGATGAGGATGATTTCTAGATTGGGGTAAATTTGAGTGCGGACGGATTCGACGCAGCGTTCGAGGATTTTGGCAACATTATGAACTGGGATGATAACCGATATGACCGGCAAGTAGCGGCTTTCGCTAGGTTTTTTGGATTTGCCCACGCTTTTTGACATGATTAAATTCTTTCTTTGATTTCGTCAAATTTGGCTAGGGCGACGGCGATAGTCTTGTCCATGTCATAATAGGCGTATTCACCGAGACGTCCACCGAAGATGACATTAGCTTCATTAGCGGCGAGATCGCGGTATTGCTGGAGTTTGGCGCGGTCGTCAGAGGTATTGACTGGATAATAAGGTTCCTCGCCACGAGACCAAGTCTTGCTGTATTCGCGGACGATAACCGTCTTGCTAGAGCCGGCTGCATAGCAACCGTAATTGCGCTCAGGATGGAAATGCTTGAACTCGAGGATGCGGGTGTAATCTTGGTCGAGGTCGGCATAATTCATGACCGGGCAACCTTGATAATCATCAGTATTAAGGACTTCGCGCTCGAAAGTAACGCTGCGCCATTTGAGCTCGCCGAAACGATAATCGTAAAACCTGTCAATCGGGCCAGTGTAAATAGTGAAGACATTAGCCTCGCGTAGCTTCTGAATCTCTGGGTCGGTAAAATAATCGGTACTAAGGCGAATTTCGAGATTGCTACCACATTCTGCAATCATGTTTTGGAACCAAGCGTTGTAGCCATTTGCTGGGAGGCCCTCGTATGTATCGTTGAAGTAATTATTATTGTAATTATAACGAACGGGGAGGCGCTTGATAACTTCGGGCGGAAGCTCCTCGGCGGGAGTCTGCCATTGCTTGGCAGTGTAATTCTTGATAAAGGCGTCGAAAAGTGGCATGCCGATAAGAGAAATTCCCTGCTCAGCGAGGTTCGTAGGGGTCTCAGGGGCGCTGGCGGCCTGTTCGGAAATGACTTGTTTGGCTTGATCGGGGGTGTAAGTGGCGTGGAAGAATTGATTAATCGTACCGAGATTGATCGGGAGAGGGTAAACTTCGCCCTTGTGAGTAGTGTAGACGCGATGAACATAATCGGTAAAGGTAGTAAATTGATTGGCATAATCCCAAACACGCTGAATAGAGGTATGGAAAAGGTGGGCACCGTACTTGTGGCACTCGATGCCAGTAATCGGCTCGATCTCGGAAGCGCAGTTACCGCCGATAGTGGAGCGGGTGTCGATCAAAAGAACTTTCTTGCCGAGGCTGGTAATACGCTCAGCCATAGTAAGGCCGTAGAGACCGGCGCCGACAATGAGGATGTCGGGATGATTAGTTTCGACTGGGGATGATTTTGACTTGCGTAACATTTTAACCTCTTTCATTTAACTCCATAAACCTTCGTAAGCTTTGGCAACATCTTCGGGATCGCCTTCGGTGGCGATTTTACCATCTTCAATCAGAATAGCGCGGTCACAGAAGCGGCGGACATTTTCCATGGAATGCGTGACGAGGATGACGGTCTGCGAACCGTGGAGGCTGGCAAAATAATCATTGCACTTCTGCTGGAATTCGGCGTCACCGACGGCAAGGACTTCATCGAGAATGAGAATATCGCCCTTAGCCCGGATGGCAATAGAGAAAGCGAGGCGGACTTGCATGCCAGAAGAGTAATTTTTGAGCTTAGCATCCATGAAAGGCTGGAGCTCGGCGAAATTGACGATTTCTTCATACATGGCGTCCATTTCTGAGCGGGAGAAACCGAGCAGGGCGCCATTGAGATAGACATTCTCGCGGCCAGTAAGCTCAGGATTAAAGCCGACGCCGAGCTCGATGAACGGAACCAGAGTACCGTGGACTTCGATGCTTCCCTGCTCGGGATAGTAGATTTGGGCGAGAATTTTGAGCAAAGTGGATTTGCCGGAACCATTGCGGCCGACAATACCGAGAAATTCACCGGCGCGGACTTCAAAATCAATACCTTTGAGGACTTGATGCTCAGTATAGCCTTTGATCCCCTTGAGGCCGTTAAAGATGGCTTGTTTGAGGCCGGCGGCGCGCTCGGTAGGGAGGCGGAAGGATTTATGCAAATCAGTAACTTTAATGACGGTAGGATTTGAACTTGTAACGCGTTTACAAGTTGGATTTGATTCTACCCCTGTAGAATCGGCGGATGGAGAGGTCGGTTCGGCGGGATTTTTAGTAGAATCGGGAGATTTAACGGGATTTTTGGACTTTTGCACTGGATTATCCACAGAGTTTTGCGCTGATTCTTGAGAGTTTTGCACAGGATTTGCACAGGATTTTGAGGACTTTTCCACAGATTTGGTGGAGTTATTCGCAGGTTTTGCACATGTTTTCGTGGAATTTTCCACATTTTTAGTAGATTTTTCCACATTATTATCCACAGTTTTTTGAGAGTTTTCCACAGGTTTAGTAAAGTTTTGCATAGAAGTTTTTAGCTTTTTCCTGGATTTTTTGGACTTACTCATTAGACCTCCTCTGCGAAACGTTTAGATTTAGAACGGAAGAAGAGAGCGGCAAGGACGAGAGTAAGCAAGACAATTAAAATCGGCATGAGACAGAGCGGCCACTGGACAATGCTCCAGGTAGTGACGCTGGTAGTGGTGATGAGATTGTAGCGGATGTCTTGGATGACCTGAGCGATAGGGTTGATAAGCATGATATTAGCAGCAAGTAAACCGAAGCTGCCGCGGGCGAGGACCATGGACATAGGGTAAATAATCGGAACGGCGTAGAAAAGAGCTTGAGTAAGGACATCCCAAATAGAGGTGACGTCGCGATATTTGACATTAATAGCGCCGAGGAGGAAGGAGATACCAAGAGCGAAAGCATAAAGCTCGAGCACGAGAAATGGCACTAGGAGCCATGACCAAGTAGGGGTAACGCCATTGATAAGGGCGAAAATGACCAATACGGCAAGGTTAATGCTGAGGTTAATCAGAGCAGTGGCTGTGGCGGAGACGACGACGATGTATTTCGGGAAGCTGATTTTGCGCAAGAGGTCGCCGCGGTTGACAATGGCTTGGATTCCCTGCCCAGTACATTCGGTAAAGAAGTTCCATAGCACCGTGCCGGTCATGAGGTAGACTGGGTAATGCGGGATGTCGTTGCCCATCTGGAGGAGCTTTGCGAAGACAATGTAAAGAATCGCGAACATCAAGAGCGGCCTCAGTACTGCCCAAAGGTAGCCCAAAACAGACCCCTGATAGCGGAGCTTGAAATCCGTCTTAACTAGTTCTCCCAGCAAGATTCTGTTCTTGCGACAGAGTACGTTTGGTATACGACTCATATAATATATATCTTAGCACATCTTGGGGAAAAGTGCAATTCTTTGTTTGTGGAGGATTCTTCGTTGCATAAATACGATTTTCTAGGGACGTGTCGCTCAATCCCGTCGTTACGGGTTTCGCGCACTGCATGCTCGCTCGTAAGCTCCGCACCCCCCTAGAAAATGTATCTTATGCAACAAAGCCACATTTCTATCAGTGAGATTGTGTAACAAGGCCTACGGGGGGTGTGCTTAGCTTTGGGACTTCTTTTCCTAGAAAATATCAAATCGTAACCGATTTATCACATTTTCCGACCGAGTGGGCGGTTTTGGCTAATTTTGGAGATTTTAGCAAAATTAGCTCCACAAACCTAGGTTTCATGGTACAATGGAGATGTCTAGAGTTTTTATAGAATATGTTTAAAGCATATCGCACGCATACAGTTTATTTTTTGGATCGTATTGGATATTGGCGCCATGAGGCGAGTTAATACGATCGGATACTTTATTGTATGCGCAATCTGTAGAAACTCTAGACACCCTCGTGGTGCCATTTTTGTTATGACGATAATAAGGATTGGATGCCTCGGGGAGACTCACTAAACTAAAAGGAGGGCCAACAAAATGCGTCACATGGCAAGAATAAAAAAGAAACCAAAGTTAAACACTTTTATGCTTCATAGTAAAAGTACTTATTTCTACAAACAACAATGGAATTCTTATCTTGTTCCGGCCATGTGTGCATTGGCTCTCCTTTTAGGATTCGGCTTTGCAATCAATCCTTTTGCGCATGGAGAAGGTAGGGAGAGGGCTTATGCGGCGATTAATGAGGACTTGGGCGATGGGGCAAGTATTTCGCTAAGTATTAGTAATGGCGGGTCAGAAGTAGCAGACGATGGGGCGGTATCAACACAAGTAAAGCCAGGAGAAGTAGCATATATTAGTAATGACATTACAATTAATACAACGAAGATTAAGCGTTACTATGTGGGCGTACAATCTGCCGGAGCAGATAGTAGCTTAACTGGAGAGAGTTCACAAGCGAAGATAGCTGGAGTAGGAGAAAATGTATATCCAGTGAATTTCGGAGATAACACTTGGGGATACGCTTTAGTAGGAGATACTACGAGTAGCGAAACTACTTTGCAGTATAATACATTACCAGCATATAATGATAATGCACCCGTGCAGTACCAGTCAAAGGATAACCCGACGAATGGGACATACAAAATGCGACTAATTTTCGCGGCGAATATTCGTGCAGATAAGCCAGCAGATCATTATAAGAATACGGCATTAGTATCCGTAGCAGCAGAAGCGAGAGATATGCTCTGGGCAGATTATGGCTTAACTACTATGCAAGGAATGACATCAGACATTTGTAAGAACGCGGAAGTAGGTACGACTGGACAGCTCAAAGATACGAGAGATCAAAAGCTATATTGGGCAACAAAACTAGCTGATGGGAATTGCTGGATGACACAAAACTTAGACTTAGATATTCCAGCAGAAGGGCTTAAAGCAGCGGATACGGATATTGCGGCGGATTGGAATAGTAGCTCGGCGGTGCCACCGGTGGCGACAAAAACTACAGTGGAAGGATTTAACACGGTAATTGCATCGTATGACCCAGGGGAGAAATACTGCAATAACACTGGATGCGAATTAACTGCCAGTACAAACGGTGGACATGATGCTGTAGGAAACTATTACAACTGGACTACGGCGATAGCTGGCGAATATGGACCAGATCATTTGCCCAGTATTTCTAGCACCGATTCATTTGATGCAACTCAAAGCATTTGTCCAAGAGGTTGGGAGTTGTTGACAATAGAGAAAGCAAGAAGTTTGCTTGCTATTTACAAAATAGCTGAGACTCCAGCTTGGGATGATCCTAAATATAATAACGTGACTATTTTACGCGAATCACCAATTTATCTTCTTGACAGTATCGGCTCGTATTCAGCTGCCGGAAAAAAGAAAACCGAATTTGGATACTTGGTTTCAGAGGAGGCATATTTTGAGAATGAAGAGAATAAATATCCTTTTAGCGTATCATACTTAACATATTCCGTTAAATTTAATTTCGGGATGGCCGGCAATGGCGCGAATAGCAATGCTCTACTATCTGTCCGGTGTGTGGCGAGGTAGGAAGTAGGTGAGATTTTATCGGCAAGAATTCTACGGGATTTTGAAAAAGTTCGCGGAAAACTTGCCGATAGACGTGATTAACAGAGGCGGGGGAAAAATCTATCGGCAAAAGGTTTTGGGAGTTTTGCAGAAGTCTCCAAAGTTTTTGCCGATAGATGCCGTCACAGTTGATGAAATGCGTACTTTATAAGCACAGATATTTTACTATTTGCGGAAGGTTTTGAGCCAACGGCGGAGGCGGAGGGCGCGGTAGGCGAGGCGGGGATGTTTAACGATGGTCTTCAGAGCGAGCCAGTCGCGGCTGGTGAAATTTTCTTTCTTCAATAGGCCTTCATCCCAGGCGGAAAGGAGGTCGGCGCGCCAGGTCTGGAAGAATTCTTTGGCGAGAGTTTTGTCGAGGCGCTGGAAGTTCCAATGGTAATTGCGGAATTTGGCGGTGTCCATGGTCTCGCCGAATTTAGCGAAGATTCCCCGCTCAGTGAGGAAAGTCTCGATCTCGGCGTACTCGTCGACGACGCAATTAACTTTGCCGGGATTATTGACAGAGGAATTTTCGTTATCGACGCGGTAGTGGAGGAAGGCTTCGGGGAGGAGGACGGCTTTCTTGGCGAGAGCCCAGACCTTGAAATTAAAACTCAAATCTTGGTAGGAGGCGCCGGGAGTGGGGAGGAATTTGATTTGATTGTCGATGAGGAAAGATTTGCGATAAATCATTGACCAGATAGCAGGGGCAAAGTAGAAAACTTCACGGTCCTTACCAGGGTCAATAACTTGCTGTTCGGAGATTTCTTCGACTTTGGTATCTTCGGTGGCGCCGGTCTTGCGGTTGGTGCGAGTGCGATAGTAATTAGCCTTAACGACGTCGGCATCGTGCTTGATTGCGGCTTCATACATGACCTTGAAACCATTTTCTTCGATGTAATCATCGGGCTCGAGAATACCAATGTATTCGCCCTTGGCGCGCTTGAGGCCGAGGTTCATGGAGTCGCCGTAGCCGGTATTAGGCTTATCGATGATGGCGATACGGGAATCTTTTTTGGCAAAACGCTGCAAGATGGCAAGTGAGCTATCGGTAGAACCGTCATTAATACAAATAATTTCTAGATTATCAAGACTTTGGTCAATCAGGCTGGAGAGAGCTTGGGCGAGATAAGTCTCGACATTATAAACAGGGACAAGAATTGATATGCTAGGTCTCATAAGTTGATTATAGCATAGATTTAAGATATAATGTAGGTATGACTGATGAGAAAAAGCCGGATTTGGTAGATAAAATAGTAGAATGGGGGTGCGGAATATTACATCTACAAAAACACCAAAAAATCTTAGCACAACTCGCGAAGTTTGCGATCGCCGGGGTGATAAATACGGTGATCGACTGGGCGATATTTTTCTCGCTATATAATATCGTGGGGGTGAATCCGGTAGTGTCGCAGGCGGTTTCCTTCACGGCGGCGACAGTGGTAAGCTTCTTCATTAACACGATGTGGGTGTTCAATACGACAAAAGCGAAGACAAGGCAGAGGCTGATTGTAGAATTTTTCGTGCTGAATTTGATTGCGCTGGGGATTACTACGGTGCTGATTTACCTATTTATCGACCTAATGCATATGAATGAGCTGCTGGCGAAGGTGCTGACGACTGTAATTACTATGATTTATAACTATGTTACGAGGAAGCTGACATTGGAAGATAGACATAGCCTTTGCGAATAGCAACTTACTACTGCGTCAAGTTCTCCAGTGCTCATTCGTACTTCGTCCTTGACAGTAGCTCAAATCTTCGGAAATAAAAGTAAACTTTATATTTCTCTCAGATTCTCCTACTGTTTACCGTATGCCAAATACGTTTCATTCCGTGCTTCGAACTTTCCTTGTATTAAGTCACTCTTCGCAAAGGTTTCAAGCTTTTTGATTAAAAATAAACATTGATATTTTGAGGATAGTGTGCTAGAATGAAAGTATTGCTCTGCTAGATTGAGCGTAGAGTTTGTTTTGTCTATCTAGCGAGAAAAGAGTTTCTTAATGGTACGGCTAGTGCCAGATTTAAGATGGAGAGCGGCGACGGCGCTATTTGCAAAAGCATAACTATGCTTCGTAATAAGAGAGAAAAAGAGGCGATCCTGAGGGCGGAAGTAGCGGAAGACGAAGTCGGGGTCATTTGCAACGGGCAAGAGGAGCTCGCGGAGGCGGTTGTAATATTCATGGCGGAATTTACCATTAATATTTTGGAAGAAGCCCATATTAGTCCAGAGGACATGGATATAGAGGGCTTCTTTTAGCTCGGGCATGAGGCCGGACTTCTCGACGATGTCGATGCCGGTCTGGCTGTTCTTGGCCATGAGAAGAAGCTTCTCGCCGCGGGCGCTGGTGGAATTGCCCTGATCGGGGTCGTTGCGCCAGTGGACGAAAGGCTTGCGGACGACAGAAATGCGCTTGGCACGGGTCATGACGTCGATCATAAAGGGAAAATCTTGGTAAGAGGCGCCGGCAGTCTCGGGGATTTTGATTTTTTTGACAAAATCGGCACGGTAAATAGAAGACCAGATCGAGGCGTGGAAGGCGAGGAGGGGCGGCCAGTCGGTGATTTTAAAAGCGCCATCGGGGGCGAGAGAGAGATCGACGCCGGAGGGATTGCGGAAGACTTCGTCGCGGGCGCCGGCGGGGAGGGTGGAATTGTACTTAGTGAACATGCCTTTAGTGACATCGGTGTCGTACTTCTTAGCGCTTTTGTATAATTTCTCGTACATGTCGGGTTCGATCCAATCGTCGGATTCGATAATGCCGATGTATTCGCCTTTGGCAAGGTCGATTCCCTTGTTGACGGCGACACTGTAGCCGGAATTGGGCTGGTGAACAGCGATGACGCGCTTGTCTTGCGCAGCATATTCATCGACAATCTGAGGACAAGCGTCGGGAGAGCCATCATCGACGAGGATGACTTCAATGTCTTTGAGGGATTGGCGCAAAATGCTGTCGACGCACTCGCGGAGGTATTTTTCTACTTTGTAAATTGGGACAACAATGGAGACTTTGATCATAACTTTATTATAGCGTACCTTGAAGAGATAAGCAATTACATCTTATAGTCTGGTAAAGTATGGTATAATGTTTATTATAAGAGAGGAGTTAAGGAGTTATGGCGAAGAATTGCCCGAAAGTTTCGGTGTTAGTGCCTATTTATAATGTAGAACAATATTTGCGCCAGTGTTTGCAGAGCTTGCGGGATCAGACTTTGGATGATATGGAGATTATCTGTATCAATGATGGGTCGACGGATGGTTCGCTTGAGATTATTAAGGAATTTTTAGGAAAAGACAAAAGATTCCGGCTGATTAATAAGGAGAATTCTGGCTATGGCGACAGCATGAATCAGGGATTGAAGGCGGCGCGAGGAGAATATATTGGGATCGTAGAGTCTGATGACTGGGTCGATAAAGAGGCTTTTGATGAGCTTTACGAAATCGCGAAGGCGAATGATGCAGATGCGGTGCGGGCGAATTTTTATCATAACAAGGCTGGAAAGGACGAGAAAGCGCGACTGATTCCGATACATGAGACGGGACGGGTGATAAATCCGCGACAGCATACTTGGATGTTTTTGCAATCGCCGGCGATTTGGGCTTCGATTTATAAACGAGAATTTCTCGAGAAAAATAAGATTAACTTCTTAGCGACGCCGGGGGCTTCTTATCAAGATACGAGTTTTGCGTTTAAGGTACTCGCGGCAGCAAAAAGAGTTTGCCTGACAACGAAAGCTTTTTTGCATTATCGAGTCGACAATGCAAATTCTTCGATCAATAGCCCGGGCAAAGTATTCTGCGTATGCGACGAGTATGCGGAAATTGAACGATTTTTGAAAGAAATTGAAGCATATGAAGATTTGGGATTTGTGATGTGGACGGCGAAATGTTCGATTTATCTATGGAATGCGCTGAGGTTGAGACCAAAGTTAGTGAAGGAGTTTTATACAAAAGTGGCACCAGAAATAATGGAAGCAGATCAGCAAGGCTTGATATTCATAGATTTCTTCGGTGAGACGCCACTAGCGAAAGTGACAGAGGCACTTACTCACGGAAAAGTGGGGACGGCATGTAGAATAGTGACGCGTGAGCAGAAGAGGATACGAAGAGCAAAAAAGCTGGAGAACTCAAAGTTTAGACCACACCGAGCGAAAGAACTAAAAATTGCACGGCAGATTGCAATATTGGAGGCGCAGAACGAGGATCTAGAGCAAAAGATTCATAGCATCGAGCAAAAGATGGAGCGGGAAAATGAAAACAAGTAATACGGTGGAGCCGATGATCAGTATTTTGGTGCCGACGCGGAATTTGGAGGATCTAGTCCGGAAATGTCTTGATTCCCTAGTAGAGCAAACTTATGAGAATATTGAAATCTTGTGTATTGATGATCATTCGGAAGACGGGACGCGAGCGATTCTTGAAGAATATATGGAGAAAGATAAAAGGATAAAACTTCTAGATAGTCCGGCACATGGTCTATCGGCGGCGCGGAATTTCGGTATGGAGAAAATGCACGGTAAGTATATGATGCTGTGTGATGGCGATGATTATTATGAGCCCACGACTTGCGAAAAAATGCTGAACGGAATCGAAGAGAGTGGGGCGGATATGGCGATTTGTGAAGTAAATATGGTATATCAGGCATGCCGCGAGCAGAGATTTTATGATGAAGATTATTGTAATTTGAGGTATGATGGACTTCAAGAAGTAGATGAAACTTTGCTAAAGCAGACGAATGTGTTGCCCTGGAATAAGATTTATCGAAAGTCAATCATCGACAAATACAAGTTGAGATTCCCGGAGGGAAGGTTTTATGAGGATGCGTACTTTGGGTATGCGTATCTTACTGTAAGCAAGACTATATATTTCGTGAGGGAGCGGCTGTATAATTATTTGCGGCGGCCTGGGAGCGCGATGGCACGGACTTGGGATAAAGATGATTCATGGGATGTGGCGATTGACCATTTGTATATTATAATTGCGCTGTATGATTTCCTAAAAGAGCAAAAGATATTTGAAAGATGGGCGGAGTTTTACTGGGGGAGATTCCAAGCATATGAACGGCTGGCGATAAAGTTTAGCAAGACTAAAGAATCAAAAAAGGCAGCGCAAAAGCTCGCGGCAGATTTTGTAAAAGCGCATATGAGTGATTTCGGGATGGCGAGCGCAGATGCACGGGGGGCGATTATCGATATGACGCCGGGGTTATCGGAAAATAAAGTCACGATAATAAAGAAGGTTATGCTAAAACTTTTACCGACTTATGCGGAGCAAATACGAAATATGCGGCGGTTGGAGGCTTTGACGGAAAAGAATGAGGAGCTGACGCGAAGAATAAGTGAATTATTAGAAAACAAGGAGGGCTAAGTGAAACTGTCGATTATTATTACGGCGCACAATGAAGGAATTCTTGCGCATAAGACGATGCTAAGCGTGTTTAGGGCGCTGGAAGATTTTGATGAAACTTATGAAATAATCGTGCATATTGATAAGGGCACGGTAAAGACAAGGGATTACTTCAGTAGATATGAAGGTGATAAGCGGTTTACAATCCTAGAGAATAGTTTTGGTGACTTAGGTGAATCGCGGAATTTTGCAATGAAGAAGGCAAAAGGAAAGTATGTTTCCCTGCTGGATGCGGATGATTTGGTATCGAAAAATTACTTCGTAGAAATGGTGAAGACACTAGATGCAGCAAAAGAAGAAATTGTAGTACATCCAAATTATTGCCTGTCTTTCGAGGATTTTGGACATAATTATGTGTTCCAGACGATGGGCGAGTCAATTTCGCCGGAGATGGATGCGTTTTTATTATTCGCAAGGCACCGCTGGGTGTCGACGATGAGCGCTAAGCGAGAGACCTTACTGGAAAATCCGTATATTAGCACGAAAAATGGCTATGGACATGAAGATTATGCGCTGAATATTAAGCTTTCGGAAAAGGGCGTACTGCATAAGGTGGCAAAAGGGACAGTATTCTTCTACCGGAGAAAAGAAATCTCGATGCTGAAGGAGAATAATAGTAATCATTGTACGCAACCGTATAGTGAGCTTTTTGAAATAGAAAAATGGAAAGAGCTGGAACTGCCCGAGAAAACTGAGGAGCATGAGAAAAGCGTAGGGGAGAGACTACGCGAGGGATATATTAGGCTGCGTAATAATAGAACGATTAACGCGGTGATTACGCCGATAGCGGAGTTTGCAAAGAAAGTTACTGGGAAAAAGTTGATCACGGAAGAAAAAGTGCCGGCGGAAGTATTAGCGGAGTGGAAAGAGATGGCAAAAATCGAGATGCAGATTTTTCCGGCGCAGTATGTATTAGATAAAATGGTGATTTATGATACAGAAACTCCGGGTGAAGTAAGTAAAGCTTATCAAAAACTTTGTAAACAAGTGAAGGCGAAACCGGATTATGTGTTTATTGTGCCATGGATTGTGTCTGGGGGTGCAGACAAAGTAATCTTAAACTATCTGAAAGCGCTGCAAGAGATCCATCCAGAATGGAATGTGGCGGTAATTGCGACGAAAAAATCAGATAACGAGTGGAAGCATAAGATGGCAGATAATTCCTATATGTTGGAATTTGGAAATGTAGCGACGAGGCTAAGTCCGGAAGATAGAGACTTATTGCTAACAAGGCTTTTGATACAACTAGGCTGTCCGAAAATTCATATAGTGCACTCGGTGGAGGCGCTGGACTGGGTGAAAAAGCATGCGGAGCTAGTAAAAAATGAATTTCAAGTAACTACTTCGCTGTTTTGCCCGGGGATTCTGGTGGGGACGAATGGTGAAGGGAGATGGGACTTCGCAGATCCATATGTAATAAGAATTGATTCGCTGATAGATAAAACTTTTACGGATAATACGAAGGTGGTGGATAAATTAGTAGATAATGATGGGTTCGATAGAGAGAAAATATCCGTGCATTATCAACCGACGGAGATCCAGGCGCATGCGAAAAGACATTATGAAAACGAGCAACCGCTGAGAGTTTTATGGGCGGGGAGGATTTCGGTGCAAAAAAATCCAAAGCTACTAGTAAAGATTGCGGAAAAGCTGGATCCGACGAAGGTGCAGATTGATGCTTACGGTAGAGTAGATGAGGATGAGCTGGAAGGTTTTAGATTCCCGAGAGGATCGGAAGTTTTGCATTATCAAGGGCCTTTTACAAATATCAATAATCTAGACTTAAGTAAATATGATCTGCTTTTGCATACATCAATAAGCGACGGAATGCCAAATATTATCCTCGAGGCGGCGGCAGCAGGAATTGTAACCGTGGCGAGTAATGTAGGGGGGATTAGTGATTTCGTGCAAAACGGTAAGACAGGGTTCTTGATTGATGATTTTGAAAACGCGGAAGCGTATGTAAAAGTGATTAATGAGATTCAAAAGAATCCAAGTATGCTGAATGACTTAATGGAGGGAGCGGAAAAGCTCTTGCAAAAAAGGTATTCCTGGGAAAAGTTTGTGAAAGACGTAAAGAGGGATTTTTTAGTCTAAGGAATAACTAGTACCAGCAGATTTGCAGGGTATCGCCGGAGAATTTGAGCTGGGCGGTATCAAAAGTGGTCCAATCATGGCTAGAACAATAATCTCGCCAAGATGAATCTGGAGATTGGCGCACGAAGGTACGCTGATTCCAAAAGCCGAGGCTAGTGACATCAGACCAATCGGTACTAAAAGCCGAAACATTAATATCACCGCGAGAAAATAGTCCATCATATGAGTAGGTGAGATTGGCATCGTTGGACGGCATGATTGTAGTGACATTAACATTGTTCTTACGCTCATAATCACGGATAAGCTGACCGAGCTGGACGGCACGGATGCGGTCCATGGCGTTTAAATTATAATGATCGATAATAATACGGTTGAAGCCAAAGAATTGTACGGCTATAAAACTAAAAATAAGTAGATAAGTGATAGATTGCCACCAGGCCTTGACGGTAATCTTGGGGTAGTTGGATAAAATAATCGTAAGGATAATGCCAAAGATTGATGCAAAAACATAAGTAGAGCGCGGGACAATCCAGATAGCGGAGGTGTTTTGGATGGCCTGAGGAGCAATGGCGGCAAGATAAATGACAGCCGTTAAATAAATAATTTGGGCGAGAGCAATTAAGGTAAGATGATGGAAAAGCTTATGCTGCTTAACACAATAAAATAGCCAAAGGACAACTACCGCGATGATTGCTCCCCAGAAGCAAGTGGCTGGCATAATACCAAAAACATCAAACATAGATTTAGTACCGGTAATGATTTTAGTAAAGGACTCTTGAAGAATAATTTCACCGCCGGTACGACCACCACTAGAAAAGATTTTGATAAAAATAATATTGAGAATGGGGCCAATGGCATATATGACGACGCTAAGTATAGTATCCTTAAGGAAGGTGCGCCAATTTTTGGATTTAAGGGCGACAAAGAGAGTAGCAAGAACAATGAAGAGGCCGACAATTCCCTGGTAACAGAACGTAGCAAGAACTACGAAGGCAAAAGTTAGGATAAGTGGCTTTGGCTTTCTAGAATCTAGGTACTTAGCGAAAAAGTAGACGGCAACGACGCAGAGTAGAATTCCCGTAGTCATAATTCCCTTTTCTATAAAAAGGAAAAGTTCAATGATAAAGGGGTTCAGGATAATTAAAAACGATAGAATGGAAGGCCAGACTTTGTGATGGATAAAGTGTTTGCGGAGGATAGACTCTAACAAGTAGAGCGCGGCGACAAGTGTAGCAATGGCAATGAGAAAGCTTAAGACGTCGACGAATTGAACCGGAACATGAAGCCCACGAAAAATAACGAAGAAGAGCAAAGTGAAGAGGCGCCCGCCACGCAAGAAGTTTGCGATAATTTCTGAGGCTGGAAACATAACATCGGCATAAGTGTCGGTAGCATATTCTGGTTTAACGAGGCTGCCAAAAAAGATCATGCAAATGAGAAAGTAGAATATGAGTTTTAGGCAGGCAGAGCGGTCGCGGAAAAATGATTTAATGGCTTCGCTGAAGATATGAAGACGACGTTTGATAAAATCCATGCCTTTATTATAGCATGGATTTTATACTGTAGATTAGCGGAGAGGACGGAAATACCACTTTTGGCTTTCGGAATCTTGGGCCGTCCAGATGAGCAGATTACTGCCGGCGGCGATCTTGGAATTAGCTAAATCGAGCGCGTAATTATTATTACAGCCAGAGAAGATTTTATAGTAACCATCATCGGTTTTGGTAATTTTCCAGCGTTGGGCGCAGGTGGAATTATCGGTGTAGATTTGGACATTACGACCATCTTGCATTAGGCCGCTTGAAACATCGAGACTATGGCCAGATTGAGGATTGGTAATAGTGTAATCATCGGAGGCCGGGTGATAAGTGAGGCGCCAAAGCTGGTTGTAGTGACCATGTAAGTTCCAGAGGTAGACGTTGGCGCCAGGCTTAGTGCTGCCTTCAGAAATGTCAAGGGCAGAGCTATCTAGACCCTTGGCGGCAATCGTGTAAATGCCGTCGTCGATATCGCCCTGTATGGCAGGAGTAAGCTTCCATTTTTGATTAGCACCACCGTGAAGCTCCCAGAGCTTGATATCGACACCATTGGCAGGATTATTAGTCAAATCGACAGTGTATTTATAATTACAGGCGGCGATAAGATGATAGAAACCGTCGCTAGTCTTGGTCACCTTCCAACGTTGAGCACAAGTGGAATTGTCTTCCCAAATTTGGATATTCGTGCCAGATTTATAGCTAGCGGAAGAGATGTCGAGATTTTTGTCTGAGTATGGATTAGTAATGATGTATGAATCGGTACTGGTTTCATATTTGAAGTGCCAAAGCTGGTTATAATTACCGAGGAAGTCCCAGAAATGGACATTGGCACCGCTAGTAGTCTTGGCTTCGGCGATATCAAGGCCAGAGCTGGTGGCTTTGCTGGAGGTCACAGAATAATTGCCTTCGGGAACGGTTTGGCCGGTATGCAGAACCCATTTTTGGGAAGTAGAGGCAGCGGTGAGATTAGTCTGGATATTGGCACCGACAGAGCTACTACTATCTTTGGTGTCAAGAACCATACCGCCAGTACAGGAGGTTTCAATAGTAAGATAGTTGTCGGAGGTTTGGTAGATCTTCCATTGCTGGTCGCAGACGGCATTAGTAGACCAAATCTGAACGTTAGTACCATCTTGGGCAGGAGAAGTAGTAAGATCAAGACGTTTGTTGGTAGCAACATTAGTAAAGGTATAGGCGCCAGTGCTAGAGTCGCGCTGAATTTGCCAACGCTGAGTATCATCAGTGTCATCTAGAGCAGAAATCTGAACATTGTCGCCAGAAATCCCAAGGGCGCGGTTATCAGCACTAGCGGAGACGAAACTATAAGTACCGTCTGGGATGAAGATTTGGTCGCCATCGACAGCGGCTTGGGTGCTGCCGAACCAGTCCGTGAAATAAAGATAAAAATTACGATTGCCATAGGCGGAGCAGGCATTACCAGTGCCGTAACCGGCATTCAGGGCGGCGGAGTTTGGCTGATATGGGGTATAACGATAGAGAGAGGCAGTGGCACGATTCTCAATGTAGACCTCGGTGCCGCCACAGCTGGCATTTGGGTGATAGCCAACATAGTTGTTGTGCCCTTCGCGGAAGGTGGTAGAGCCATGGTCTAATGTATAGCGGAAAAGCTCGGCGGCGCGGTAGATTTGATTCTTGAAACCGAAATACTTAGAATCGCAAGCGGCGGTATCTGGACAACCATATCCAGTGGCCTTACGATAGTCATAATCATTAGGGACTTTGTCAGTGATAAGGCTAGATTCCTTCTGAAGGAGGACGAGGAGGACTTGAGGATTGATCTTATTAACCTTGGCGGCATCATAAATAATCTCGGCGGCAGTCATGCCGGAACCGATGACTTCACCATCGCCAAATTTTTCTTCGGCGAGACAGACAAAATGGCCATTATATGGTTCGCCTGCCCAGTGCCAGTGGATATTGGGCTGCGCCTTGGTGAGACTTAGATAATAATTATAATCAGTATTATTGCATTTATTTTTGCTATCAAGGAAGGCTTGGATTTCATCCTTAGTCATGGACTTGTAATTGCTCATGACGGCGTCGCTGATGATATTACCGGGATTAAACTGACTGGCATCGGCGGCAGAAGAAGTGGTCATATTACTCGTAGATAAGAACGAGAGGACGGCAGCCATACAAAAAGTAAAAGTAACAAAAATAATAGTGCGTGAGCGGTGAAATTCGCGCTTGAGAGATTGTGAGAGTGTTGGCATATGTTTGTTTCCTTTCCTGTTTGTGTTTGGTGTTTAAAATTAAAGTGTGATTGAGCTAGTGATGAGGCCGCGTTTACCATCGCCGGTGACTTCGACTTCGATTTGATAAACTCCAGGCGATAGATCAGCGATCGAAAGCGTGAAGGGGCCGCAGACGGAAGTAGTGACATCGGGCGTGGCGACAGCAGAGGCGGTATGGACAATGGTACCATCGGCACGTTTGAGATTGAAGACGCATTGACCGTCGGAATGGAGATATTGATTAATGGAAACGGCAGAATGGAGAGCTTGATTATCAGGGTCAATATCGGCATAAACGACAGTGCCAGTAAGCTCATCTAATTCATTAGGATCTTCCCCCTCGTAGGCCGGGGCTTTGTCCTCGGGCTTGACTGGGTCGGGGGTAGGATTATTATCTCCAGCGGATTGATCCGTGCTAGGAGTATTATCTGGAAGGTGCGAAGGGTCGGTGTCGGAATTAAGATTCTTGAAAACCAGAACTGTGATAATGACAGCAATCGCCAAGACGATCAGGAACCCGATAATTATAATAGGGCGCTTGTAGGGCGGGACACGGTGTTTAGATTCTGACATGACTTCTCCTAATACTAGTATAGCAAAATTATTCGGATAAACAAGTGTGATAATTCAGAGGTAACGGTAAAATTTGGCGCTAAAATGAGGGTTGACAAAATGCTTGTGGTATGCTAGAATGAAGGTATTGCTCTGCTAGATTGAGCGCAGGGGTTTTGTTTGGCGGATTTAGAAATTATATAGTTTATCTATTGTGTGGAGGCGGTAGGCGAGTCGAGATCGAGATCGAGGATGTCGGCGGCTTGGCGGAGGATAACTTGCTGCTCTGGGGTAACGCGAGAAAGGGACTCGCGGAAGAGGGCGGTAGTCTCGGGATAAGTAAGGTCGACGACTTCGAGGGAGCGGGCGGTGCCGGGGATTTTGCGCAGGGCGCCTTTATTAACTAAATTATCAATATGCTCAGCGACGGCAGAAACAGAGGAAAGGCCGAGAGCGGACATGATTTCACGATAGGAGGGGGATTCTCCCTGGCGGATGGTGAAATCCTTAATAAAATCTATAATAAGCGCTTGTTTTTTAGTCAATTTTACTTTCATGTGTTATAATAAATATATCACAAATAATTTAATTGGGTAAGTCTAATATTGAACTGTGGTTTGATATTATGATTTTGGGAGAACAATGGCAAAAACAACGATTGATGGTTTGAAAATGCGCGAGCCAAGCTCGGATGAACGTAACGCGAAGGCGGTACGGAGTTCGGCACATACCATTGATATGATGAAGCCAGCCAAAAGTTCGACGAATGATAGAAGCTTACAACAGAGGCAGAAAGCGCTAAATTCGATTGATACAATTCGGAAGAGAAATGCGGCAGCGAGTTCTTTCCTAGACCCGGTAGAGACGTTTGATTTTGATGCGGAACCGAGCACGGAGATGGATGAGGCGGGAGACTTCGGGGCGACGACAGAGATGGATTGGTCGGATCTACTAGATACAATTGACCAGCCAGCGGAAAAGCCAAATCGGCAAACAGCTAGAAAAGCGAAGAAGGCGGATGATTTCTTGGAGGCCTGGGGGGAGAGCGATGAGCAACAGGATAGTTTATTGAGCGATAACGCTACGACAGGGGCGGATTTGGCCGATTTGACGGCGCTGACTAAGGATGAGGAAGAAGAATTAGAGCCGAAACCGCAAAAACGGCGCGAGAAAAAACCACACAAGAGGCACATCGGTAGGATGGTGGCGATAGCGGTAGTGTGTCTATTGGTGATTGGCGGCGGAATAATGTATAAATGGGGGGATGATCTAATCGCAAGACTAACAGGTGGCAGGTCGGGGCTATGGGATGCGATTAATTCCCTGGTGTCGGACGAGGTACCGTTTGAGACGGATAAGAATGGGCGGACGAACGTGCTGATTTTCGGGACGGAAGGCTACAACATGAGCGGGGATACGGCATATGGAGCGCATGATGGAGCGCAACTGACGGATTCGATCATGGTGGCAAGCTTCGACCAAAAGACGAAGGATGTGGCGCTACTGAGCCTGCCGCGAGATCTGAAGGTGTCGAGGGCGTGCTCGGCTGGGAAAATCAATGAAGTATTTTGGTGCCACAATCAAGATGGACAGCATGAAGCGGCGGGGGCGCAGGCGCTGATGGATCAGGTAGGTGATGTGCTGGGAATTGATTTCCAATATTATGCACACATTAACTGGGCGTCGTTGATTGATATTATTGATACTCTAGGTGGGATTACGGTAACCTTGGATGAGAATATCGCAGATTACGGCTGGACAAATGCGGTGGCTACGGCTGAGGTGCCGATGGAAGTGAATGGCGAGCAAGCGCTGGGCTTGGCGCGAGCGCGGCATGGGACGACGGGCGGGGATTTTACCCGCGGGAATACGCAACAGAAGATTGTACAAGGAATTGTAGATAAAATTTTGCACAATGGAATTGGGATGACGGAAGCGTTTAACCTGGTGAACATCTTGGGAGATAACTTGCGGTCTAACTTCTCGACGGATAATATAAAGGCTGGGGTGAGATTAGTATCAGGGTTTGATATTGCGAATATTCGGCAGGTGCCACTAGTGGATTATAATACACAGACTTTCTACATGACGACGGCGACGATCAATGATATTTCCTATGTAGTTCCCTCAGCAGGCGAACGGGACTATAGTGAAATTCGCGAGTATGTGGCAGAGATGTTTAGTAGCAACCCGATGGCGCGTGAGCACGCGAGAATTGTAGTATATAACGCAAGTGGACAATACGGCGTGGCCGGGGCGGAACGGGATAAATTGGTAGCGGATGGATATAAAGTGGCTGGCGTAGGAGATGCAGAGCTTGGAATATGTACGGAAAAGTATTGCATCTATGTGGTGGGGCAAGATTTCCCGGCAACACGGAAGGCGCTGGAGGAGCGGTATGGAGTGAGCGTGAAGAGCGCAGAGGAGCTACCGGAGGGGATTCAGCCAGGGGAGGTGGATTTTGCGATTGTGCTGGGGCTGAGCGGGGAAAGCGCGTAGGGGTTCGAAGGCGGGGAGGCTGGTGATTACATGGGTAGAGCTGGGTTGAACTTGTAACGGCGTTACAAGTTGGAATGTAGTATTACTGCTTAAAGCCTTTCCAGCTTCTCCGGGGTCGGGGTTGACACGGCCCGTCTTTACGGGCGTGTCACCCCTTAGTTCTCGGCAGCTTGCCTGCGAAATTCCCCGTCAAAGCTAGAAAGGCTTTAAATTCGCACTTGAATAGCAAACTAAAAACACCGCCTTCAACAGGAGTGTGGTGGAGGGCGGTGTAGGGAGAAGGCGACTAGCTTAGTAGGCTGGCTTAACTTGGAAGAAGGTGGGTGTATAGTTTTTGTTCTTGTCCGCGGTGTCGCTTTTGTATTACTTAATGTATTCTCCTACTTCCTAGTTTGGTAGATGGTTAATTACCTAGCGACACAGCGGACAGACATGCCAAGATAATAATTGACTCCATCGCCATCGTTGATGTTAGCGGATGTATTTATAGAGTTATTCTGAACACTAAGACTATACGATCGATTAGAATTGAATGGCGTAGATGACCAATAATAGCCCACACTGCCTTCACTAATTTTCGTTCCAATTTTTACATAGCCTCCATACACATAGTAATACGGGCTATTCACAATGTTTGCGGATGTAATATCACCTAATAGGTAGTGGAAATCGCCTGATTCCTCTCCGCCAGTTGGCACGTTCCAACCTAACGGACATATGCTGTCATCCGAGTTGATGACTGCTTTATAGTTATAATAGTTACCGATTAAGTAATGCATCCCAACGTCGTCTAAATATTTTGGCGAATATAATCTACACGGAATATAGTTAGACACCATATCGCCAAAGTAGCTGTTTGCCTTCTTTGTGCATAAGACTTTGTCGTCTGAGCTAATATATGTAGTGGCAGCATAAAAGCCAGTATCATCGGTAATTGACCACGTGCTGTCAGGATTATATGTTAGCATCATGCTGTTGATTGGTGTCTTGGTGGCGTCTTTATACGTGTATTCACCTGGATTATAGTATTCCGCGGAGTAGTTTTTGGAAAATGAAGAGCTAACCCTAGTTCCACCGCCATCATAGTTTAAATTTTGTGTCATCCAACAGTTATAATCTTTGAGTTTACCAATCCAATATACTTTGTCGTCTCGGGTATCTTTAAGTCTTCCTTCTAGACCAGGTATAGCACTTTTACACACATCACTTGTCATCTGTTGCATCTCAGTAATGCCATTAAATCCTAGTCCCGTTACCACCTCCCCCGCTCCGGGTTTATTAGACCCCTTTCTGGGAGAAAGGTGTCTAACCTCCAAAGATTTGGTATGATTTCGTTCGGAAAAGTGTGATTTCCCGAACGAAATTAATAAATATCTAGTAGTTAATTTTGCGTTGCTGTCACGGTAATGTCAGTGGAGTATTCACCATTCGGAATATCAGGAGCAGTACTGATGCCGATAGTAAAGGGGATGGTTTTGATTTCGGCACCACTAGCAGTGTAGAAAGTTTGAAAGTCTTTTGTAATTGCGGTATAAGTTGATTCTTCTGTACCGGCTGTATTGTATTTCTTAATTCCCCAGCCATTTACGGCTGTGTTTAGTAGGCCGCTAGTGGCGGGGATGATAGTAGAAGAAGTAGATGATGCTAAATCGGGATTATTAGAACTAATACTAATTATATACGGCATATTGGAAGAGACTTTGGCATCTAGAGTTGCGGTTGATGGATTAGGTTCAGTTTTCTCAACTACAACTTCATTTGCTATGTCAAGGGAGAGCTGAGGATTGATAGTTATTTCGACATTGTTATAATTCTGCTTTTCTCCGCCCGGGGAGACACAGCGGACAGAGAAGCCGTGGTAGCGAAGGCTGCGGTTGGACGGACTGACACTAGTATCAAAGAGCATATTGTAAGTGAAATTAGTGAAATCACTATCGCTGGTCGTAGATGACCAGTAGAAACCCTGGCTTCCGGTGCTATTTAGAGAGCTATCACGGACATAGCCGCCATACACGAAGTAGAGCGGGTTTAATCGAATATCCTGCGTACCATATAGTAGTCCACTGTTAGTTCCGTAGGAACTTAGAAGTGTTCCATAAGATTTATCACCAGAGTTAATCGGAAGTTTCCATTCTTTAGGACAAATGCTTTGAGTTGATTCTCCAGATTCTCCAATATTGGCCGCTTGCCCAGCCGTAGCTGCACCCCATGAGTAATAGTTACCGGCCAGATAGTGCGTAATTTCATTCCTAGAGTCGTCAGTACTAGCTCCGCTCATTGGCTTCCAGCCTGCATTTGCACAAGTAGTGCTGCTCAACATGCCACAACCGCCATTTAAGCGATTGGTTGGGTTAGCATAAGCATACTCACCTGGGTTATAGTATCTAGCTATATTGTAATTAGAACTATCGCCCGTCCATAATCTTGAGGCTCCGGTCGTAGATGTCCAATCGCTAGCTACGTCTGAGTCTGCACTAGTTAGCTTACGATTTACACCGTCCACATATAGATCTAAATCGAGATTCTGGGTCATCCAGCAGTTATTGTCTTTTAGCTTGGCGACCCAATAGGTTTTTTGGTCGCGGGAGTCTTTGAGTTGGTATTGGAATTTGCCGTCGGCGGTGGCTTCGGGAGTGTTAGCGCAAATCTCTGCTGTAATATCTTGCATATATTCAATATTAGCTAAGGTACGGGTTTCTTCCGGCTCGGTGCGGGCGATACAGCGGACAGAGTGGCCATGGGAACGAATACCATCATCACGCGAATTAATATCTGTACCGAAATATAAACGGTAAGCATACTCACTCATAAAACCTATGGATGACCAATAATAACCGCCACCCTCAGAATAACCTTGAACGTTGTTTAAAGTAGATCCGGTCACACGGCCGCCATAAACAAAGCTATAAGGCTGCGTAAGTATAGTGTCGATAGTTAAATCCCCTAATAAAGTATGGAATTCACCATTTTCGCCGCCAGTCGGTAATCGCCAGCCCTTGGGACATATGCTTTGCGTAGTCTTGACAACCTCATTTACAGTAAGACTAGCTGCTTGTCCGGCGGTAGCTGCGCCCCAGCTGTAATAATTACCCTGAGCATCATGACCATTATTTACGGATGTAGTAGGATTGCCACTTTGTTTACATTTACCTGCTATAGTACCATCATTACAGTAAGTAGCTGCCTTTCCTAATGCTGGATCCCATGATTTAATGTTGTTATTTGAATTGCCAAAATTTGGATTAGCCGTGATCTGAGTGACTTCTGGTTTATAAGTGGAATTACTATTCCAATCTGCCGGAATATCAGTATCTTTGGCTTTCAGCCCTTCGGCAGGAATATCGAGATCAAGGTTTTGGGTCATCCAACAGTTGCCATCATTTAGTTTCGTCGCCCAGTAGGATTTGCCGTCGCGGGAGTCGATGAGCTGCTTAGTCTCGTTCTCGACGGATGCCTTGCAGATGGCGGCGGTCATTTCTTGCATGTAAGTAATATCATCGAGGCTACGATAACTAACTGTCTCGGCGTGGCTTAGTTCGGGAGTGTAAGTAAGATAACTAAGGGCACAGAGGCCAGAGGCAATACAAATAGAAGTTATTCCTAGGAAAAATAACTTACGTTTAGAAAATGGTTTATGTATTTTTAGCATCTGGCCTCCTTTTGATTTACACACCGTCCGGAGAACCACCTAATTCCGAATAAAAATGGCACCGCGAACGGTGGTTAAACAGATTTAGCTCCAGTGATAATCATTGAAACAACATCTGAGCCGCTCTCGGCGCCATTTCATGTTATTTCTTTTAATTATCACTTCGTATAAAAAATACTGAAGTTTATTCTAAATCTGTTTAACCAATTCTATTGTAACATCTTTTGGCGGGATTGGGGAGAAGAATAATTAAATGCAGTGAATTTTGAATAACTATGTGGTGAGTTTTCCACATACAGATGTGGATATGTGGAAAAATAGTATTTCCCTGTGGATAAGCTGTGGATAAATTAATCCGAAGCAGTGGATAAATACAGTGGAAATGTGGAATACTTTGTGGAAAAGTTGTGGAAAAAACACCAAAAAATAGACAACTTTTGCATGAATTGCCTATTTTATGATAGTACTATTGACAAAATGCTTATGGTGTGCTAGAATGAGAGTATTGCTCTGCTAGATTGAGCTTGTTGGTAGTTTTGTCTGGATAAGATGAGACCAGTTTAATCAGTGATTTTTTCGAGGAAGAGCTGGCGTTCCTTCCCTTCTCCTTCGGAGTGGGTGCGGATATCGGAGTAATCTTGGGCGACTTTGTGGACGATGCGGCGATCGGCAGCGTTGAGATTAAGAATGCGAGTCTTGCCGGTGGCGCGGACTTCGCGAATCCAGCCTTCGGCCTGCTCGGCGATGCGATCGGCACGCTGGCGTTTGTAATCAGCGACGTCAACATTGACACGCGTAAGCTCGGCGCTGCGGCTAGTAAGAGCCATAGAAACGATGTGCTGGAGGGCGCGGAGGTTTTGGGCTTCTTTGCCGATTAAGAGAGAGTTCATAGAGGTAGAGGGGATGGCAAGCTGGATAACTTCGTCATCAACGGTGGAATCAACGGCAACATTGATACCGAAGAAAGATAGCAGATCTTCGAGATACTTGGTGGCGAAACGTATGGATTCATCTTTGTTCATAAATTAACTCCTTTTCTTCTTATGACCTTTGCGACTACTCTTAGCGGAAATCCGCGTGACGTTTACGCCAGGTTTGTCTTCACTTTTGGTGGAATTTTTGCTGGGCATCCAACGATTATTAGTAGGTTCGCTAACAACTTGAGCTTCTTCGATTTTCTTGAGCTGGCGAATGATTTTCTTATCGGCGGAAATTTCCATTTGTTCTTCTTTTTTGCCGAGGATATATTTCTGCTGAAGGCCGGTCATGAGATTGCTAATGAGATAATAGAAAACGAGGGCGCCGGGGAGATTAATCATAAGAAGAAGCATCATAATCGGCATAGTATAAGCCATTTGGCCAGAGACAATTTGATTAAGCTCGGTCTGATCAGGCTCTTTGCCATCGGCAGCTTCGGCCATGATTTGACGGAAAGTCTTGCGGCCGTTTTTCTTGGAGGGGAGCTGCTGGCGCGAAACCCAGTACTGAGTAAAGGCAGAGGCAAGGGCGAAGACTAAGATAACCATGGCGCTAGGCGAACCGAAGCCGGCTTTGACATCAAGATCAACAACTCCAAAGAGCTTAGGATGGAAATCGTAGGAGACTTTTTCTAGCTCATTGATTTTATTATTCTTGTCCTCGTCGCTTAGATTACTATCATTACGGATGTCGGTAACTTGCTTCTGGTAGTCTAGATAAGGCTGCTGAAGCTGAACAACTTCCTCGACGCGTTCAAGCTGACGCACGGGAGCGTAAGCGCGGATTTCTAGATTATCGGACGCAGTGGGTAAAACCATGACGCGAACTGCGGTATAGAGAGCGATAAAAATAGGCAACTGAATAATGAGCGTAAGCATGGAGCGGAAAGGCTTGATATTATTACGTTTATACAAATCCATCATCTGGAGGGATTCGAGCTGACGATTACCATTGCAATTCTTCTTAATCTCGGCGAGCTCAGGCTGAATCTTGCGCATGAGACGAGTCTGATGGAGCTGGCGCTTAGCGATAGGCCAAAGGCAGATTTTTACTAAAACGGTAAAAAGAATAATGGCTAGACCGAAATCACCGACGAGACCGTAAATCAGGAATAAGATATTCGTGATTGGACGGACGATGATCATATCTATAAATGCAAACATAATATCATTATAGCATACTTTAATAGGGATGACTAGGATGGAAGGGGGATTTTTAGGAAAATCTTAGGTTTTTAATCTGGAATATGCGGGTGGTGATATATTAGTGGCGATCGATATATAATATATATGTGATTTGGCAAGATTGAATTTTGAGATAGGGCTTATTAGATTACTAATATATACACGATTTAGCAAGATTGATTTTTACAAAAAGTTTATCAGATTATTTAATATGTGTGCGGGTTAGCAAGGTTGATTTTTTACGTAAGATTTATCAAGATTATCATTTTTTCTAGAAAAAACTTATGGACTTTATCAAAAATCCATGATAGAATCGAAGTGTAGCGGAGGTCAAGATTTTATCTTTTGGTCGATAGCCCAATAGTAACTTATAAGAATGTAGGAGAGGTGCTTATGATTAGATTTGCGTTTCGTTTACGGCTGAGTAAAATTGGCCTAGAAATAAAAGTTTCCTTCGGTAAAACCAAAGGAAACTAAAACCTTTTTATAACCCTATTCTAGCAAACTTTTGTATAAAAATCAAGACTTCCGCTCGATGGTTCCCTGTTTCGGGGAATTTTTAGTTTGAAATACTACGAGTGAGGAGATCCTTAATAGAACGACGGAGATCGAGAAAAGGCATAGTGAGGACGTTTTTATTATAGACGACAAAAATACAGTCCATGTGATAAGTGTACTCGGGGAGTTCGAGACGAATAGCTTCGTAAACACGGCGACGAATGGCGTTGCGGCCGACGGCGGATTTGAGGACTTTCTTAGAGACGACGACAGCGAAGCGCTGGTGGTGACGGGTATTATGAGCGTAGATGAGCGCTAAAATTGGAGTCCGGATGGTTTTGCCTTTTTGATAGGTGTAGCGGACTCCGCCCCGAGAGTGGAAACGGTATTTTTGAGATAACATATGCTTATATTATATCAATATTATACAAAAATTGCAAAAATTTACCTGCGGTTCCTCTTTTAGCTGTGCCTAGCTGCGCAGAATTTGTATCCACAAATATCTGCGGCTAGGTATTAATAAAAAATAAGCTTCCCTGCTGAGAAGCTTATTTTGGTTTATTAGATGGTCAAGCGAGCGCGGCCTTTGATACGGCGACGTTTGAGAACTTTTTGACCATTCTTAGTGCTATTGCGTTTCATGAAGCCGTGTTCGACTTTGCGCTGGCGTTTGTGTGGCTGATATGTGCGTTTTGGCATATTTTCTCCAATCTAATTACTCTATTGCTTTTAATATCACAATTACTTGTTCTAGTATACACCAGTTTTCCACTTTTTTCAAGAAGTTTTCCACATATTAAACCAGAGGTTTTGCGGAAAGTTGTGGAAAACTTACCTCTGTTGGATGGTTTTTATATTATGACATGAAGAAAAATTGAGAAAAAACTGTGGAAAAGTCGGGGGAGGGGTGGTATAATGGAGGTAATAAAGAAGGAGGTCACAAGGGGTCATGCTTGACGTATGGAAGAGTGTTTTGGCGGAGGTGGAGCAGTCGATTCCTAGCGAGCAATTTTCTACGTGGTTTACTGGGGCGGAGCTGATTTCGACGGATGATGGGGTGGTGATAATTGGTGTACCGAATGTGTTTAAGCGGACGCAGTTACAGGCAAAATACTCGGATATTATTAAGGCGGCGTTTGAGCACAATGACGTGACGGTAAAGGAGCTGCGATACGATATTTTGACCCGAGAGAAGCCTAAGCCGAAAGCACGGGCGGAGGTAGGGCCGATTCAGTCGATCGCGAATGTGGCGACAAATAATTATAGATCGTCGACGCCAGTGAATGGTTCCCTGCAAACGGGGTTAAACCCAAGATACACGTTGGATAATTTTGTAATTGGATCAAATAATGATCTTGCAGTCAGCGTAGCACGAAATGTGATCGATAATCCAGGGACAAGATATAATCCATTTTTCTTGTATGGTGGGCCGGGCTTAGGAAAGACACATCTAGTGCAGGCGATCGGTAATGAAATTTTGAAGAGAGATCCGAAATTAAAAGTATTATATACGCCGATATCGAGCTTTTATTCGGATTTTATTAAGTCACTACAAAATAAAAAAAGTGATGAGTTTCGGCAGAGGTTTCGGAAACTAGATGTATTAATTATTGATGATTTCCAAATGATCATGAATAAGGATGCGTCGCAAGCGGAGTTTTTTGATATTTTTAATGAGCTAACACAACATGATAAGCAAATTATCGTGACTTCAGATAGATTACCGGATCAGATTAAATCAGTGGATGAGAGGCTGGCGTCGAGGCTGTCGCAATCGGGGGAGTTTGATTTACAGATGCCACAATTTGAGGATCGGTGTGCAATCCTGAAGTCGATGGCGGAATTCCGGGGGGCGGAGATTGAAGATGAGGCGATTGAGTATATTGCGGATAATGTAAAAACTAATATCCGGGCGCTCGAAGGAGAGCTAACGCATATTTTGGCGGTGGCGGACTTCAAGAATATGACGCCGCTCGAAGTGATAAACGAAGGGTATGTAAATACTGTAAGTAGCACGCGAGCGAAGACGGTTTCGCCGAAGGTGGTAGTGGAGAAGGTGGCAAAGTATTACCAACTAACACCAAAGGAGATGTGTAGTAAGAGTAGAGTGGCTCACATTAAAAATGCGCGGCAAGTGGCGATGTATATTTTGTCGAAAGACTTAAGTATGAGTACACCGAAGATTGCATTAGAGGTAGGCGTGAAAGACCACACTACGGTAATGCACGGAATCAAGAAGATTGAGGGGGATTTGAAGCTGAATTTTAACTTGCGCGATCAGATTGGCGAGATTAAAGAAAAGATTTATGGATAGCGAAGTAAGTGTGATAGGTGGAGAAAAAGTGGTAGTTGTGGAAAAGTGGTGGAAAAGCCTGCGTGAAAGTTTGTGGGAAAGCTGTGGGAAAGTTTTGCGGGGGCTGTGGGAAAAATGGTTTTGCACATATTTTGGTGTAGAAGTGAGAGTTTTCCGCTGGGCTGTGGGAAAGTTTTGCAGGGTGATTTACACATGGTATAACAGGGGTAAAAGTGGGGTTTTACACAATTTCCACAGCCCTTACTATTACTACTATTAATATTTATATAGGAAAGGCTGGTAAAAGAAGTTTATGGAAATTGAGATTTTACAGGAAAAGTTAGCGAAGGCTCTAAACGGGGTGAGTAGAGTGGCAGCGGGTTCGAGAGCAACATTACCGATTCTGGCTAATGTATTGATAAGGGTAGATGATAATAAGGTAAGTCTAACTACAACGAACTTAGATATGGCAGTAGTAAGTTTTTTATCGGTAACAAGTAGTAAGAACGGGGTAGTTACGGTACCAGCGAAACTGATTGCGGAGTTTGTGAGTAATTTACAGAGAGGGGAGACGGTAAAGATTGTAGCTGAGGGAGCAAAAGTAGAGGTAAAAGCGGGCAGTTCGCGTTCGATGATTAATGGGGCGCTGGCGGATGATTTTCCGGAATTACCAGAGCTTGATAGTGAGAAAGTGGTGAAATTTGAGGTGGGGGCGGACGAGTTTAAGGCGGGACTTTCGCAAGTGATGATGGCGGCGAGTAGTGATATGACGCGGCCGGCGCTAACTGGAGTGTATTTTAATACATTTGAGGGCGGACTATATGTAGCGGCAACGGATGGATATAGATTAGCAGAAAAAAAGATCGTGGAAAAAGTGGAAGCGGATGTGAATGCAATCGTGCCGACATCTTCATTACAAGAAGTTTTGCGGTCATTAGGCGAAGAAGTGGAAAAAGTGGAAATCTCGTTTGATGAGACGCAAGTAAAGTTCCGACTAGGAGACGTGGAAGTGACGTCGAAATTGGTGGATGGTTCGTTCCCTGATTATCGGCAATTGATACCGAAAGAATCAGAGATAAGTGTGAAGCTTAACAAAAACGAACTAATGAGAATTACAAAGCTGGCGGCGTTATTTGCAAGAGAAGTGGGTGGATCGGTAGTGTGCAGTACGAGTACGGAGAACGGGAGTTTTGCGATAGCGGCGGTAGCAAATGAACTGGGGGAAAATAGTTCGGAAATGCAAACGGAAGTAAACGCAGATGGTAAAGTGACGCTGAACTCGAAGTTTTTACTAGATGCATTGAATGCGACGGTAGGAGAAGAGATAGAGCTGGGGTTTGCAAATAAACTGGATCCGGTAGTAATAAGGGGTGAAAAGAGTAATAATTATATACATATTGTGATGCCACTGAAGAGTTAGAATAGAAGTTTCTTGGGGAAGTTGATGATAGTTAAGAATGTGAAATTGATGAATTTCCGGAGTCACGAAAGATTTGAGCTGGATTGTAATGAACAGACGACGCGGATTATGGGGAAAAATGGGAGTGGGAAAACGTCGATTCTTGAGGCGATATACGAGACGCTGAGAGGGAAAAGTTTCCGGGCGACAGATAAAGACATTATAAAACGGGGGGCGGAGTTTTACCGAGTAGAGCTGGAATATGAAGATGGTAGAAAAGTTGTAGCAGTGTATGATGGGGTAAAGAAAGAATTTTTGGCGGAGGATAAAAAGTCGAAGAGGCTACCCAAAAAATCGCAGTATCCGATTGTATTGTTTGAACCGGATGATTTACATCTGGTAGGGTCAAGCCCGACTTCGAGGCGGGGGTATTTTGATCGGATGTTTGGGCAGTTATCAGATCAGTATAGTGTGAACTTAGCAAGGTATAATAAAGCGCTAAGGCAGAGGAATGAATTATTAAAAAATGAAGAGGTGAATCCGGGAGATTTGTTTTCTTGGGATATTTTACTTACGAAACATGGAGTGGAGCTAAGAAAAGAGCGCGAAAAACTCGTAGAAAGAATTAATCAAAATTTTACAGATGTATATAGGTCGATTGCAGAGAATGGTGATGAGGTGCGGCTGGAATACGTAAGCGAAGTGGAAACGGAAAGTGATTATCTCGCGAGGATGACACGAAACTTTGGGCGTGATTCCCTGCTTGGTCATACGAGCTATGGGGTGCATCATGATAATTATGAATTTATTTTTAATAAAGTGAAAGCAGATGGATCAGCGAGTAGGGGGGAGGTGAGGTCGAGCGTATTGGCATTGAAATTTATAGAGGCGGATTTAGTATTAGAAGTACTTGGAAAGAGGCCGGTAGTATTATTAGATGATGTGTTTTCTGAGCTGGATGAGATGAGGCAAAAATGCTTGGTGAAGAATTTTAGGGATAACCAAATTATTTTGACTTCTGTAGGAAGTCAAAATAATTTGGCAGGTTGCGTCGTTCTAGAAAGAAAATAAATTTTCTTTCTCTCACTATCCTCACCTGTTCACATCATATTAACTTCCGTAGGTGGTCAGTGTGATCTGGTAGACTGCGTCACTCTAAAGAAAAACTAAAGTTTTTCTTTTTCGTTATTTTTCGTCTGCTCACATTATTTGATTTTTTTTGCAGAAAGTTAAAATAATTTGGCAGGTTTGTGCATTTTTTGTTGATGGAATTAAGATATGTGCAGGGTTATTGTGGGTAATATTTCTTCAATACTTAGCATTCTAAAATAGCTATAGTAGTGTGTGGAAAAGTTGGTGGAAAAGTGGAAAAACACTTTTGGATAAAATTTAATAATTCCCTGTTAGTAGGAATAAAGTGGTTGTGGATGTGGGAGTTTTCCACATAGGTAGGTGGAAATGTGGAAAATAGGGATGGAGTGAAAAAATTATAAATTTAATGATTTGGGCGGCAAATTTATTTAGTAATAATATTGGTAATATGGATGAATGACTTGGTTTTCCACAAGCGTGGAAAAGTGTGGTATTGTATAGTTTCTGAAATATGGTGTAATTATGTAAAGTATTGTTCGGTTTTTGGAAAAGTGTTCGGGTTTAATGGAATGAACTCTTTTTAGTTTGATGGAATTAAAAATGAAGTGAAAATGGATTTTGCTTTGATTCTAGAGTGCTATAGTTGGTGGGTCTAGAAAGTTGGAGGGCTTGTAGAGTGAATTTGGAGGGTTAGAAAGCGAAAAAATAGCGCCGACTGAGCGGCACTATTGAGTATTTTTATTCTGAACGAGGTGGAGTCTGGGTTAGATAGCTCTCGTCATTATATTGGATTTTGTATTGATCGGGTTTAACTCCATATTCTGTAAGTTTTTGAATGGCACGTTCTCGATTTCCCCCGGAGTAATCGTCGATAATAATAGTAATTTTACTATAATCCTCATTAGCTTTGTAACTAATTTTATAATAGATGAGATTGGAATAATTATCCGTATATTCAGATACTGTAATTGGTAATTTATTGATGATAGGGTTTTGGTTTGTTAGGTTATTAAGAGGGTCTTTGGTAAGCATATCTTGGCAAGTGAAGGATGGATAGATTAATTGGTTTTGACTAGGACAGGTAACCAAGATGGAGTAGCCGGCAATTTCGGCGTTAGGATTATTAGACCAATTCATCTGAATTTGGTAGGTTTGTTGGATGGTTTCGATGTCAACTAGGAATGTACTAAGTGTAGCTAAAGAAGTTTCATTGTATGAGTTAGTAATAGAATCTTGGCGGATGATGGCTCCGGAAGTTGGAACTTCTTGCTCTTCAGGAAGATTGTCAGCGATAGTAGTGTGTAATGCGGCGAAAGTGGCGTCGCGAGTATTATCGGAAACTTCCTTAAAGTAACGATTAAAATTATCGATTTTAGTAGAAGTGCCGTATGGATTTTTATGGAAAATTCCACTAGCAGCAAGGATACCGGCTACAATGATAATGAAAATTGCTATACTACCGAAAAGAATCAGTTTTGGTTTAGTGTTTTGTTGCATATTAGATGTTCCCCTTTAGAAATTCATCGGTATAAGCATAGGTAAAATCTCCATTTGAATAATCACTAAGTTTGCGGACGACATGGGTGAGACCCCAATCGCGTTTAGCTCCATAAGCCATTTGACCAAGGTAGATCTCGTCGGCTTCTTCATTGATACCTAGGACGATACCAGTGTGACCGCAAAGTTCGCCGGTGTTATCGTCGCAGACGGCACTAGCGTATTTAGGCGATTTAGTGCTAAATACGGCGTAGGCACGAGGTATGTTGCCGCCGTCGGTTAAACCATGATTATTAATTAAATTGCTAACAACATCGCCACCGTTTCCCATTGGTGAAATAATACCAAGTGAGGTGTATTTATTTAGAAAATATTGGACATAGGTAACACAGTTAGCGCCACGTTCACCAACGCCGTCTTTGAAAATGTGACAGATAGTAGACCAATCTTCGCATTCACTAGGGTCGTTGACGTAGGTTTCGACAAAAGAGTAAGCTTCGTCTGCGGTCATGCCGCCAGACATAAGTTCACCACAAGCGGCTCCACCGCTGCCTCCGCCGAGAGCTTGGTATTTGACATAGGCGCCAAAAGTAGATTTCCAGGTAGCTTCTGGATCATAAACTCCATCTCCAACATAGGCCCCCTTCCAGCTGTCGCTCATGTTGCCACTTTGGGGGTCTCGCAGGGCGTCAAAACGATTCATGACATATGGTGAACCTTCATAAGTTGGAGTACCAACTCCAAATAGGGCTTCAGCTTTATCTTTGTAATGGCCTCCGCCGCTACCATTGTAATTAAGGAAGAATTGTTTAATATCTTCATCGTTGCTGAGGTCTAATCCTTCAGCTTTAGCGCGCATAACTTCGAGAACGGCGATATTAGTTTGACGTTGAAATTCTTCATCTGAGATAGCGCCGGCTGGCAAAAAAGGTGGATTGGATTGGATATATGAGTATAACTGGTATGCACCTTGTCCATTATCTGGATTATAACGGCGCAAACTGGCTTCCATGCTATGAACAACGGCAATGATTTGCCATGTAATATAAAAACCTTCGGCTTCAGCTGCTTCGGCGGCAGCTTCGTAGAATGGTCGATTCTCTTCAATAGCTTGCATTTCTCCATCGGAGAAGACGGTGACACCAGCGTAATTCATGTTGGCTCCTGCGCTGCCAAAACATCCGCCGCCACGGTTTGAGCCGAATGCGTTGTAATAGAAAACGCCATTGAGTTCATTGAAATCTAAGACGGCTTCAGAGGGGTTAGCGGCAGAGGCAGGATTAATGAGGAGGAGACTCAGGAAAATGCAAAGGGTGGATTGAAATAGGAGCTTAAATTTAGTTTTTTGAACAAATCTTTTACTCATTAGGCGATATAACTCCGATTACGTAGGTCGAAATAAATAATGTGTTCGCGGGTGGGGGAATTGGTTTCGATAGGGCTGTGGACTAAATTATGATCGGAGAATAATAACTGTTGGTCGAGGATGGCGGCGACGACTTCTTCCCCGCTTTTAATCTCGGTAGTGTCGCCGCTTTGCATGGCGATGCGGAGGGTGGGGTCGTATTGGTTGACGAAGTCGTAATAAGTGACAAAGGCGAGAACGGTCTCGGTGTTTTCTGGAGTGAGACCGGAAATGCGGGAAAGATAACCAATATAACTATTGTCGGTAGGGTGTTTAGCTTCATAGGCTTCTTCGTAGGCGATGACTGGATTTTTGGATCCTTCGTAAGCACCCATCTGCTCTAGAATTCGTTGATCTTCGATATAACGTTGGTAGTATTTTCCTTTGGTGTTCCAGAAACTATTGTTATCGGTAGGGGTATTGGCCGCAACGGAGCTACCAGAGGTATTGACGCAGTTGGCGCCGGTGGCCCAAGCCATATTAATTAGATGGATACCAGCATCAATGATTCCAATAATATCACTTATGATAGGGATACTATTGAGGAAGAAATTTCCTATTTCGAGAGCACCAAGGATGTTTTGATCAACGGCGCCGAATGGTGAATCGCGGCCATCGCAGAAAGTGATATATTTGGCAAGATCAGAGTCTTCTTTGATTTTGCAGTTCCCTTCTTCGTCGCAGGATTCCATGCTGTCGGCTATGACTTTATTATATTCTTCATCATCTGGCTCAAGTTCTATGGTGCTCATGTCGGTAGTGACGATTGGATTACAATACATATCGCCGACGGCGCCAATTTGGTCGAGCATGGGGCAATCGCCAAAGGTGGTAAGATAGCTACTACCTTCGCCATCGGCGGAAACGCCGCGACTGACGATAGAAGATAATGAGCTAGCTGTAGAGCGGAGGAAAGAGGAAAGGCCAGTGAGATTAGTGGAAGTGATGGTGGGGAGGAGGCTGTAGGCAATGCTACCAAAGAAGGTATTACGGTTGCTGGTGTCAAATGGGCTAAGAGTAGCGCGATCTTGCTCGGCTTCAAGGGCGAGAACTTGATTGGTGTTTTGATTAAAAGCAAGTACGACGTCTTTGCTGGAGGGGGATTGCCCACTGCCGGAGCGACCGTTGCGCATATTAGCGGCGGCAGCACCGCGAGCGAGCATTTCTCCGGCTGGAATACCATTAGTGATATTGAAGGTATTGGAGAAGAGAATTTTGGCAACACTAGGTATTATAAAGCTAAGGGCGGCGCTAACGCTAATTTGGATGGCAAGATTTTTAAATAAATCAGTGAAGAAGCCAGCAATAATGGATGCGCCACCGGTTGCAATGGCGGTGCCAATAGAGACAATACTTTGAGTAATATCAACGCCTTCGCAAACCTCGGATGCTTTGGCGCCGACGATGGACGCGCCGCCCATACTGATAATGATTCGTTCGATAGAATAATTTTTGGTGCGAGATATGGCTTGAGGGCCAGTGGCGTCAGCAGTCATAGCGAGAAAGCCAGCACCCTCAGTTGCGGCGCCGGACTGTTCTTGAGTAGGGATTGTCTGTTCGCCGTTGCTATAGGAAACTGAGGTGGAGGCATAGTCTTCGACTTTGGTAGTATATGGTGTGGTGAGAAAATTTAATAGAGCATTGATAGGTGAAGATTCGCCAAGTTCGGATTTCATTTTGCTGATTGGTTCTAGCTGGGTCATGAAGTAATCAATAGATTGATATATTTCCATAGCGGCGGCGCTAAGGGCGATGGAGCTGCCGATTCTAGCAAAAGTACAGGCGACGGAGCCTACCTGGGCGACTTTATTAGATATATCTGCGACCATGCCACTAGCTTTAGCATTGGCATCTATTTCGTCGGTGGCAGAGCCGCTGGTGGCAGTGCCAGAACTATTAATTTCATCTCGAACTGGGATTGGATTTCCATTATCGTCGTATATTAGATTGCCGTTAGAGTCGGTCTCATAAATTGGGTTTCCGTTTTGATCAACCGCTTCACCTTCGGCGTTAGTACGAATGGTGGTTCTACCCTTATCAAAAACAGATTCCATTTTACTGCGCCAGCTGTTATTATCAACTTCGGCATCACCGGTTTGCTTGTAGTCATTGAAAACATTGCGGCTAATACCAAGTTTGCGATAAATTTTTTCTGCAACATTATCAAAGAAGGTTGCAACCCGCCCTCGTTTGGCTTTCATAAATTCGGTACGGAATTCAACATTGTCATTGAACATGTTAAGAAATTCTTGAGCGTCAATACCGCTGATAGTTTCGGTGCCACCACTGGCGGTGGTATGAGTCCATGAGAAACGGGTGTTTTTGCCGGAACCTTCAACTTCAAAACCGTATTTGGCAAGACGGTTTTTCATGTACGTAGGGATTTTGGAGTACTTTTTGGACCCAGTCCAACTGGTGGTAACCGTACCGCCAGCGTCGTTCATCATACCTTTCATGATGTATTTGGTGCGTAGAGTGTAGCTAGTATAACTGGTTTGAGTACTGCTAGTCATAAGAGCACTAATGGCTGGGGCGAGAAGTGAGTTGGATGCGCCGAGGAAGGCGCCGCCACCAGCTAAAATGAGAGCGATAGTGATAATGGCGCCAATGCCTTTCTTTTTACCTTTGGCTTTGGACTGAGAACTGTCGTTATCGGTCTTATTCCCATTACCGCGATAATAGGATGGCTCGCGGCTAGAAGCGGCGGTATTTTCTGCATTACGAAAAGTGTCAACAGCGGAGTTATTGCGAGCAATGTAATTACCGCCGTTATCATAGTTACCTTTGGTATCGGAAACGTTTCCGCCATTGTCGTGATTACCTTTTACTCCATCATCATAATGGGTGGGGCTTCCAGAGATATCATCCCATGGCTCATGCTTACTAACACCTGGCTGGAAGGAGCCGGTTTGGGACTGAGCTTGTTTGTTAGTGTTAGTAGGCATAAGTTAATATTTTAAGTAGATATTATAAATTAGCGTTTATCTCCTGGGCGGGTGGTGATGAGAGATTCTTCGGTCTCGGAGGCGATGATCTGGATATGGACGTGGTTGGGGCCGGCGAAGAAGAGGCCGTGGCCAACTGGGAAGTTGGAAAGGCGTTTCTTTTCTTCGCTAGTGAGCTTGAACACGTCAGATAGGACGTCGACGGCAGAGGCGGATTGTTTCAATAATAATTGCATGGATGAGTTGGCGACGATGGCACGGCCCATTTTGCTACTCATGAAATCTTCGACGTCTTGGGTAATAGTAGTGAGACCGAGGTAATATTTGCGGGCACGCTTGGCAAGGCTAAAGAGGAAGTTAGCGGAATCATCGTATTTCATGAGCTGCCAGGCCTCATCGACGATGAGAAGGCGACGTTTTTGATCGGCACGGACAATGTTCCAGATGTGGGAAAGAATAATATACATAGCAACGGGACGGAGCTCGTCTTCGAGGTCGCGGATGTTGAAGACAACCATTTGGTTGTTGATGTCGATATTGGATTGCTGAGAGAAGATGCCGGCGAAGGTACCAGTGGTGTATTTACGTAGGCGCTGAGCGAGGCCGGGGCCAGTGCCACCCATATGGAGTAGGGTGTCGTAAAGATTGATAATGGTAGGAGGCATGTTTTGGTGAGTATTAGGATCGCTAGTAATGCCGGCGCGGGCGTAGGTATCAATAAGGGCTTGGTCGAGATCGGCTTCTTCATTGGCGGTGAGGGCAGGAACGACCTGGCCATTGGGGCCGATTTGATTACCGCCGAGCATGAGACGGAAGAGACCATGTAGAGTAACTAAGTTCGCACGCAGCGCATCATTAGCATCTTCACTATCAACGACCTTTGGTAGGTCGAATGGGTTAATGCGAACGTCGGAATTGAGGGATAAGCGAATATAGCTGCCGCCGACAGCATCACAGAGGCGCTGATATTCATTCTCGGGGTCGATAATGAGGATTTCGCTACCGATCATCATGGAACGAAGAGCTTCAAGCTTGACGGCGAAAGATTTACCGGCACCAGATTTAGCAAAGACGACGAGATTGGCGTTTTCTAGGCTGAAGCGATCGAAGATGACAAGGCCGTTATTGTGCATATTGATACCATAGAGGATACCTTTTTCTTGAGTGAGATCAGCAGAAGTGAATGGAAAACTGGTGCTGATAGCGCCGGTGTTCATGTTGCGGCGGATTTGGAGCTGATCGGTACATTGAGGCATACAGCTGTTCATTCCCTGTTCTTGCTGAGAGCTAGCGACTTTACTAAAGATCATTTGCTGGCCGAGCATAGTTTCGATTTTGTGCTGGACGAAACTTAATTCATCGAGTGAATCTGCCCATAGGGTAATATAGAGGCCGAAACGGAAGAATTTTTCTGCACCGACTTGGAGTTTGTCGCGGAGCTCTTCGGCGTCGTTGATGGCGGCTTCGATTTCTGGGTCGCGAACTTTGCCACGTTCGGCGTTGACATTATAACTAGCTTCAAGCTGGGTGACTTTCTTACGGAGGTTTTTCATGACAACGGTAGTCTCGACAGGGTAAACATACATGGAAACATCAAGTACCTCATCGATATTAATAAGCGGGGAAATCCAGCCGGTGTAAAGTGAACGAGGATAGCCATAAACGTATATGGTGCGGCCATATTTAGTGCCGAGGCGGAAATAAGCAGAGTGAATTTCGATAGAGCTAGGGGAAATGAGGTCGCGGAGGGTAGTAATGCCTTGCTCGAAGGCTTGCTGGACTTCTGCTTCTTCGGCAGCTTGGGATTGAATAGCAATTTCTGCGGCAGTTAACTTGTTTTGATTATTTTTCTTGCTCATTTGGCTTATCTCCTTTGCGTACATAAGTAGTCGCGAGTTTGGTAAAGTCGACTAATGGTTCACGGACGGCGGTGTCTGGGTTGTTGAAGTTGTAATATAACTCGGCTAGTTCCCTGGTCTTGAGGCGGACGGATTGGATACCAATATTGAAGAGGCCGGAAATGACAGTCTCGACGCGGTTGTTTAACTCATCGACGGCTTTATTATAAGTGTCGCGATTAATACGAGTGACGGCAGGGGCTTTTTTGCCAAAACTCTTGAAGAGGTTTTTGGTCTGATTAACGAAAGCTTCGGCATCGGCGGAACTATAATATGGAATAACGACGAAGAAAGATTTATCCATAATATTAGCTTCTTGAGAAAGAATGTCGATGAAGTTAATGTAATCATCCATGAGGACGCCGAGAAGCATATTGTCGTTGTTGCGGCGAATAGTAGAAAGACGCTCGATGTAGGGACCAATGTCGACACGCTGGGAACGGACGAGAATTTGAATAGTAAAGTTAAGCGAGTTAAGGAAATTTTGATAACTATATTCAACACCTTCACGTTCGTTTTCTGACATGAGGTCAAAGTTGATAGATTGACAAGCGACAACGGCGCGGAAGGAGCCGTCTTTCATGATAACTACGCCATCGCGGAGTTCGGAGATCATAAGAGTGGATTGAGTGGAGATAGGGTTCTCGACGATTTGTTGAGTGGAAGTCTGTGAGCCGACGGCCTGGGGACCTTCGAGGGCGGGAGGAGTAACGAGCTGAGCGCGGCCAGTTTGCATGGCAGCTTGCTGCTGCTGGAGGATTTGCTGTTGATTGGCTTGGGGCTGATTAAACTGTGATTGAGCAAATTGACCTTGCGTGCCTGGTTGCATTCCCATGGGCTGGACTGGCGGCTGAGGGGCAGGTCCAGGCATAGGCTGCCCGGGTTGAGGCGGCATAGGCATGTTTGTAGGCATAGGCATCGGGCCAGGCTGAGCGCCGGGCTGTGGGGTTTGACCTAAATTGTTTTGCGGGTTCATTAGTATAACTCCTTAATGTAATGATACATAAACTTCACTTTCGTTTTCTTTGCGGATGCGATCGGCTTCTTGCTGGATGTTTTCTGATGGGGCGACGGACGGAGTGGCGGAAGGCGCAATATTATCGGCAAAGGCGGTCATTTCGGCTTGGACGGTAGCGGGGTTATCAAGATCGGCGGGCTGGCCACCGTCAATGATAGGCTGGAAGACGGCGGGGGATTCGAAACCGGAAATTGTGGCGGGCGCGCCAGAAGGGGTAAAATTATTATTGGTGCCATTATAACCACTGCGGGGCTGAATAATGCGCTGACCGGGGAGATGCATGGCGCCTTGATTGGCGTTGCGAGCTTCGTAATTATAGTCGGATTCGGCGATGGCGGATTTCATCTGCTCGACAACGGCGGCACGGCGTTCGTCTTGATTTTGGACCATCATATTATTAAGGTTGTAATTAGTACTGCTATTGCGGTCAAACATGTCAGTAGTGTTATAAGCTTCAGCGTAGAATTCGTCTTTCATGGGAGTGCTGGCGTTTTTGATGGCTTGGCCTTCGGAATCGACGAGCTCGGCTAGGAAGGAGAGGCGATGACCGGCTTCATCAGAAGATAAGTCGCGAGCGCGAGGGGCTTCGACTTTTTTGGGGGCGGTAATAAGGATGACGGAGTCGCTCTGACCGGGCATCCAGTAACGCTTGTTGGGCTTAGTATAGAATGAAAGTAGAGCCGCAAGGTAAGTTTCCATGGGCTGATCTTTTTTGATGGGTAATGCAAGGACGCCGAAAAATAATGCAAACGGAATGGGGACGATTGCCAAAATTGGATGAATCTGGAACAAACCCACCGCAAGCATAATGCAACCAAAAACAATCATCAAATAAATGAATTGGCGAAATGTAAATGGTCCCAATAACTTATCGTCCGCTTCAACGTCTTGCGGAACTTTGTATGTTGCCATGTATATATTATATAACACAAAAAGTGAGTTTGCTATAGGAAAACTTGGAAAATCTCGTGGATTTAGGGAGATTTAAGGTAAAAGTTAGACTTGCGCGTGGGCACAAGTCTAACTGGAATTATTTTGCATTAATCTCATTGATGAGATCGATAACTTCTTGTTTGATGGCGTCAATTGCTGCTTCTCCGTAGGTACCATAAGGATCGGCAACTTGGGCGCTAGCTTCTTCATCGGAACTGGCGTGAGGAGGATCTTTGTGTCGTAGAATAATATCGGCAAACCTAGAGTAGACGCTTCTTTCGCGTAGACATTCAACCTCATTGAAATAATCAGTGAGATCTTGAATGAAAATCTCTAGACTACGGGTTTGATGTGCAAGCGTGTAGTATTCTTCGATAGTATCGGTAATGAGAGCAGGATCATTACGCTTGTTGTATTCGGCGGCGCGAGCGAGACTATTATATATATCATCGAGACCTTCACGACCTGTGCTACTATGAGTTCGTTGTTGGTGTAAGAATCCTTCGCCGACGTAATCGTCTGGCAAGTCGGAGAGGTCGACTAGATTAGGGTTATTGGCGCGGGCGTGGCGGGAATTGCTTGAACGATTTTGACGTCCAGGGTTTGAGATGACGCCATATCTGGAAAGGATTTCGTCCTGGGCTTCCCAGACGCTGCGGCAGATATCTTGGCTATCTGGAATAGCGAAGATATTAGTATCGCCATCAATGCGATTCTCGAAAGGCGTGTCTGGATTTAGGGTCCAGAGACCAATTTCCTTGAGAGTAGCGCTGAGATCTTTAAGAGCGGGTACGGCGCCAGGCTTCAAAGAGCTGAGGACATCTGGAGTCATCTGGCGGTTAACGCTGCCAACAAGACTAATAATGGCTTTCTTGAGATAGTTGTGCTTGATGAAGTTTTTGCGTAATTCAAGGGCACGGGCTGGGTTGGTGGCGGCGATAGCGTCTACATCTCGGTAATTGACAGGGTTCCAATATTGTTCAGTATGAGCGTTGCCATCTGCATCTGTCACTTCGCGGGTGGCAAGCTCTAGACCGCCGATTGGGATATTGTTGTTGGTACGACCATTGAGAATGGCACCATCTGGGAAGTAATGAGCAAATTTATCGGGATCAAGGACAGACTCGGCGAGTTTGCGATAGTAATTAATATAGAAGGCATCATTCTTTTGGAGATTACCTGGTTTCATGGCAACGGCAAGGCTCTGAAGCATAGTAATGTTGGCTTGCCCCATACTATCAAGAATACCGGCGTTGGCAGCGGAAGTAAGTAATGGAGTAATGGCGGCGCCGTGACCATTAATACCACCACTATCTACAGCAGAGCGAATAGTGCTGTGGTATTTGCGGAGTTTGCCGTTTGAACGGCTTGGATCACGGGAAACATAGATTTCGGCCAAGAAGCGCTGGGCGATTGGATCGGCAATGAAGATATCATCAGTAAGAATCTCTTTCATATAACCGGCGTCATCTTCAAACACACGTTGTACGTCATCGCCATTATCATCGGTAATATCAAAGTATTTAATTTTGCGATATTGGTTGCGTTCGTTAGCGGACAAAGCATCGTATTCTTCTTTGGTGATTTCGGCACCGGTGGTTTTGTGGACGCCAATATAGCGATCCCAGTGTAAATATTCGTGGCCTGGTAATAGGTTGTATTGATCATCTTCAATCACGTTATTGGCGGCATCGACTGCAAAGCCATCATCATTGACTTTTTTATCGAGCACCATCCAGCGAAGTTCTTGTTTGTGCTTTTCCATACCGAACTTATTAATCATGATGCGGGCCTCGGCGCGGCGGCGATTTTCAATAGCGGAGTTGCCCTGAATGACTTGGCCCATGATGGATGATTCCCCGTTGTGGCCGAGACCACCGGCGGCATCTTTAATCAGGCGGTTATATTGGTAGACATTACTTTTGAGATTAGTCTTTGCCTTAAGGTATTTGTCTAATAGCCAATCTTGGTCGGCTTGGGCTTCGTTGGTGGCTAGGAACTGCTGGGCCATGGAATCGAGGAAGGCTTCACTATGGGCTTCGGCTAGGGTCTGGGATTCGGCATCGTCAAAGTGGCGGCCATAAGCACTGAGGGTATTATTGTAGGCCATAGCGGCGTTGCTGGCTTTGGTGTGCCAGTAATTGGCGGTCTTGGCGTTGCGGGTATATTTATTGGGGGACTTTTCCCAGGTGGTATTACCAAGTTTGTCACGGCCAGTGATAGAGGAGGATTTGACCATAGCGGCTTCGAGAGCATGGTCATGGCGGGCTTCGGCAACGTTGCGGGCGTCGTTCATGCGGAGCTCGCGACGAGTGTCGAGGTATCTACGGAGGTGGGCACCTGGTGCACCAGAGTTCATAATGAATTGGTCACGGGCACGATCATGATTGATAGTGGAGAGACCTGTGGCGGCGCGCTGGATGGGCGAGGCAAGATTGCGAAGGGCGTTATTGACGCTACCGAGGATGGTGCCGGACATCTTCATGAGTGAAACGGAGAGGAAGAGTGGGAAGACTTGAACAGCTAGACCAAGAATGATACCAAAACCGTCGCTAGCGGAGGCGATGAGGGCCCAGCCGGCGAGCTGGGAGGCACCGAAAACGAAGCTAAACATTGGATAGAAGATGAGCATGCGGGTGAGGAGGTTTTTCCATTTGGAAAACCAGACTTCGGTATTTGGAAGAAGATAGGCGACAAAGGCGAGAGGCGAAATCATGACAAGGAGGGCGACAATGGCTTGGCGCCCAGCAATAGTGATAACACCAGTGATGACAGCGATAGCGGCGCCGACGAGGACTGGCAGGACGAGCCAAAATAGGCTGCTGAGACCACCGGCGGCGCTAATAGCAATGCCGGCGACGGTACCGCCACCAATAAGACCGGCAACAAATTGACCGAAGCCGATATTGGCAAGAGCGGCGTTTTCTCCGCTGGCGGCAAGCATGTTATTTTTAATACCTTCGAAGAAACCGCGTAGGCTAGAGCCGAGGATGTTACTAACATCGACGGCAAGAGAACAGATAATGAAACTGAGGTTTACTAGAATGACGGCGACAATGAGGCGAGGAAGGACACGTTTGACACCATAATTATTAATACCAAAACCAGTAACCTGGGAGAAAATGACGATTAAAAGGAAGATGATAAAGACGAAGTTTGTAATACTGCGAGTGTATTGCCAGACGATATAGATGGCGGACTGGCTATCCATGGAAATAGGTTTGACAATGAGAAAATCATTGATAACAGAATAGATGTTATCAATGAAAGATGAAATAAATTCGGTGGTACCACAAATAATCCAGCCGAGAACACCTGATTCAGTATAGCAGACGTTGGTAGTCTCTTCGGTTTCTGGGGCGGTGGAATCGTCTTCATTCCCTTCTTCGGTATTGTTATCAGAGGGGTTGGTTTCGTCTTGGTCGGATGGGGTTTCTGGATCGTCTGGGTTGGCGGGGAGAGTAGAAGGCTCGCTATTAGGGACGGTAGGATCGGTAACATAGCCATTGGTTTCGGATCCGTCTTCGCCGATGGCTAAGGCGGAATTTACCAGTAAAGAGGTGGAAGAAAATGACAAGCAACCAAAAATTATGCTAAAAATGAGCACAAAACTAGCTATAATTCTTTTGGTTATTCTTTTCATGATAAATAATCCTCACCTACCCATCTGGTGGCGTATTTTTACATTATATCACACATAAGCTTTTTTGGCAATAGGTTTTGTGAAGATTTTGTGAAATTGGCAAAGAAATTGTATAATAGTTATGGTTATTTTTGAGAAAATGAGGGTTTTATAGGTAAATACAGTTGGCTGAATCGGTAAAAAATGATAAGATGAAGGTATGAAACGGAAAATTTTGGGTATTTTAGGGGCTATATTAATATGTTCGGCGAGTTTTGGGGGGCAATTGGCGTTTGCTGAAGGGGAGAATGGTGGAAATAATGGTGGGTGCGGCGGAAGTTTTTTGGGATTTAAGCCATGGCATGAAGGGTTATGTCAGAACGGAGAGATAAAACAAATAAATGGCGAGGGGGAGCTGACGAGTTTTGTATGGACGATTGTATTAAATATTCTATTTGATTTGAGCTTGGCGGTGGGGTACATTGCGGTGGCGATGGTAATTTATAGTGGGTATTTGTACATTATGTCACAAGGTGATCCAGGGAGGATGGCAAAAGGCAAAAAGTCGCTGATGTCAGCAATTACTGGTGTGGTGATAGCGATGGGAGCGACGGTAATTGTAAATACGTTGAAGTTGGTGCTTGGAATTAGTGGGGATAGCTGGAACCAGGGCGGAATCACACAGCAGGATGTGCAGAATGTGTTTAACTGGGCGTACGGTATGGCGGGGCTAGTAGCGGTGATATTTATTATAAAAAGTGGTGCAGATTATTTACTTTCGACAGGTGATCCGGGTAAGGTAAAGAAAGCAACGCATGGATTGATATTCTCAATAGTTGGTTTAGTAATCGTACTATTAGCGTCATTGATAACGGGATTTGTAATTGGCTCTGTAGGAGGGGCAATGTAATGAAGAAAATATTAGTAGGTATAATAATGATGATATGTGCGCTGATGGGGATGGTAGCGCAGCCGGCGTGGGCAGAGGATACGGTATGTACGGATCCGAACATTTCACAGGATTTGAAGGAAGCGGCTGGGTGCAACACGACGACGAGTGCGGATACGGTAGCGAATAATGTAATTGAAATTGTGATTGGTGTGTTGGGGGTGGTGGCGGTGTTCGTGATGATTTATGGTGGATTTACGTATATGACGAGCACGGGGGATGCAAGCAAGATTCAGCGAGGTAAGAATATAATAATATACGGACTCGTAGGGTTAGTGGTGGCGATTTTGGCGTATGCGATAGTGAAGTTTGTCGGTGGGGCGATTGGTAGGTAGTAGAAAGTTGGAAAAATGACTAGACACAAGCGGGGATGTGTTGTAAGATAGTAAGTAAGAGATAAAATCGAAAGGGAGTTTTATGAAAAAACTAATATTAAGTGTAGTAGCAACAGTGTTGACTATCGCGGGGCTGGGTAGTGTAGCAGCTTTGTCACCAGTAGCTTATGCAGCGCCTGGGGATCAGTATATTGATAGTATTGCGCCGGAAGGGACTTTGGGTAAAGATGATGCGGAAGGTGGTTTGCTTACTATCGTAAAGAATATTATTAATATTATTATTGGTGTAGTTGGCATTATTGCTGTGGTGATGATGATTGTCGGTGGTATTAGCTTCATTACTTCTCAAGGTGATGCAGCGAAAGTTACTAAGGCTCGCAACACGATTCTTTATGGTGTAGTGGGTTTAGTAGTAGCGTTGCTGGCATTTGCAATCGTGAACTTCGTATTAGGTAGCCTATTTAATACTGCAGGGTAAAATCTGAAAGGTAGATTGTTAAGATATGAAACGGATAATGATTGCGGCGGGGGCATTGGTGGTGGTGGTACTTGGGTTGTTTAGTGCGCCGGCTTTCGCTGTAACTTGTCCGAGCGGTACACTTCAAGCGGGAGCTAGCGTTAGTTCCCTGTCGGAGTGTAATATTGAGCCAGGAAATTCACCGGAAGATGCAAAGCCGGTGATTCAGAATGTACTGAATGTAATCTTTGGAATACTGGGGGTGGTGGCAGTGTTCGTGATGATTCTGGGTGGGTTCTATTTGATGACTTCTCAGGGTGATTCTGCAAAAGTTACCCGTGGAAAGAATACAATATTGTATGGTGTAGTAGGGCTGGTAGTAGCCTTGCTGGCGTTTGCGATTGTGAATTTTGTGCTTGGAAAAGTAGGTTAAGTGAGAATTTGCTAAAAATAGCCCTTCGGGGCTATTTTTGTGGGGATGAAGGGGGTGATTTTTGCATAGAAAACTCGAGGCTGGATCGTTGAAAATGAAATTCCCTGATGGAAGAGGAGTAATCTTGAATAAAAAATCTCCCCTCGGTGAGGGGAGATAGAGTTTAGAGAGGGTTTTGTGGAATATCAGCGGGGGTGGCAGCATTGTCTAAAATAAAGTAGAACGGAATAATGATGGATTTGGCGCCGACAATGTGCATGCGGCGGCGGTATTCTTCGAGCTTTTCTGATGAAAGGAAGCAGACGGCTTCGCGGCCGTTTGGTAGGATGACATTGGCAATGGGAGTTTTTCCGGTACGCTCTATTTCGATACGATTGATGGCTTCGAGGATGGTACTGTAAGTAATTTGAACAGGGATGCAAACGACGGTATTGGATTCATTGAATGTAGCGGAATGGTTATCGGAATAGTGCCAGATGGAAATAGAGCGGCGGTTGGTACCGGATTCGGCAATGTATTTGGCTTCGTCGTAGCTAATACGCGCGACGGCGAAGGTGCCATCGGGGAGGCAAATGTCGCGGGCGGTGCAGAAAGATAGTTCGTTGGCCTCCATGTAGGTGGCGAGGCGTTCGGCTTGCTCGGTGGAGAGCTGGATTTCTACGCGGTAGTCGCCGTTGTCGAGCTGGGTAAGCTTGTAGCCGGGGTGGGTGAAGATATAGATGATCATGCTGATAAGCGTAATAGATAGGATAATGATAGGGAGGATGGAAAGGAGGCGGCGATAGCGTTCTTTGGTGATATTGCGGCTGGGCTTGGGGCTGCGGAGTACGGGTAAAATACGAGACATGATAATTCCCTCCTGTTTTTTCTCTAAAAATGAAAGTGCTTGTGAGATTGTGTATATTATAGCACATGATTCTATATAATGCAAGGATAAAAAGTAAGGAGGCTGCTTTTTGTGGCGGATCGACTTAGATTTTGTAAAAATAACAGAGAGAAAAATGGGTTGAACTTGTAACGGCGTTACAAGTTGGAGTAGTCTTGTGTCTATCCTTTTACTATTCTCCAGAACGCTTCATGTCAGCCCGCCGTCGCGGGTGACACTCGCTCATCCGTCGCTCCGTTTCCGTCTTGCTACATTTCTATAATTCCAGCAGAGCTTAGGAATTATAGAATTTGCAAGCCGGTGCTCCGGGAGTCTGGAGAATAGCAAAGGATAGACACTACCTAAGGACAAATATTACCGCCTTCAACGGTGGTGTGGTGGAGGGGGCGATGCAAACTAACAGGCGGATAGCTCAGTAGGCTAGGTAAATTTGGAAGAAGTTGTAAGTATGTAGTTTTTGATTTGTCCGCGGTGTCGCTTTTGTTTTTACTTAATGTACTCTCCTACTTCCTAGTTTGGTAGATGGTTAATTACCTAGCGACACAGCGGACAGAGTAGCCGTAGTAGCGATTGCCGTTGATGGATGGACTAACGCTAATAGTGAAATATAAAATATAAGCAATGTTATTATTAACAGCCGTAGACGACCAGTAATAACCGTTGCTGTCGGCAGCGACCAGAGAGCTACTATTGACGAAGCCGCCATATACGAAGTAAAGTGGAGCAGAATATATGTCAAAACCAGTAGTAGTGTTAGAAGCGTTACTCGTTAAGCCATATTTGCTAAGTAGATTATAGAATGATCCGCTAATTGCATTGTTACTGTCCTTACTTAATGGTAGTCGCCAGCCCTTAGGACAGATACTCTGAGTTGATTGTTCGCCGGCAGTGGTACTAGTTAGAGTTGTCGCTTGCCCGGCAGTAGCGGCACCCCAAGAATAGTAATTGCCTTGGGTATCATGACCATTGTTAGAAGATGTAGCGGAAAGGTTATTGCATTTATTATCAACGCAATATTTATCTGTACCGCCTTGTGCTGGATCACAGGATTGTACGTCATTGGTAGTAGTTGTAAAACTAGGATTAGGTGTAACTTGCGTACTTGCAGATGGTGTCCAATTGCTCAACAAGTCAGTATCGTTTGGCGTTAATGTATTATAGATGTTTAGGTCTAAATCTAGATTCTGTGTCATCCAACAATTACCATCTTTGAGCTTAGTGGCCCAATAGGTTTTACCGTCACGTTCATCAATTAGCTGTTTACTATCATTCTCATTAGCTTGGTTACAAATACCGCCAGTCATTTCTTGCATAGTAGTAATTCCGCCAAAACCATTTACCACCTCCCCCGCTCCGGGTTTAGTAGACCCCTTTCTCAAAGAAAGGGGTCTAACCGCTAAAGGCTTAGTGTGATTTTGTACGGAAAAGTGTGATTTTCCGTATAAAATGAATGATTAGTACATACCGCCCATATCTGGGGTAGCGGGGGCTTGTTTCTCAGGGATGTCGACGATGAGAGCACCCATGGTAATAGCGGTAGCAGCGATGCTGGTAGCCATGAGGACTGCTTCCTTGGTGACTTTAGCTGGATCAATGACGCCGGCTTTCTTGAGGTCGATAAGACCTTTGTCTGGCTCCATGACGTTGATGCCGAAGCCGGGTTTGGCTTTTTCTACCTCGGCGAGGAGAGCCTGAGAATTGAGACCGGCATTTTCCATAATGTGAACAAATGGGGCCTTGAGGGCGCGTTTGACAATTTTAGCGCCATCGGTATCATCCTTGAGCTGGTTAGAAAGTTCAACCAAAGTGACGCCACCGCCGGTGACAATACCTTCGGCGAGAGCAGCCTTGGTAGCAGCTACGGCGTCATCGACGCGGAACTTCTTTTCGTCGATTTCGGTCTCGGAGGCACCACCGACTTTGATGACGGCGACTTTGCCGAGAAGAGCAGCAGCGCGTTTCTCGAGCTCTTCCCTGGCGTAATCGGATTTTTCTAATTTGGCTTGGGATTGGATGAGATTAATACGATCTTCGACGGCTTTTTTGTTGCCGGAGCCTTTGATGATGGTAGTTTCGTCTTTGGTGGCAATGACTTTGCCGCAAGAGCCGAGGACTTCCATGCCGACTTCTTCGAGCTTCATGCCTTTGTCGCCGGAAACAACAGTAGCGTCGGTAAGAATAGCAATGTCTTCCATAATTTCTTTGCGACGATCACCGAAGGATGGGGCCTTGAGGACGAGGGTGTTGAAGACGCCTTTGAGCTTATTGAGGACGAGAACAGAGAGGGCTTCGCCTTCGACTTCTTCGGCAATAATGACCAAATCTTTGCGACCAGCTTGAGCGCATTGCTCGAGGAGTGGGATCAATTCACTAGCGCTGCCAATTTTCTTGTCGGTAATAAGAATGAGAGGTTTATCAAAGACAGCTTCTTGGCGATTGACATCGGTAACGAAAAATGGTGAAGAGAAACCTTTGTCATAGCTGAAGCCTTCGACGATTTCTTGTTCCATTTCGAGGCCTTGGCCTTGTTCGACGGTAACAACGCCGTCTTTGCCGATTTTGCTGATGACATTTGCAATGAGTTCGCCGATCTCGGCATCACCAGCGGAAATTGAGGCGACTTCGGCGACTTTTTTGTCGTCGCCGTCGATATGTTCGGCAGTTTTCTCAATGCCTTTGACGATTTCTGCGCCAGCAGCTTCAATCCCCTTGCGTAGTTCCATAGGGTTGACGCCGGCGGCAATAAGTTTGTTAGCTTCGTTTAGAATGTTGTATGTTAAGACGGTAACTGTAGTCGTACCGTCGCCCGCCACCTTATTAAGTTTTTGAGCAGCTGATTTGATCAACTTTGCTCCGATTTGCTCACCGAGATTTTCCTCAGTGCTACCTAGGTCTACCGCTTCCGCCACCGTTACTCCGTCATGTGTGATCGTAGGTCCTCCATAAGACTTTTCGATCACGACGTTCTGGCCCTTGGGGCCGAAAGTGACCTTGACGGCGTCATATAGTTGTTTTGCGCCGCTCAGGACTTTGTCCCGAGCTGCGTCGGCATAAAAAATCTTTTTTGCCATGGATTCTTCCTTTCCCATATACTTTCGGCTAAAAAGCTAGCTATATTACTTTTTCGACACGGAGTTCTTTCAGCCCGTCGTTACGGGTGAAAGCCTCCTCTCCCAACGCGACAAGTCGCTACCAATTGTTCGTCGGTTCGAAAGAGGAAAATTTTTCCTCTTTACTCACGCTCCTCACATTGGACGGGTCGTTACCCTGCGGATGGTCTCAAAAGTATTATATCTATCTTTTTTGCCCGAAAATTAGTAATTGTTTTGCACTTTATCCAAGAAAGTGTAAAGACGATTTTTTTAAGTAAGTTAAGTTTATAATGTTGCGAGGATATCTTCTTCCTTGACGATAATGTAATCCTTGTCATCGACTTTGACGTCGGTGGTGGAATATTGTTTGTAAATGATTTTGTCGCCGGGCTTAACGGCCTTGACGTCGGGACCGACGGATTCGATGATAGCGTAAGATGGGCTCTCCTTAGCTTCGCCGAGCAGGATGCCAGATTTGGTCGTTTTTTGAGGTTCATCTTTGATGGCTACCACCCGATCTTGTAGAGGTTTAATTTGCATTGTAACTCCTTTCGTACCTCTATAATAGCACAGAAAATTAGCACTTGCAATAGGAGAGTGCTAAAAAATTAGGAAAAATTAAGAAAATTCATGAAAAATAGGGGCGGGAGGAGGTGAAAGGAGTGGATTTCTGGGGAGAAATGTGGGAAAATGATGGATTTTTTGAGAAATAAGCATAATAGGTATTGACATTTTTGGAAATGTGTGATACAATGGAAGTAGAAGGTAGGATACTGGATGTCCTAAGTACATGAAAAGGAGTCAAAAATGATGACGACCGTATTTCAGAAACTGTTGGTGATCGCCGGTATGCCGGCAGAAAAAGCCTACGCTTGGCTGAATGGCCTGCTGCAGAATCCTGAGGAGACGGGCATATGGATTTGCTTGGTGACGAGCTTTATTTTCATTGTCGCGTCGACGCTCTGCGCTTTGCTCTGCGAGAAAGTGGGAATTCTGTTTGGTCCTGCGGGCCCAATCGTCCACCATCACAAGCCGAAGGCCGGAGTCGTGCTGTTGAGGGTGGCCGTGTTCGCTGTTTTATTCTTGATCCATTTTGCTACATATCGAGTAGCGACTGGGTATATGGTGGCGGCGATAGCGGATTTCTCTCTGGTGGGATTCTGGGCGATGTTCTTTGTCCCGGCGGTGATTGTTGGTACTGGTGTATTCTTACTTTTCTTTGCTTTTGTTTAATCGTTTGGCACTCCACATTATTTGTATGCGCTCTGGCGGAAGCCGGGGCGCTACTTTATGGTCGATTTTTATTGAGTATGGTATAATGTGAATAAGGTTTAGGAGGAATGATGGCTGGAGAGATTTTGCCGGAACAGCAGAATGAAGAGGTGGTGACGGGATGGGAGGAGCTGGCGAGTATGCCAGCTTTTGAGGATGACAGATTTTTTGGTGCTGCGGAGAAAGTCGTCAGAGAGACTGAGGTGAGCTTTGAGAAGATTATCTCTAGAAATGAGGGCTTAGTTGAGAAGACTCGGGATGGAATAGTAAAATTAGAAGAAAAAATGGCTGCTGAGTCTGATGAGTGGCGCGCGGAAAAATATGCTCAGCAAATACGTGATAGACAAAGAGTCTTGCGAGTCCAGGAAGGATGGGTAGAGTTTGCACGGGTGCCGACAGTTGAGGATGTGGAATATCGTATGCGAATGAGGAAGAACTTTGCAGGGCAGGTGCGAGAGGCGGTGCCGGATGATTTGCATCCGGTGTTTCATGGGTCGAACAATCTTGGTATTGTACGCCAGATCATTCGGACGCAAGGTTTAAAGACGCCGGACCAGAGAGGAGAAAGTATGACTTCGTTTGCGAATCAAGTCGATGTGACTACGAAAGCGGATATACAGACTTCTTGTGATTTTGCGGAATCTAATAGCTATTGGATGCCGTATGGAGCGATTTTTGCTTTTTTGCCGAAACCAGAGGAGGAGGCGGCGGTGCGAGAGGATGAAATAGCTGGAAGTTCGGAGGTGTTTGGCGGGGTAGATGGAGTGGATTTTAAGGAGCAACCGGAAAGATTATTAGGAATTATTACTACTCCAGAGAATTTAAATAAGTTACGAGGATGGTGTGACGAAGCTGGGCTTGATGCGAGTAAGGTTTTGACGCACGGAGATTTTATTAAGTTAATGCAAAAATTAAAGGATTAGGAGGTTTAGAAATGGGTGAAAGATTGAGCGATAATTTTGAAAGAACGCAGGAGGGTGAGCAGAGCCCGGGATGGGATACGCTGAAGGACGTGAAGTTTGCGGGAGAGGATTCTAGACAGTATAAGAATGTGCAGGAATCTTTGAATGATACATTGTTTCATCGGAAGGAGGAATATAGGTTTGATGCGGATGAACACAATAATTTGTTGATGGCGGAAGGGTTTCTGGAAAATTATCCTAGCTATCTGGCGGAGGAATATGGGATCGATGATAGTATTAAAGCGTGTGAAATGAAGCTGGCTGGGGCGAAATCTACTACGCCGGAGGATAATGAAGCGCTTTATGATGGGGCTAATAATATTTTGCTGGATAATATTGACAAGGCTGCAAGCGAAGGTGATTCGTTAGGAGAGCGACGAGCGGAGCTTCTGCAGCAAACTTTGAATGGATTATTGGCAGATATAAAAGAGTTTGAGAATGGAGAGGTGCAGACGCTGGAGTCTGTCGTGAATCATAAAATTGCTAAGGAGACCAAAGCTTATTTAGAGAGACTAAAAGCGGGAAAATTAACACAAGAATATAAAGAGAAATATGCAGAGAGAGTGACGGCGTTGTCGGAACTGAGAGGATTTTTGGGATTTCAGCGAAAAATGATGCGGGAAGAACCGATGGAGAAAGTGGATGAGCCGGCGCAGGCTGAGGAAAAGCCAGTGTCGTATCATTTCGAGGCGGGGATAGAGCATAGCGGGGCAACGGTAACAGTAGGGCAAGAGATCCCGGATGATTGGCTTGAGACGGGAGTCTTGGCTGATACTAGGAATGAGAGCGGATTTGGAATAAAATGGGGGCGATCACCGAGGATTGATGATTATCTGCAACGGGCTTTGAATATTGAATTTAGCAAGCTAACGGAAGATGAGCGGCGGCATTATAATTATCCATCTATTAGCAAGAAGATTAAAGAGGAAGCGAGAGAAACTAAGAGAATACCGGATATTGCGGCAATTATAAGAGAAAATAGGATGTAGCATTAGTAAAATAAAGTTGGTTTTAATGAGTAAGGTTCTTTTTGATGACTTTATGGTTGTATCCTACCTTATAGTGTGATATAATCTAAAGTAGGTAATATAATTAAAGTAATTAAATAAAGTAAGGGTATTAAAATGGAAACTTTAATTACTGCGAAGATTTCAAGTGTGGGGCAGATCACACTACCGAGTGCAGTGCGGAAGATATTAAATGTGGGGGCGGGTGATGAGATCGAGATGGTGATGAAGGATGGGGAGGTTGCGATGCGGAAGGCAGAGACGAAAGAAGAGCGGATTCGGCGTGTTTTTGCGGAGTTTGATAGGCTAAATGAAGAACACCAGAAGCGGATGACGCCGGAACAGAAGAGGTTTGCGGAAATGTCGAGAGGCTGGACGGCAAATCAGTATCGTGAATATATAGATAATTTACCAGAGACAAGAGCTTACATGAAGGAGAAATATGGCATTTAGGACGGAGGAGTCGTTGGACACGAATATGATTTTAAGGATTATGCTGAAGGATGTGCCGGAGCAATGCCTGAAGATTGTGGATTTGTTTATGCGGCAGGGGGTGAGGTATCATGTGGCGGATTTAGCAATCGCGGAAGCGGTTTATGTGATGCAGAGGGATTATTCGCGTGAGGAAATTGTGAGCTATTTACGGAATTTGTTTACAATGAATGAAATCAGGGCGAATTTTGCGTTGTTTGAGAAAGTATTTCCAATGTATCTAAAGCATCCGGAATTATCATTTAATGATTGCTGTTTGGCGGTTTATGCGGAACTGAATGAGGCAGAGCCACTGTGGACGTTTGATCGGAAGCTGGCGGGTCAAGCGGATAATGTAAAGTTGGTTGAGGGATAGAGAGCTAGTGATTCCCTGCTGGTGGGGCGGTTTTTGGTGTATAATGAGAGTAATTAGTGTGGAGAGAATATGAGTTTGAAGAGTAAGTTGGAGAAAATGCCATTTTATAATGATTTGGTGCTGCCGGTGCATTATGGTCAGGCGCTCAGAGCGGGGATGAAATATGGCTGGCCGGCGAAGAAATTGCGTGTAATTGGCGTGACGGGGACGAATGGTAAGACGACGACGTGCTTCATGATTTGGAAGATGCTGAATGAGAGTGGTAGGAAGTGTGGGTTGCTGACGACGGTGGGTTGGTCAGAAGATGGAGCGGAGCTACATCGACAGTACGAGCATATGACGACGGAGCGGGTGGAAGTATTGAATGAGCGGATGAAGGTGGTAGCAGAGGCGGGGGCAGAGTTTTTGGTGCTTGAGGTGACGTCGCATGCGCTAGCGCAATATCGGATACTGGGGGTGCCGATTGAGATTGCGGTGTTTACGAATTTGACGCATGAACATTTGGATTATCATAGGACGTTTGAGAATTATCGGAAGGCGAAGGGGAAGTTGTTTGAGAGGGCGGGGTGCGGAATAGTGAACATAGATGATAAAAATGGGGAGTGGTTTGCGAAAGTTAATGCGGCTGGTGATATAATTACTTACGGTATTGAGCAGGGTGAGGTACGGGCGACAGATATAAAGCTCAAGACTGATGGAGTGGAATATGCGTGTGGTGATATGAGAATTAAGACAAGGATTCCGGGGAAATTTAATGTGTATAATTCCCTAGCGGCAGTATGCGTGGGAGAGAAATTGGGGCTGAGCAATAAAGAAATCGAAGATGGGATTTATGCGCTGCGAGAAGTAGAGGGGCGGATGAATCGGATTGATGAGGGGCAGAAATTCGATGTGATAGTAGATTATGCGCATACGCCGGACGCATTAGAAAACGTTTTTAGTTCAGTAGACTCGTCCTCGGAGCGATCTACTTCGTTGAGTTCTCCAGTCCGCGGGAGCAGTACCTTAAGTACAGCTCCCTTGCGGGCTTCTAACTCGCCTCGTATCTCATCTCCGATCACTTCGTCTGGCGTGAAGGAGCGAAGAGATTTTGCTGATGAAATGGCTACAGATGACTCTGGACCGGAGGGTCGTGGAAAAAGTAAAGTGATTGTCGTGCATGGGGGTGCGGGGCGGAGAGATGAGTCGACACGGCCGGTCAGAGGGGAGATTCTGGGCAAATATAGTGATATTGTGATAATTACGGAAGATGATTCGCGAGATGAAGACCCAGAGAAAATTGCGGCGCAATTTGTAGAGGGGGCGGAAAAGGCCGGGAAAGTGCTGAATAAGGATTTATTTGTAGAGCTGGATCGACGTAAGGCGATTGAGAAAGCGCTAGGGATGGCACGGAAGGGAGATTTGGTATTGATTCTCGGGAAGGGACATGAGAAGACGATTCTCAGGGCGGATGGGCCGCATGAATTTGAGGACATCAAGGTGGCGAAAGAGATACTGAAAGAGATGGAGAAATAGCCGGGCTGATAAAAAGTAGTAAGTTACGTGTAAAGAATAAGTCCCCGAGTGATCGGGGACTTTAAGCTCTAGGCAGCGGTGGGTGTTTCTGGAGGAGTGGAGGTCGGTGCGGATGGGACCTCAGGGGTGGCTGGGGCTGCTGGAGAGTCAGTAGCTTTGGGTGCTTCTGGAGATTTTGGGGCTTCTTGAGAAGATGAAGCCGTGGAAGTAGTAGAGGAGGTGGGAGTAGATGGAGTTACTGGAGTGCTGACGGCTGGTTCGCTGGAAGAAGGCGCAGGCGCAGGGTTTGCTGTAGATTGCGCAGAAGGTGTGGTATTGGCGGGGGCGAATGGAGCGGAGATGGGATTAGTTTTGGGCTGAGATTCGGAATTTGATTCGGAGACGGCAGGGTCGGGGATGGCTTCGCTGACGACTGGTTCGTCGGCGAGATTGGCCTTGGCGACAGGCTGAGTAGCGGGAGCGGCGACAGTAGAAGCCGCGGGAGTGGCGGTAAGGACATCGGGGTTTGGCGCGGCGGGAGTGATAGGAGCGGGTTTTTCTTCGGGTTTAGATTGGTCGTTAGCGTTGGCGTTAGGATCATTAGGAGTCATAGTGGTGTCGGCTTGGGCGGCAACTTTGTAGCCCTTAGCGGCGAGGCCAGCGTCGCCACCAGCGATAATAGAGACGCCTTCGATAAATCCCCAAATGCCATTGCCGACGATGATGACATAAGATGCGATGATAACGCAAATAGAGAGGGCATTCAAAGCGGGGATATTTTTGAAAATATTAGTAAGAATTAAGCCAATCATAAGTAAAATGATGCCGCCGACGCAGAGTGATGTATGGGTGATGGCTTTTTTCGTGTTACCAAGATACCAATCATGACCGCCAAATGCACCAAGAAAGACACCGAGGACACCGGCGACAACCGATGATTTTGTGTTATTTTGCATAAACCTCCTTTATTTTTCTACAATAATTATACTTATTGTAACTAAAATTGAGGTAAAAAACAAGGTGTTTAAATCTAACCTCGAGAAGATATTTCATGCGACATTTGTCTGAATCCCTAGCATTTCCGCCAACGGAGTCAAGGCATGCTCCATGCCGAGCTTTCACACAGCCATAGATTTCGAGACACGAAGTCCTTGCGTCCCGTCGTTACGGGCGCAAGGCTTCTCTCCCTCGGGTCGTTACCCTGCGGATGGTCTCGAGAATCTATGAACTGTGCCGCTCGGCAATAGGTGAAATTTTCCACCAGCTTACGTTAGTTGTAAGCCGGCGCTCCGGGAGTTCCGAGAGAAAGGGATAGGCAATACTCCGTTTGTTGGAATCTATGAATTATATTACTTGGAACTTGCGAAATTCCCTGTTAGAGTTAGAAAGACTTAGATTTACACTAATTATAGATCAGTGCGCCGGTGGCCTTCGGAAAAGATGTTTATGAGAATACAAAATCATTAGTCGAGGTGGAGAGAGGAATGAGATAGGATGGGGTGGTAAATTTGGTGGAATGTGGTATAATTGGGTTATGAAGATATTGGCAATTGAGAGCTCTTGTGATGAAACGGCGGCGGCTGTAATTGGGGATGAGGCGGAGATTTTGAGTAATGTGGTGGTGTCGCAGGTGGATATATTTGCGGCGTATGGTGGGGTGATTCCGGAGGTGGCGGCGAGGTCGCATTTGGAAGCGATTTTACCAGTGATTCATAAGGCGCTTGATGATGCAAGGCTAACGAAAGATGATATTGATTATATCGCAGTGACGTATGCGCCGGGGTTGCTTGGGTCGCTCCTGATTGGAACATTGACAGCAAAGATGCTGGCGATTCTCTGGGGGAAACCATTGTATGCCGTACATCACCTAAAATCGCATATTTACGCAACTTGGTTGCGTAAATATTGGCCCCCAGATGAGAACGCCTCCTCGACTGATTCTTCGTCGTCTGAAGATGCGATGCTCACGGCGGATTCTTCTTTGAAGAATCCTACAGCAGAGCGTATCCTCGGAAATGAAAGCGAGCTTTCGCTTCTCTCGGATACTACTGCTGGACGCCGTATGTCGAATACGGCTTGTTCCGCTTCTCCTTCTTCCTTGAATTATCTAGCCGAGGGAGACGTTGAACGGAGTCAGCAGGGTGTTTTGTCTGGTAGAGTTAGTGAAAGGGGCGTTGAATTTGATTATCCGGAGTTTCCGCTGCTGGCGATGGTGATATCGGGTGGACACACGCAGATTATTTATATGCGGGAGCATAACAAGTTTGAGATTATCGGGACGACGAGGGATGATGCGGTGGGGGAGTGTTTTGATAAGGTGGCGAAAATTCTTGGACTAGAATATCCTGGTGGACCAAATATTGCTAGAGAGGCGGTAAATGGGGATGCGGAGAAGTATAAGCTGCCACATCCGAAGATTGAGGGGCTGGATTTTTCTTTCTCGGGACTCAAGACGGCGGTGCTTCGGGCGGTGCAGGCGGAGCTAGGGTTGCCGATTACGACGCCGTCGTATGAACTGGCGGCACATTTGACGGAGCAACAGAGAGTGGATTTTGCGGCGTCTTTCCAGAAGACGGCTTGTGAGATTTTGCTAGAGAAGCTAAAGCGAGCATTGGAGATGTATCCGGAAGTGAAAAGTATCCTATTTGCAGGAGGGGTGAGCGCGAATAAGGCTCTGAGGGAGATGGCGGGAGAGGAGTTTAAGGGGGATGGAGTAAAGGTGTATTTCCCTGAGCTGAAGTATTCGGGCGATAATGCGGCGATGGTGGGGGCGGCGGCGTATTATGAAATAATGACTGGGGTGGAGCCGGTAGATCCGTATGCGCTGGATATTTTACCAAGGACGCCGATAAAATAATCAAAAAAGTGCTTGACGCGAAGGATGGATTGCGGTAAGATAAATACATGCTCTCTGTAGGCTTGACCTTTGATCAGAGAGAAAGCCCGTTAGCATTCTATAAAATGGACCCTTCAGGGCAGATTGCTGCAATGTGGGACCGGCTAGCCCCTGCCACGGCATTGCAACTGGAGGCGGAGCTCTAGTATCGGCGAGGATGAGTTGTCCATAGGGATGCGCAGACTACTGCGGAGAAAACTAACGGAGTACATTAAGAAAGAGGTGAAAAAGATTGATCAAAGTGGATTTGTTCTGGGATCGGTTGTTCGCGGAGGCGTATTTGACCGTATCATTGGCGAGACCGACGTGCCGCCGGGACATCTTTGCCCGGAAAAAACACTGGCAGGTATCAAATCGCATTCGTGCACGACCCGAGTTTGGCGGATGCCACGGTTTGGTGGCATGAAGTGCCGCTACCTTGCGGCATGGCAAGAATGAAAACTCAAAAGAATCCCACAGGTACGGTAAACCCCTTTGGTTACAGTCGTTGGCTGCGTTATGTAAATGCTGAAGCTGTTCGTTTTTCCTCGACAAATGTCATGCGTGATGCAGTCATTGGCTCGTGGTAAACAAGTGGAGGTAACCGCGATGAGAAACCTGAAGCGTGTCGCTGCATTCGGATTTGCGGCGATAATGTGGCTTCTGGTGTCGGCTGGTGTTGGTTCTCCGCTGGTGGGCATGATAGCGCTGGCTATCCTGGCGTTAACCGTGAAAGCAACGTCCGCTTTTGCGGTGCGTGACGGGCCCGGGCGGGATGATCCTGAATATCGCCGTGACCGGAGGCATGAACAGTCCAAGAAATATCTGTCCAATTTCGCGCCGGCGCCTGGCTGCCATTCTGATGGTGGCTTGGGCCGAACGTGCCAGGGTAATAAGAGGCACGATGAGCGAAACAGCGTAACTATCAACAGCGCTCTGCGCCGCGTTGGCGGGAGCTTGACCAATGAGATCCAGAGTCAGTTTTGCGCGTATCGCGCGAGGGACCGCAATCGGCACAATGCTGTGCGGTGTGATCTGCATCGGCGTGAATCGCCCACTGAGGGCTATGCGTAAGGTGACTGAAGTGGGCTGAGTTTTAACTCAGCTGCGCATGCAAAAGTGCGTGATTCAGCGATTTTGTGGGGCGGCGCTCAGTGGTGATGCTGGGCGTCGCCCGATGGACATGTGCTAAAGTAAACCCCTAAAGGTTCCTTTGATTGGCAAATCCTTTTTCGCTTTTTTCTCCCTCCTTGGGCCCCTTCGGGGGCCCGGTTTTTGTAAGTTGAGAGTCTTGTGTTTAATTGTGCAAAAATAGTTTAAATCTAGGTGAATCGACTTAGATTTTGCAAAAATAACAGAGATAAATTTGGGTTGAACTTGTAACGGCGTTACAAGTTGGAATGTAGTATTACTACTTAAAG
>CAZOPB010000002.1:0-96822 GCA_964581595.1 uncultured Candidatus Saccharibacteria bacterium
AAGTTATTATGAGACAACGAGTATTTTTGGGTGAAGTTATTTATGAGCTAATACGTGGATTTTGGAAAAATATGCTACAATAGAATTGGAGAAAAATTATATACAATTTAAACAGATGATATATTGTTTTGCATACAATATATGATTCGCAAACGCTTGATGATGGCATCGTGATCGGCCAAAAAAGAGCATTTGCGGATTCATCTGCGTATGTAATTTTTCTCCACCGTTCGCGGTGCCATTTTTGTTTAGGAATTAGGATGGTTTCCTGAGAGCGGTGGATTAAATAAAACTAGGAGGCCAGATGCTAAAAATACATAAATCTCATTCTAAAAGTAAGTTATTAATTATACCAATAACTTCTATTTGTATTACATTTGGCCTTCTAGGATTTTATTACTTAACTTATACTCCGGAATTATCGCATGCAGAAAGTGTAACTTATAAGAAAACTATAGAAGATATAACTTACATGCAAGAAATGACGCCAAGTATTTGCCAAGGTATGGAATTAGAAAAGCAATATCAACTAATAGATAAACGTGATGATAAAACTTATTGGATTGCTAGACTTAAAGACAATAATTGTTGGATGACACAGAATCTAGCTTATGATTCACCTGATGCAGTTTTTTCTTATCCTAATGAGTGGGAACATGATAATGAAAATAACAATTATTATAATCCTGGCGTGTACGTTTATAAATTTGGGTCAGAAAAAAGCGCCGCATGTAGTGATCAAACTACGCTGGAGAATTGTTCTTCTTGGCTCAACGTTAAAGATTGGCAGCAGTCCAAAGATTCCGATTTCACGGAAATTTACAATTCGGCTAATCGTATTTATAATGCTCATTATTTGTCTGGAAACTATTATTCATTCAATGCTGCAACGGACAATTCTGCATCTATACTTTCGTCAGGAAATGCTCCAGATGACGTATGCCCTGCTAATTGGAGGTTACCTACTGGTGAATTGTCCTCAAGCGGGTCTTTCGGCGGGCTGTTTTCTGCTTATGGTACGATTAACGGAATAAATGTTGGCTCAATCGACATTAGACAAAAACCTTTCCATTTTGTTTTAAGCGGTATGACAGGATATAATAAAACTATAACGCTAGTGAATTCTTATGGTGACTATTGGACGTCTTCTATAGTTAATTTAATTAGCGCATACACATTACATATCGAAGATTCGTCTCTCGGACACAAAATAGAGTATCCGTCATCCTATGGTGGCGATGGACGATATCGTGGTCTTTCTGTCCGCTGCGTAGCGAGGAGTGGATCGGCACTGAATAATAACATAGAGATTACGGTGAATCCGACGATTAGTCTGGATGTAGCAAATGAGGTGAATGTAGAGAAAAGTGAAACTAATCCATCAACGGCTAATTTGGATGTAAAGGTAAGTTCTAATCAAAAGTATTCAGTTGGAATTAGTGCGGTTAATCCAAATTTAATTTCTGCAACGAGTGAAGTAAAAATCCTAGCGAAATCGGGATTATTGAATACTGCAGAAAATGGTTGGGGAATTAAACTAAAAGATAATACTAACTATACAGCTCTAACCACTTCTCTCCAAACTTTCTATACAGCTTCTGGCGCAGAAATCAAAACCATCCCCTTCGCCATCGGTATTAGTACTGCTCTTGATATCCCGAATGGAGAATATTCGACGGAAATTACCGTGACGGCGACGCAGAATTAGTAATAGCCAAAAAATGAGCGGAAAGATTGACGACTTACAAAAAGTTTGCTAGAATGGAGTTATAGATTTGAGAAAATTACTGTTAGCTTTCGCTGACGGTAATTTTCACTTTTTGGATTTGACGGTTTTTAATCGTCAGCTCTAAAGAAGCTTTTCGAACCATATAGCCCACCTTCCAATCATGTTAACCTGCTAATATTTGATATTTATCGACCAGATAGTAGCTGCGCCAGAGTTTCCGCTCTGCTCCTATCGTATCAGTAATTATACCTGATGTAAACGATAAAATCCCGAGTTTCTTAACAGACTGTTAAGAAACTCGAAAAATCTTGGCTAAAAATGGTGTTTTTATCAAAAATAGAGTCTATAAAATAGTTTTCGGCTAAATTTGGCGACGGCGATTACTAGCGGGACGTGGCGGGCGAGTTTGGGGATTGGCTGCGGCGCTGGCACGGCTAGCGGCGGCGCTACGGGCGACGCTGCTACGGCGGACGGGTGAGCGGCGAGCGCTTTCAGTAGAGACTTTACTATTCTCGGCGATCTGGGCTTCAATACGAGCGGTGGTATTAGCAAGACCTTCGGTGTCACCAATGGCTTCGTAGATTGCCAAGATGAGGCGCAAGGTATTGGCGCTGTGGTCGAGCTGGTAAGCTTTTTCGAGAGAGTCAATAGCGGCTTTGTTTTTGCCGAGACGTTCCTCGGCTTTGGCGAGGGCGATGAAGCGAGCGGGGACGGTGTTTTCGAGTTCGATGGCTTGCTCGAAGGCCATCATGGCTTTTTCGTAGGCGCCAGTCTCGAGGTAAATTAGGCCGACGTTGTGTAGAGATGAAGGGTTATTATCAAGGGATTGAGCGATTTCAAAACATTCGATGGCTTCGTCGAATTTCTGCTCCTTGGCGTAGAGAATGCCGAGGCGGTTGTAGGCGGCGGCGTTTTTCTCGTCGAACTTGAGGATGGTGAGGAGGGCTTTTTCGGCGCGGAGAGGTTTGTGGTCGCGCATGGAAGTCTGAGCGGCACTCCAAAGCTTTTTCATTTGCATATCATAGCGGGCGCTACGAGGAGCTTCGGCTTTTTTGTGCTTGAAAATCGGAAACAAAAAGCTAAGATATAGAGCCATAATTGCAATAAACGCAATACCAATCATACGTTAATTATATCACAAAGCGCGGTGCTTTTGAGCGAAAAGTTAGTTCTATTTCGTGTTTATGCTTTTTACCTGGGCATGAAAACATGATTTTAACATAAGTCAGATACGATATGGAGTTTGATGTGGCCGTTTTTGCTAATGTTATCGTAGAGAGTAAGGAAATTTGGTAGCCTAGTGAGGAATTTGGCGTTGCCGGTCTTGAAATAACTTTTGTATAATAATTCGATGCAAGTAGAGATGATAGTGAGGGCTTGCTGGCGGGGCTGAGTTTTAATTTTGCTAATTTCGGTGGCAATGGCAGGGAGGTCGCGCGGGGGAGCGGAAATGAGCTTCTTGGCCATGGCCATAATCTTGTCTTTGGCTTGAGGCGGCTGGTCGATGAGGTTGGTTTTACGAAGATAAAAGATTTGGGCGCGGGAGCGGATGGTAGGTAGGAGCAGATTTGGTTCTTCGGTGAGGAGGACGAAATGGCAAAAGGCTTTGGGTTCCTCGAAAGTCTTAAGAAAAGCGTTCTGGGTGGCTTCATTCATGGCATCGGCAGGGGTAATGACGTAAAATTGATCACTAGTCTGGCGATTGTTGGAAAGGCAGAGAAAATCGCGGATTTGCTCGACGGTGATGACGCAAGTGGTTTTAGATTCGTCGGGGCGGAGGTAAAGAGAATTTTTGAGCTTTAATTTAGTATCGGGTGGGACGACGAAAATACTGCAACTAGTCTTAGCGGCGATACTGGGGATGGATTTGATATCATCGAAGAACATGGATTTTGCTTGTGGTTACCTTAAAATAAGCTTAAAAATTATCATTTTATTGATCATTTTTGGAAAGATTTTTACTAAATTGAGGGATTTTAAGCATAAACTATTGACTTTTTCTCTCATGCGTGCTATAATGAAAGGATAGACTACTTTTCTTCTAAAATTTGGTTAAACTCGGCAGGAGCCTCGGCTTCGAAAATTTTACGCTGATTCCCTGTCTCGCCGGGGACAGTGATTTCGAGAGATTTAGCATGGAGCATGAGGCGTGGGGCGGACTTCGCTTCACCATAAACTGGGTCGCCGAGGATGGGGGTATTGAGGTATTTTAGATGGACGCGGAGCTGGTGAGTGCGGCCGGTTACTGGTTTCAGCTCGAGAAGGCTTTTACCGTGATTGCTCTTAATGACGCGATAGTAAGTCTGGGAAGGTTTGCCGTTTTGGTCGACCTGGAAAGTAGTAGGGCGTTTGAGATTACGAGCAATAGGGAGATCAATCATGGCTTCGGGGAGTTTTGGCGTGCCAGAGACTACGGCGAGGTAAGTCTTGTGGGTCTTGCGATTTTGGAACTGCTTGCGGAGCATTTTTTGAGTCTTTTCGTCCTTGGCAAGGATGACGACGCCGCTAGTGTCGCGGTCGAGCCGGTGGACGAGCAGGCCGTAATCTTCGAGGGTTGGCTCGGGACAGTATTCGCCTTTGGCCATGCTAAGGAGACCGGAAGGCTTATTTAATACTATGACATGATCGTCTTCATAGATAACCGGCAATTTTGGCAAAATTTTCTCACTTGATGGAATATTTAATGCGATTTGGTCGGATGTGCTAATTTTGCTGTTAGGTTTTTTTACAATTTCGCCATTAACCGTGACGTAACCGGCTTTGATGAAATTTTGGAGACTAGAACGATTGTATTCGGGGTGTAATTCGACGAGGATATGATCGAGGCGTTTGCGATTATCTTCGATGGAATTATCTGGCAAAATGGTATCGCCATTGATGACTCTAGATAATTCGGGTTTGCTGAATTTTTTACCGGTAATAATCATATTTTACCTCAGACAGAAGGCTTTTTGAGCTTGATAAAGTTTGGCGTTGGCAATTTCATTGGCGTAAGATTCGCCGGCCTCGAGTAAGTCGAGGATTTCTTGGTCGCTAATGGTGGCGAGCTTGCGTTGGAATTCGCCAAGGAAGGTAGCGACATCGCTGGCGACTTTTTGTTTGAGATCACCATAGTGAGTCTCGCCGGCCCAGGTGGAGATGACCTCTTGGAGCGGAGCGTCATTGACTAAGGCGTCAATTTGCAAGAGATTACTAATGCCAGGCTGATTAAACATGTCGAATTGAATCTTGCCGACGCTATCGGTAGTGGCGGACATGATTTTTTTCTTGACTTGCTCGGGAGTGTCGGAGAGCATAATTTTGCTATTTTCGGAGGGGGTGGATTTGCTCATTTTCTTTTCCGGATTTTGTAAATCTCGGATACGAATGCCATCGGCGACGTGCATGAATTCGATTTGCTGCTTTGGCTCGAGCGGGAGAGTGAAGATATCGGCATATTTCTTATTGAAATGTTCGGCGAGGCGGCGAGTAAGCTCGAGATGCTGGAATTGATCTTCGCCAACTGGGACATATTCGGCGTCGTAGAGGAGGATATCGGCAGCCATGAGGACGGGGTAGTCGAAAATCCCGACATTTATGCTAGTTTTGCCGTCACTTTTGTCTTTGTATTGAGTCATGCGGCTGAGATCGCCCATACTAGCGACGCAGTTTAGAATCCAGCAGAGCTCGGAATGAGCAGGTACGCGAGATTGGCGATAGAGATGGACATTTTTGTTGAGATTGAGACCGGCGGCAAGGTAATATTTGAGCGAACGAATGATATTGGACTGTAGTTCTCCGTCGATTTCGGCGATGATGGAATGGAGGTCGGGTACGAAAATATTAACATTATAGTTATCGCTATATTGATTAGCGAGGCGAACCATTGGCACGAGCGCGCCGAGGAAGTTGCCGAGGGTTAGCTCGCTATTGGCACGGATGCCGGTAAGAATGGTTTTTTTCATGATCATAGTTCTCCTAACAAATTAAATTTTGCATCAAAAACTTAGTTTTGCCAGCAATATTTATAATATTGAAGAAAATCTAAGACGTTCATATGATAAGTATAGCTTATTCGGCGAAAAAGCGCAAATGCGGTAGGTTAAGTGAACAGGTTTTTGGTGCGTTCGACCAAGCTGGCGTAATGGGGTGACATTTTGCTGTTGTTTGATTCGGTGACAATTTCATCGAGATTCATCCAGCGGATGCCGCTGTTTTCGTCAGGTTTGATTTTGAATGGTTCATGCTCGTCGGCTTCGAGGAGAAAACTACAATTGAGGTGGAGATGTGCGCTGACGAATTTGCCTCTGCGGATATGTGGCGGTACGCTGAAAACTTCTAGGCTAAAAATTTCATTACTTATGGGATGAATATTTTTCAGGCTGGTTTCTTCGTTAGCTTCGCGTAGGGCGACGGAAAGTAAATCGCTCTCGCCGTCGGCGTGGCCGCCGGTCCACATCCAGATTTGGTTAATATTGTGATAAGCCATAAGGGCTTTATCGTGGCTAGGATTGATGATCCAGTTGGAAGCGGTGAAATGGCAGATTGAATTGTTGCGAGTCAGCACGTCAGGAAAACTTTCAATACATTTCAGAATGAGGGCTTGATCGGATTTTTCGCGCTGGGTTTGCGGAATGTAGGTGAGAATTTGGTGTTTTAGATCTTCCATGAACTAATTATATTATAAATTATAAAGTTAAGGATGATTTTTAGGGAAAATATTTTTGTGCAGGAGATAACTCTTAGTACTTTGTGTCAAGACAAAATTCGGCGGTTCTTTATAATATTATTTTTGCAGGAGGAACTTCTATCACTGCGTGGTAGAAGAAAAATCAGCGTACTCTCGGAAGCAAAAATGTAAACATTTTGTGCTTCACTCAAGTACTTGATTTTGCGAACTCCTTCGGAGTTCTTATCTCTACTCTAATGGTTTAATAAAAATAGACCCCTAAAAGACCTTTTTTATTAAATGGTGGAGTACAGGAGAAAAGTAATCCGCGCCGTCGTCCTGCGGACCGGGCGGATAACGAACTCGGTGCCGAGATTCGATTCTGTATTAACTCCAGAGATAAAATAATCTTGACACTAGGTCAAGTCTATTTTATCTTGGTGGAGTACAGGAGATTCGAACTCCTCACCTCTTCGCTGCCAGCGAAGCGCTCTAGCCAAATGAGCTAGTACCCCATTGACATCATTATATCACATGGGCGGAGTTTTGCAAAGAAGTTTTTGACAGGAAAATGCCCCGGCGAACCGGGGCGGAGAGATTTAGCCTGTACATTTGCAATCGGTGCAGGTGCAGCCAGTACAGCCGCAGTTGCAGGATTGCTTGGGCGGGTCGTTCAGGATGACGTTGGCATTGTCGCAAGCTACGATGTCAACTTGGTCTGGCGCGGGTTGCAAAATTTCAATTCCGTAAATGGTGGCGGTTGGAGGATCTTTTTCAGCGAGAAACGCAGCGATAGAGTCTGGATTGTCGATATCAACTTCTTTTGGGAATTGCGGATAGTCGGCCTCGATTTCGTGGTAGAAACCGTTAGCTTCGAAGATGGAGAAGGTCTCAAGCTCTGAGGTAAAGCAGTCGCGGTAGCTATTATAATCGTTGTAAGCGTGATAAAAAGTCTGACCGACGGTTTCGTTGTAATCTGGTAAGTTATAATGCTTCGTGCCGTATTCGGTTCCAGATTCGCGGATGAGCCAGTATTCGTCGTCCCATTCATCGATAGATTCGGGACCGTCGACGGTGACATGTGTGCAGTAATAAAGACGTTCTATGCCGAGCTCGTCTTGGTAGCGGACGAGCGGTGGGGTGAGGCCGGGGATGAAATCGCCGATGATTTGGCAATTTTCGGCATATGCGGCGGCGCGGGCGGTTTCGGCGAGCTGAGTGTTTTCGGCATGGAGCTTAAAATTATGCACGAGAGTGATAGCGTTGGCGGCGGTGAATGCTATGACGAGAAAGATGATCAGGCAGGTTTTGGTGGTGGCAAGCTTTTGCTCGCGGGTAAGTGGGGTCTTGGGTGGTTTCGGGTTAGAATTTTTCATAATTCCCCTCCAAAAAAATGTAATTTAGGCTAAATTTTAAAGGACAGGATTTAACCTGTTTGCTATTATATCAAAATTACATGTATTTTGCAAGTATGCAGCAGTTTACTTTTGATTTATTCCCAGCCTCCCCAGCAGGAATCGAAGATTTTGGATTTTATTTCTGGGAAAAGTTGATATAAGTTAAATCCGAGCATTTTATCAAGCTCTTTCTTAAACTCAATTGTGGCTTGGATGCGAGATTGAGTACCGCTGCAGACGCCATGGCGCGAGATACAATCGATGAAGCGCTTTTCGATGGTAGTCGGGTAAAAGAGACAGATGCCATCACAGAAGCTGATCAACTTATCTTCAAGTGTCCAGTGGTGAGATTTGACGATATCAATCAGAAGTTGCTCTTTTTCGGGGTCGGGTAAGGTGCAGGGCACGCAATTTGGATCATTATTAATATGGTGATGGATGAGACAAATATTGCAATAATCATCAGCAAAGCCAAGCTCGTGGAGCAGGTGATAACCAGCGATAGTATGAGTAATGCTGGGATCGCGGATTTTGCCATAATCATGAAGATATCCGGAGCAATAAACTTTTTCGACATCGAGATTTTGGCCGGTGTGATTAAGAGCTTCGGCAATTTTGCCGGCAGTATCCCCGACGCAACGGCAATGCGCTACCATACCGCGAATCTCGGGTGTCTCGACGACTTCATCGAGCATTTGCAAGGCTTGGGCTCTAGTAGGGTTCATTTTAGACTAGGGTAGCTCCGTCGACTGAAATGACAGCGCCACTGATGTAGCTGGCGAGATCGCTAGCGAGGAAGAGAAAAACGTTGGCGATTTCGGATGGCTCAGCCATGCGGCCGAGAGGAATCGGGGCGGTAACACGAGCGACCATGTCTTCAGGGAGGCTAGCTACCATGTCTGTGCGGGTGACGCCTGGGGCAACAGCGTTGACGCGGATATTGTCTTTGCCTAATTCCCTGGCGAGAGACTTGGTGAGGCCGTTGACAGCGCTTTTGCTGGCGGGATAGCCGCAGCCGCTAGGCTGTCCGTAGAGGCTAACCATAGAACTAGTATTAATAATGCAGCCGCCACCTTGATCACGCATGATGGGCGCGACGGCTTTAGAACAATCGAAAAGGGCTTTGACATTGAGGTTCATGATATTATCGAAAGCGTCTTCGCTGTAATCGTAAATCGATTCATGGGCAGAAATACCGGCGTTATTAACTAGGATGTCGATATGGTGATATTTTTGCGCAATATCTTGAATAGCTTGTTCGACGGAGTTTAGATTGCCAAGCTCGGGAGCCATGCCGGTGACTAGCCAATTTGGGTTTTCTTGTTTTAATTTTTCGACGGCTTTGTCGGCGCTTTCCTGGCGAGAGCCAAAAAGAACAACTTGGGCGCCTTGATGTAGAAAAGTTTTAACGATTTCGAGTCCAATTCCGCGAGTGCCGCCAGTAATTACTGCAACTTTGCCTTTAAGTAAATCTTGAATCATAATCCTCCTTATTAATATATTGTAGCACAGTTTGCTAAAAACATGGTAAGATAAGTGTATGGTAGGGAGGAAGTCTATACAATATCGATGGCGCAGAATAGCGGCGGTAGTGGCAGCTGGCGCAGCGGCGATAGGGTTAGTAATTGCGAATCCGAGTAGTTATGAAGAAGTTTTTGAGCCAAAAAATAATGAGGTGAACGCCGAGGCGGCAGAGGGCGTAAGCTCAGAGACGGGGCAGGTTTTGGCGACGGAGGTTTTGGCAAAGCTAGAAGTAAAGGGTAGAGCGCCGAAGACTGGTTATGAACGCACGGAATTTTATAATACTTGGCCGACGATTGATGGGTGCAGTTTGAGACAGAGGATAATTCGACGAGAAGTGGGCGAAAGTGCGAAGCTGGATGCGGATGGATGCACGGTAATAGGAGGAGAATTTGATGAGCCATACACAGGGCAACATTTAATTTTCTATGAAAAAGCGGATTTTACGAGAGGGATCCAAATTGATCATGTAGTGGCGCTGTCGGATGCCTGGCAAAAGGGTGCGCAAAATCTGACGCCGGAGCGGAGGTATGAGCTTGCGACGGATCCGTTGAACTTATTAGCGGTGGATTCGAACGCGAATCAGCAAAAGTCTGACGGTGATGCGGCGACATGGTTGCCGAAGAATAAAAGTTTTCGTTGCCAGTATATTGCAAGGCAAATTTCGGTGAAATATAACTATAATTTGTGGGTGACAGAAGCCGAAAAGGGGGCAATGGAGCGAGTGTTAAATACTTGTCCAATGCAGGAAGCGGTTGGCGTAAAGCTTTAGCTTTTGCGGTAGTTGACGTAGCCGTCTGCCGAGCTTTAGCACAGTCATAGATTTCGAGACACGAAGTCCTTGCGTCCCGTCGTTACGGGCGCAAGGCTTCTCTCCCTCGGGTCGTTACCCTGCGGATGGTCTCGAGAATCTATGAACTGTGCCACTCGGCAATCTGTGAAATTCATCGACAAAACTGGAAGGATTTGGTTGCGCTTTTTCGCCATGGTGGGTGATGGAGAAGGCGACGTTGGGGGAAAGGCGATTAGCTCAGGAGGCTGGCTAAACTTAGTAAGAGTCGCGTGTTTATATTTTTTGATTTAAGTGAGGGATTTGTCGTTGGTGGATTTGATTTTGTCGTAGATTTCTTTGTGAATGCTGTCGATGCTGCGCATGCGGCGGCTGTCTTTGGTCGCACAGTTAATCATAGTCCAGCCGAGGTAGTCGGCGACGAACATACTATTATCATAAACTTTTTGGAGAAAGTCGAGATTATGTTCGTGGATATCATTAGTAATATTGCCTTCATTCTCGGTGCGTTCCTGACGCATTTTGTTGACTAAATTAAGCGGGGCGTGAAGAAAGATGACGATGTCGGGCTGCTGGATGCCGAGTTTATTATATTCAAAATCAATAACGTAGTCGAGGAAGTTTTTCTTCTCGGCTTTAGTCTTGAAAAGGGCGGATTGATAGATCAGGCTGGAAGTCGTATAGCGGTCGAGCAAAATAGTATGACCTTTGCGATAGAGGTCTTTGAGCTTAATTCGCCAGGTAATTGCACGATCGTAAGCGTACAAAGCGTTGATGAAATATGGAGATAACTCTTCGGTTTTGCCGTATTCTCCAGAAAGGTACTTTTCGACACCTTTGCCTTGATAAGAATAATAAGTTGGGAAATGATGGCTATCAATTTTGGCGCCGTCGGCGATGAGATGATCTTTGAGCTTGGCGATTTGAGTAGATTTACCGATGCCGTCGGATGCGCCTTCGACGATAATGAGTTTTCCTGTCTTCATATTTCCTCCGATTATTTCTAGTATAGCATAAAAGTATGATTGGAGTATGATTTCTTTAGTTTAGAGTACAATGCTTTGCGTCTAGAGTATGATTTTTGATAGGCGATTTTATTCGAAAATAACAGAGGTAAGTAGCAAAAAGTAGGTCGGAGTATGATTTGCTGGCGTCTGAGTATGATTAAATAGTTCTCAAGTATGATGCGAGTATGATTATTCGAGTCCGCCGGTGAAGGATCCGGTGAGCTTAGCGCGAAGAGTGTCTTCGGATAGGCCCTCATGAGCTTTTAGTCGGATGGAGATATGACGATGCGTAGTGAAGGCAAGGCGAGAGCTGACGGGATAAAGCGATGGGTCGGCGCCTAGCTGGTTCAGTGCGAGAAGTCTATGGTCGGGTTGGTAGATATAAGCAATGATTTTGCCGTCAAGATAGCCTTGACGAGTGTTGCCAGAAGGAAGTTTGTCGACGAGTGCCATGGTCTCTAGGGCGGACATGAGGATGAAATCCTTGGTAGCGGTAACCGACGCGATGTCATCATTGTAAAAAATACTGAGGTGGAGATTGCGTGCGGAGTGAGATTGCCGATAGGAGAGGACTTGCGGAGTGATGAGGTCTACCAATTCTTCTTCGCTATTGGCTGGAACCATGAGGGCGAGCTCATCTTCTTCAAGGATATTTGGCATGCTGCGATATAAGTAGTATGATTCTGGGAAAGCATGAGAGACATCGGAATTTAGAGTGGTGCCCAGGTAAGTGGCGGCGGCACGAGTGGAATTAGTGTTGCGCTGGCCTAGATCTTCGACAGAGTAGACGTCGTGATTCTTGACGCATTCAAAAAGCCCGCTCGGTGCAGAATTTGAGAGCTGGATGACGGAATATTTGCCATCACAGAGCTGATGGGTAAAGTCGGAAAGTAAATCCGGTACGCCATCAATGCGGGCGTCGAGCTGTTCGGCGGAAAGCTGGGCGAGACGATCGGGGTCGATTTGTTTGGCGTAGTCGATGAGGTAAATGCCGGTAAAACTGGCTTCGAGAATTGATAGGATGATGAAGGCAGTAATAGCAATTTTGAATGGCGTGGTGAGATGATGGCTATGAAAGTATTGTTTGTTCAGGAAGAGCAGGATGAGAATTAACAGGACAGAGATAATAATATAGGCAAGGGTGAACTCGTGCGGCTCAAGCGAAATGACGCAACCGGCTAGCCAAATCAGAGTGAGTTCGGCTAAGGTAGCAAAATCTAGAAAGATAGTGATTACGGCGGATTTGGGCTGGGTGCGAAGGCTGAGAATTAGTGAAATAATACAAAGTAGGCAGACTAAGCTGCTAATAATTAAACAATAGTGCATGGCGGTGGGGAGGTAACTGGCGGAGACCCAGTTGTAATCGAGGATGGTAGCGATGAGAATGAGCTGGACGGGACCGATGACGAAACCAAGAATGAGCGATAAAATGAAAGCGATGGTGGCGAGGGGGATAGAGAAATTTTTGCGTTTAGAGAGACGAGCTTGCTCGTTGATGAGGCGGGCAGGCCAGAGGAGATCATTGTAAGAATCGTCGGGGTGAATCAGGTCGGGCGAATTGTAGGCAACGGCTGCGGCGGAAAATTCTGCCATAACAGAATCATCTGGCCACAAAAGCGTTGCGCTAGTTCCCACCTTTTTACCCTTCATATATACTTATTTTAGCATAAATGATTTGAGTTGTGGGAAAAAAGTTAAAATTACTATTAGTAGAGCTATCTTTGTGCCATACGCCATCTACCTAGCTTTCGAAACACGGCGTCGTTCGTTCCCGTCGTCACGGGACTCACGCGCCTCTCCCTCGGGCCGTTGCCCTGCGGATGGTTTCTACAAGCTAGAGTAGACGTCGTATGATCATATTTTCTGGTAAACTTTGTGCTCTTTTAAAAAGTCTGGATAAAGCCAAGACCCTGGATATTAGATGTTTTCGCTGTTCACGAAATGCAGTTTTTATTTTTGTCACTTAAGTATGGTATAATATATACTATGAACTTAAAGATTGGAATCGTGGGGTTGCCGAACGTGGGGAAGTCGACGCTTTTTAATGCTCTGACGAATGCGGGAGCTTTGGCGGCGAACTACCCTTTTGCGACGATTGAGCCGAACGTTGGGATTGTGCCGGTGCCAGATGAGCGTTTAGAAGTTTTGGCGAAGATGTATGATACGGAAAAAGTGATTCCGGCGACGGTGGAGTTTGTAGATATTGCAGGGCTAGTGGAAGGTGCGAGCAAGGGTGAGGGGCTGGGCAATAAGTTCCTCGCGCATATTCGGGAGTGTCAGGTGATTTGCCACGTCGTGAGGGTATTTGAAGATACGGATGTGATTCGAGCAGAGGGTTCGAAAGATCCGAAGCATGATATTGAAGTAATTCAGACGGAGTTGGAACTAGCAGATCTCGAGACGCGCGAGAAGGTGGAAGCGAAGCGCAAGAAGGCTAATGGTAAGGATTCTCAAGAGGTGATTCCCTATTTGACGGAAAAGCCAGTGATTTATATGTTTAATGTGGATGAAAAAGAGTTGGCGGATGCAGAGCTTAGAAAGAAACTCGCAGAAAGTGTGGCGCCGAGCCAGGCGGTCTTCGTGAACGCGAAGCTGGAAGCGGAGATGTCGAGCATGACGATGGAAGAGCGGCGAGAGTTTCTGCGGGAATACGGAGTGGAAGAGGATGCGCTGCAGGAATTAGTAAAGGCAGCATATAAGACGCTGGGGCTGCAAAGTTTCTTGACGGCGGGTAAGAAAGAAGTAAGGGCCTGGACGATTAAGCAGGGCGCGACGGCGCCAGAGGCGGCAGGTGCGATTCATAGTGATTTTGAGCGGGGATTTATTGCCGCGGAAGTGATGAAATTTGATGATTTAAAAGAACTAGGCAGTGAGCAAGCGGTGAAAGCGGCGGGAAAATTACGGACAGAAGGTAAAACCTATGTAATGCAATATGGAGATGTGGTGGAGTTTAAGTTTAATGTGTCGAAGTAGTGGGCGAGAAAATATAGACATATAATATATTATGGTTAGTATGGGTGCGGGAAAAAGTAAAGCTAGAAATGAGATAGAACGTCGACCAAGAGCGACGGTGACGGCGAAGAGTGAGGGAAAGTTTGCGGAAGGGCTGTGTTTTAAGAAGCTGTTTTTTATCTTCTTGATTGGTTCGGTGATAGGCACGATTTATGAAGATATTCTGACGTATTTTTTGTTTTATACGGCGACGGGAGAGGGCGTTTGGATGCTCCACCGGGGAGTGATTTGGGGGCCGTTTAATGTGATTTATGGCTTTGGCGCGGCAGTGATGTGTTGGATTTTGCTACGGAAAAAGTATAATAATTGGCAAATTGCGGGACTGGCGGCGCTGCTGGGCGGAGTGGTGGAGTATGCACTGAGCTTTTTGCAGGAGACTTTCACTGGTACGACGTCATGGGATTACAGTGAGCTCTGGCTCAATATTAACGGTAGGACGACGATTCCGATCATGTTAGTCTGGGGGGTGATGGGATTAGTGCTGGTAAAAGTGATTTATCCGTTTGTGTCGAATTTAATTGAAAAAATTCCGCCGCGGGTGGGAAATCCGTTGTTTTGGGGGTTGTTGGTGTTTATGATTTTTGATTGTCTGATTTCGTGGTCGGCGATTATTCGGCAGACGATGCGACAAAACCATATGCCGCCGTTTACGCCAATCGGAGAGTTTTATGATGAATATTTTACGGATGATTATTTGTATAAGTATTTCCCAAATATGGTAAGAAAGTCGGGAGGCAAATGATGACGGGGCTGATTGGGATTTTTGGGCTGTTATGTTTGGCTTATGCGGCAGGATTAGCGATTTATGCAAATCAAGCGCTAAAGAGAAACAAGTTGAACCTGACAAAACGAGAGAAAAAACCGGAGATTGCGATCTTAATACCAGCACGAAATGAGAGTGCGGTGATCGAGGGATTGCTTGAGAGTATCGAAAAACAGACGGCGCCAGTAAAAATGCGGAATGTCTATGTGATCGTGGAGACGCTGGACGATCCGACGATTACGATTTGTAAAAAGCATGGCAGCAGTGTAATTCTAAGAGAAGATTTGACGAAGCAGCGAAAGGGCTATGCGCTGGATGAGGCGGTGCGGCAGATACTGGCGGCAGAGCGACATTATGATGCGTATTTTATTTTCGATGCAGATAATCGATTGTCGCCGACGTATCTGGAAGAGATGCTGAAGATCTATGCGGTGGGCTATGAAATGGCAACTGGTTATCGCAATGCGAAGAATAACAATCGAAATGTGATCGCTGCAGTGTCGGCGCTGACCTTTACAATGATTAATACGCTGGGAAATAAAAACCGGATTTGGCATGGAGCAAATATTATTTTCTCGGGTACAGGGTGTTATATTGATGGAAAATTGGTGGAAAAGTGGGGTGGATGGCCGTTTCATAGTTTGACGGAAGATTACGAAATGTCGCTCTATGCGGTGCTAAATAATATTTCGACTTTTTATAATGAGCGAGCGGTTTTTTATGATGAACAGCCGACAAAATATCGGCAGACTGTAGACCAGCGGGTACGTTGGATTAAGGGGTATTTCACAGCGCGGAGCAAATATATTCCACTGATGAAAAAACGTAAAGTTGAAAGTAATCAAGGAAGTTTAGTGAAGGAGACGGTGGGGGTGAAGCCGGTGATTTGGGCGCTTATTGGGGTGATCTGTCTGCTATTTGGCGATATAGTGAGCTTATTTACGAGTGGAAATGTGGGGCTGATGGTGGGGATTTTGGTGGGGGTGATACTGGTAGTGTATATTGTGCTGATGATTATTACGATCGTGATGATTAGGAAAGAAAAAATGCATTTTACAGAGCGGATTAAGTGGAAAGCAATTTTATTTAATCCGATTTATCTATTGAGTTATGTGCCGTGTGCGATAAAGGCTTTGCTGATTAAAAATGTGGCGTGGAAGCCGATTGCGCATTCGGAAAAATAGCGTACTCTAAGACATGGAGAGTATGCTCTGAAGTGGGAAAAGTATGCTCGGAGAGTGACTTGAGGCGATACCTCTGTTATTTTGTGAGTTTTGTGGCTTTTAGAGATCGTACTCCGGGAAATTGGGATCGTACTTAGAGGATTTATAATTATACTATTTGGATTTTTGAGAAATTTTGATGAGCTGCTTGACGATTCGGTTTAATTCGGGGAGGAGAATTTTGGTGTAATAATTATTGGGATAAAGCTCGGTTTGCTGGATGAATTCGGCGGCATCGAGCATGCCATTAGCGAAAGAAATTTTTTGATAGGAAGTAGTAAGGTTAGGGACTCTGCTTAAGATGTTGCGGATTTGTCCGCTGTAATCTAGGGCATAAGTAGAGACAGAACTATTGATATTGAAAAGATTTTGGAAGTTTTGGAACAACTCGGCGGTGTGGTCGGGATTGGCTTGGATGATGGTGAAATTTTGATTTTGTGATATTAACTCCGTGATGAAATTATAGTCATTTACTAACCTGGATGTATAGATAGGGTCGGCCTGACGAACCTCTTGGAGAAAATGTGGCCAGAAAGCTTCATCGCTAAAGCTGTTGATGGCGAGAGAACTGTAATTATAATTTTTGAAGCAAATTGAATAGAGCTCGGCGCGGGAGAGATCTTGGAGCTGAGCTAGAGTCTTGAGAAGTGCACCGGCGTCCCAGCGGTTGCTTTCGTAAGTGGCGAGTAGCCAGACGAAAGCGCGTAGTATGGTGATTTCATTCAAATCTAGACAGATTTGAAGATTACTAGGTAGGTCGTTTTCGTCAAGAGCGAGGTTGAGGCAATTAGTGAGGAGATAAGTCGTATTCGGATGCTGGGCGGCGAGCTGAAGAATGTGCTGGTGATGAATTTGGTCGATTTCGCCGAGGATGAGACCGTAGTAGTACCAAGGATCTTGGCGATAGGGATTTAGGCGAACGTACTCACGGTGGAGCGTGGCATATTTGGTAAGATGAAACCAGGTATTACCAACTAGAGTACGGAGACCGCGGAAGCGAATTGGGCGGTAGTGGATGGCCAGGCTATTGCACTGGCGCGGGGCTAAAAAATCGGGGTGCCTCTGATCGCCGATATGGAGATTATGTTTAAGATCGAAAGATGGGCCGAAGGCGAGCGGAAGTTGCTCAAACAATTTTTGATCTGAATTGACTGGTGTAAGCTCGGAAGAACTAACGCCGTCGTCAAAAATGTCGTCGAGATGATTGGAATGTAGAAGAATGCGGATTTGGTCGGCGACAAGGTGGCTGCGAGCAACGAAATAGATTTTAATTTCAGGATGAGATTGTTTGATATTGCGCAAAATAGTGGCAAGCTTTTCATTAGGCTTGGAGACCTGGAGTTCAAATTGGATTTCAATGGAGATGAGAGTGGCAAAGAGGTCGATTTTGTCTTCTTCGCTGATCTCGAGATTGTATTTTTGGCAAATCGAGTCGACAATAGTTTCGAGAAGGATGTCAATGCGAGTGGTGATATGATTTTCGGCTAGAGCGCGCTCAGACTGAGAGAACCATTCATAAATTTCCGTCGAAGTGAGCTTTGGGGTAAGGAAATGCTGCATGGTAGGTTGCCAGCGGGCGGCGAGATCCAGATAGCGCAAATCGGTAGGCCAATAATCATATTTGATAATTGTGTCGAAAACATCGACGGTAATGGTGTGAAGCTGATGATTTGTAATCAGCTTTTGTATCTTATTTTCCAAGTTTAACTCCATATTATTCTCCGTTGCCCACCAGATACTATATATTATAGCAAAAAATTGCTAATTTGTCTAGTGGATTATGAGATTTTGCGATAGTTATTCTGCTAGCGGGAACCAGTCGATTTGGTCGTATTCTAGACCAGAAACTGTTCCGGCGGCGAGGATGGGCTGGAAATCAGCAAATTCGGGGTGACTGGACAGGAAATTTTGGGCGGCGTAGGACATTTGGGCGTGTTTTTGGCAGGTGATTTGGTCGAGTGGGGTGCCATGAGTGGAGCCTTGGCGGTACTTTACTTCGGTGAAATAAATTTTGTCCTCGAGTGTGGAAATGATGTCGATTTCGTAAATTTTAGTTTTATAATTATGAGCAATGATGGTATGATCATGGGCCTGGAGAAAATCAATAATAGCACATTCCGCAGCTTGACCGACAGCGGTGGCGCAAGTAGGGCTAATCCCCTGCTCCTGGGGTCGATCATAGACGATGGAAGTTTCGAATTGATTGACGATTTCGCGGATAGGGCGGAAGCTTTGACGGTGTTCGGGGCAGATGCCATGCTCGAGGAGAGCTTGTCTGTGGGCGGCGGTACCGTAGCCGACGTGACTTTCGAAATGATACCCAGGATATTTATGAGACAGTTCAATCATGTAATTATCGCGGGCGACTTTGGCGATGATGGAGGCAGCGGAAACTTCTTTGATGAGGAAATCGGCTTTTTTGAGCACGGTAACTTTATCGCTGAGCGGAGTATCTTGGAGAAAGTTGATAGTGCCGTCGATGACAATTTCATCAAAAGGAATGTTTTTGGCGAGGATTTGTTTGACAGCGCGACGGGCGCCAAGCTTGAGAGAGTTGCCAAGGCCATAATGATCGATTTCGCTGCTTTTGACCCAGCCGAGACCGGTGGCTAAAGAGTTTTTGAGGATAATTTCGTTTAATGTAGTACGTTTCTTGGCGGATAGTTTTTTGGAGTCGGTAAGGTCGGCGGTCCAGTTATCATTTTGTTGGCCTAAGATAACTGCACCTAAGACTAACGGCCCCGCCCAGGGGCCGCGTCCAACTTCATCAATACCGAGGATGATTTTACTCAGCTTTGGTTTCCTCTACGACGGGAGCTTCGGCAGTTTCTTCGGCCTTTGCTTCTGCTTCGACTTCTGGTAGGGTATTCACGGCGGCACGATCAAAAGCTTTGTTGATCAAGCGAGCGGATTTACCAGAACGATTACGCAAGAAGGAAAGATTCTTACGGCGAACTTTAGCGCGGTGGACAATCTCGATCTTCTCAACGAGAGGATTGTGAATCATGAAAGATTTTTCGACGCCAACGCCAGAGGCGACCTTACGAACGGTAATACGAGCGGTGTGGGAATTCTTGCGATCGGTACGAATCACGACGCCTTCAAATACCTGTGAACGGAATTTTTCACCTTCTTTAATTTTTTGGGTGACGCGAACAGTATCGCCAGAGCGAACATCTACGACCGCTGACTTTTTCTGAGCGTCGCCAATCTTTTTCAAATCTGTAAAACTCATAATTTAACCTTTATATATTACAACTATGTATTATTTTAGCACACTTTTGATGTTTTGAGAAGGGGGTTTCTTTACTTTGGACCACTTTCTGGGAGAAAGTTGTGCAGAGTTTCCTGGAGAAAACTCCCGCTGACTGTGTCGCTCAGAAGATTGTGCAAGCACATCTTCGTTCGCTTTCCTCGTCATTTCAACCTTCAAAGACCAGCATAGTTTCTTCCAGAAAAGCGCGGTTTCCTGGAAGAAACGATTTATGACTTTTTGGTAATTATTTAGTCTGAGGGGTGTAAATCTAACGTTGTTTTAAGGCTTGGCGGACACGTTCTTCGACGGAGAGGGAGGGGTCAACATCAGCAAGGGCGGCGGTGGCTTCTTTGAGTGGAAAGCCGAGAGCGATGAGGGCATCAAGAGCTTCATCGTCGGGGGCTTTGGGTGCAGAGGCGGCGAGGAAGGCTTCGCTGCGGCCGTAATGAGAAGGCAGGCCGACTTTGTCGCGGAGATCGACAATGACGCGTTCGGCGGATTTTTTGCCGACACCGCTAGCTTTGGAAATGAAGGCGGTATCGTCATTGGCGATGGCATTACGGACTTCTTCGGGGGTGCTGAGGCTGAGAATGGCCATGGCGGCTTTGGGGCCGACACCATTTACGGAGATAAGCATTTCGAAGAGTTTCTTGGCGGCGAGACTTTTGAATCCGTAGAGTTCCTCGGCGTTTTCGCGGATAGAATGGTAAGTATAAAATTTGAAATTGTCATCAACATTGACAGACTCGGCATCAGGACTACTGAGGGTAAGCTCATAACCGACGCCGTGAACATCGACAATTACGGAATTGGCAAATTTTTCGGTAATAACTCCGGAGATGTGCGCGATCATTATTTTTTCTTTTTGCCGCCAAATAGGTTAAGAATAATAAATACTAGAACAGCTAAACCAAGAGCGCCAAGGGATAAATACATTGGCCAAAGAGCAGGTTCTTCTTCGCTCTCTTCTTCCGTGCTTTCTCCTTCGGTGGTAATTGGATTGACTGTGACACAGTCTTCGGTAACAGCACCTTCTACGCAATCAACTGGCTCGGAAATGGCATCGGCGGCACCTTCGTCGCTAGTAGTGACGAGGCAGGCTTCGGCGGTAGGATTGGCGACACAATCAATTTCGTCGACTTCGACGGCGGATGCTGGGGTAGCTCCCAAGGTGATAGCCAAAGCTAGAGCGATGGTTGCTAGTCCGATAGTTTGTTTGTTCATAATTGTGCCTCCTTATTTGTAACTATAATATCACGGATATGACTTGATGGCAATATGGCGATACGGCTAAAATGATTGTGGGCGAATATTACTGGCTGGTTTTGGCGACGAAACTATGGACAATGGCGACAGCGAGAGCATCAGCGGCGTCATCGGGTTTGGGAACGGTTTTGAGTTTGAGCTGAATGCGGACCATTTCTTGGATCTGGGGTTTGTGGGCTTTGCCGTAGCCGCAGATGGCGTTTTTGATCTGGTTGGGGCTGTATTCGTAGATGGGGAGATGGTTGAGTTTCGCGACAAGCAGGCAAACACCGCGGGCTTCGGCGACGGAAATGCCAGTGGTGATATTTTGCTTAAAGAAGAGTTTTTCGATAGCCATGACGTCGGGATGGTTCTGGCTAATGATTTCGTTGAGCGAGTTATAAATATCTTCGAGGCGGTCGGCGAGAGGGGTATGGGGCGGGGTGGAAATTACACCATAATCAATCGGGACGTTGTTTTCGATGACGCCAAAACCGCAGATGCCGGTGCCAGGGTCGATGCCTAAAATGCGCATGCGCTATGGACTCTTTTCTGCATTAAAGATACTCGCCGAGCTTGAGCGCAACTATGGATTTCGAGACACAAAGATTTGTCAGCGATGGTTTTCGGAGTATTACCTACCGCTTTTCTCCGGGTCGCGTCCGTCGAGCCCGTCGTTACGGGTTTCCGGCGCTCATCCTCGGCCGTAGCCTCCGGGAGCCCCTTGAGAAAAGGATAGGCAATACTCCTATCTACTTTTCTATGAGTTGCAGATAGTTTCGAGAGGAATTTCGTTGTAAATTTTACAACATTTTGAACACTAAAATTGTTCAATTTTGACAAAAAAGCATAAAAAGTATTGACTTTTGCGCTAAAGTGTGCTATAATGAGGGGATAGGGTATAATTTGCTTATTTATTAACATAATCAATCAGAGTAGTCCTTAAATCTTTAACAGGGATGACAAAAGGGTCTTTGATGGTGGCGGGGGCGATGGCATGAGCGAAACCGAGTTTTTTGGCTTCGGAGATGCGCTGGTCGGGGCGAAAAGCGGAACGAATTTCCCCGCCGAGGCCTACTTCGCCAAAAACTACGAAGTCTTCGGATAATTTGCGGCCGGCGACAGCTGAGGCGATGGCGAGGCAGATAGCGAGATCGGCGGCGGCATCTTGGATTTTGAGGCCGCCGACGACGTTGATGTAGACATCTTTATCGCAGAGCTTGAGCTTGGTGCGGCGTTCGACTACGGCGATGAGAAGTGAGAGGCGGTTCATGTCGAATCCAGAGCTAGTACGGCGAGGGTTGCCGAAGGCAGTGGGGGTGACGAGGGCTTGGATTTCGACGAGGATGGGGCGAGTGCCCTCCAGAGTCGCGAGAATGATGGAGCCGTCGGTGTTTTGGCGTTCGGCGAGGAGGGCGGCAGAAGGATTTTGGACTTCGGCGAGGCCATCCTGATTCATTTCGAAAATGGCGGCTTCGCTAGTGGAACCGAAGCGGTTTTTGACGGCGCGGACGATTTTGAATCCGCCATAGCGATCGCCTTCGAAATTAAGCACGACGTCGACAAGATGTTCGAGGACTTTCGGACCGGCGAGGGTGCCATCTTTTGTGACGTGGCCGACGATAATGACGGCGGTGTTGCTGATTTTGGCGGCGCGGATGATGAGATTGCCGCAATTGGTGACTTGGGAAATGCCACCAGGGGCGGAAGCAATTTCGGAGAGAGTGAGGGTCTGGATGGAGTCGACAATGACGAGGTCAAATTCGCCGTCGGCGATGGTTTTGGCGATATCGTTGGCGGAGTTACTGCTGGCGAATTTGAGATGATCGGACTCGGCACCGAGACGAATGGCACGAAGCTTGACTTGGCCGGCGGATTCCTCGCCTGAGACGTAGAGGACGTCTTTGCCGCTGGAAGCGATGGCGGAGCATAATTGCATGAGAAGAGTGGATTTGCCAATGCCAGGCTGGCCAGCGAGAAGTGTAACTGATCCGAGTAAAATGCCGCCGCCAAGAACAGTGTCGAGATCATGAAAACCGGTACGAAGACGCTCTTTGTCGTCGGAAGCTTCGAGGTCGCCGATATTGACATATTGAAGGACGCGCCCGGAATTTTGTCCGCGAGAGATGGCAGATTTGCCTTCTTCGGCAGATTCGTCGAATTTTTCGATAAGAGAATTCCAGGCGCCACATTTGGAGCAGCGACCAGTCCATTTAGTATAGACGGCGCCGCATTGCTGACAAGAGAAATTAACGTGAGTTTTAGCCATACATTAATCATATCATGTTTGGATGGGATTTTATAAAATTAATGCGATCTTCCTTGTCATATATCCGCCTTTTCGTCGGGACGTGTCGCTCGCGCCCGTCGTTACGGGGCTCCCGCACTGCATGCTCGCTCGTAAGCTCCGCACCCCCGAGAAAAGGCGATTTATATGACAAGAAGAGCTTTATTTTGTAAGTATTTAGCTATTTTTGGTTTGTTTTTATGCTTGCCAATTTTGGATGGGTTTGATATGATAGATAAGTTACGCGAGGTTAGGTCGATTAGCTGGTTACTGCTAGCCTTTGGCGTAATAGTACTTAAATAGGAGAATTAATGCGTAGTAAAAAACGTCCAATGTCAGCTAGGCGAGAGAAGAATTTTCCGCCGGCGCAGTGGCAGGAATTCATTGAAATTGATCCGAAATTCTAACTTCATGAATTCTAAATACGCGTTTAGGCTCTATATCGTAACTGGTATAGAGCCTTTTTGGTGGAAAGATTTTTATAGAACTTAGAGATCTACTTTTTGGTTGGGCTGGGTGCGCTCTACTGGAGATTCGGCTTTTTTAATTCCCTTGGCCTCGAGATGTTTATCGATGACGGCGCGGAGCTTGTCCATGAATTGATCGGTGGTGATTTCCTGGCCATCGTTATCTTCTTTGCGTTGGCCGACAAATTCATTGTCGACGTAGAAGGCGGGGGTAAATTCGGCGCCGCGGAGATTGGCGATTTGGTTATCGAAGGTGATTTTCTGGGCGACGGCGCTACTACCCATATCTTCCTTGAACTTGGCGAGATCGCCATTACCGTCGGAGGCTTTGACGAAATATTCCTCGAAGAGAGATTGGCGAGTCTGACCAGTAGCGAAAAACCACTCATTGAGATTGGCGAAGAGGAGATCTTTGTAGGCTTTCCAAAAGCCTTGAATAGCGGCGGCATTAGCGGCAGCTGCGGCGGCGCTGGCATTGCTATGATCCGGAAGGTACATGTGGCGGAAGACGACGGCGAGATTATCACCGTATTCTTCTTTGAGCTTATTAATATATGGGTTGGTCGGGGCGCAGGCGGTACATTGATAATTGCCATATTCATATAGGATAACGGGGGCGTCAGGACTGCCTTCGATGTTTTCGGGGAGATTGCCACTGGCTTCGTCGGCAGGAATGATCGTGTTGTAATCGTATTTGCTATAATCGAAGTGATCACGATTTAACATAGAAAAGCCAACTAGACCTAATATACCAATCACTAAGATACCGATGACGGCTAAAGTTTTTTTGTCCATTTTTCCTCCGAATGAGTAAGTTTATAGTATAATTATATCATGGATAAGGTGGTAAATGGGCGTTTTGGAAAAAATCTTGGCAGTAAGGGGGATTTTGTGGGCAAAATTAAAGAGATTTTAAAGAAAATTGGGAGAGGGCTGAAGAAGTTTTTCAAGGCGATTGGTAAAGCGCTAAAGACTTTGAAGGAAAATTTCTTAAAATCTTTTGCGAAGTGGGTGGATCCGAAACTGGAGCCATACCGCGCAAATCGATTAGATACGAAAATGCCGCCGCAGAAGGTAGTCGTAGAAGAGACGACTTATGCGCCGGAAATTAAAGAGGCGCCAGAGACGAGAGAGGATCTTTTTGCACTGATCCGTGAAGCGCCGATGACGGTCTTGAACGGGTCAGAGCGGAAGGCTATGACGGCGATACTGGGGCTGCCGGACGTGAAGGTTGCTGAGATAATGACGCCGGGCGTGAAGGTGAAATTCGTGGATAAAGATGAGACGCTAGGGCCGCTGGTACTGGACAAATTATATCGATCGGGTTTCACGTTTTTTCCGGTGGTGGATGGGCGGCAACATATTGTCGGCACACTACATACGGAAATGCTGAATAGTCTAGATGTGAAAGAAACGAAGCAGGCTTATGAAGTAATGGAGCCGCGGATTTATTATGTGCGGGCGGATTATAGCCTCGATCAGGCGCTGAAAGCTTTCCTGAGGACGAATTCGCAGGTCATGCTGGTCGTGGATAATTATGAAAAGTTTGTAGGAATGGTGACTTTCGCACAGCTGATGGAATATCTTTTTAATGAGAAGTATGATGATGGTTTTGCGAAGGACGGGGATAGGATCGCGGTGGCGAAGAGGCAGATGCAATAGAGTTGGCATTCATTAAGACATAAAAATAATAAAAAACTAGTCTTGTAAAAGCGGTTTGGGTTGGGTATAATGGAAGTGTTCAATCCATATAAAATAGATGATTTGATTTTTTGTATCTCGTCTGTATTGATGGCATCGTAGGCCAGTAGACGAGGCTCAAATGCTTTTTGCGTTAGTGTCAGATCATCTGGTATGGATTGAACACCCCCTGCGGTGCCATTTTTGTATCTAGGTAAGTGACGCTAGCTGGATAAGGATAATGGCACTCCGGGAAACTTATATCAAATCCAAAAGGAGGGCTAGCTCAGATGCTGCGCAAAAGAATAAAGAAAAAGAAACCATTATTACTTATTACTAAACAAAAGCTTCATAGTAAAAGTACTTATTTCTACACTAAATGGTTTCTGAATCGGAAGACCCAAGCCTCTGATCCCGCCAACGGGTTCAGGGTGAGCCTCTCTTCATTGCGAGAAAACTCGGGATTTCCGGTAGTCCCGAGCGCAATTCAGACCCGGCTCAGCCGAAAAGTTAAGAACCCTTATGGCGGAATTACGAGGCTTGGGTCGAGTTACTTCTTGCCGGTAGTATGCGGTGCGGCTCTCCTTTTGGTTGCAGGATTGGCAGTTAATCCTTTTGCGCAGAGTGGGGAGGAGGTGTATGCGGTGAGCGGAAGAAGCGCAACGATAAATCCGACACTGAGTATAGAAATAGATAATGGTGCTACAATGAATCCTACTTATGTAACTCCCGGAGAAGTAGCATATAGAAGTCATATCGTAAAAGTATCTGCTACGGATATTATGAACTATACGTTACAGCTCACTGCAGCTAGTGGTGAATCAACAGAACTTAAGAATGGAGATGCGAGTATTCCTGGTACCGTAGCAAAAGTGGGTAAAGAACTAGCAGAAAACACTTGGGGCTGGAGCTGGAGTGAAACTAATACTGATAGTAGTGAGCAGACTTATTATGCCTTGCCAGCTTATGGTACAACTGGTGGAACGATAGACACTGGTATGCTAGAATCCAAACAAGCTAACGAACAGAATACCGTAGAATTCACCAAGAAGCTAACCTTCGCCGCTAACATGGGTAGTGATAAGCCGAGTGGACATTATACTACTACGGCTATGCTGAGCCTTGCTGCTACGCCCAAACAACTCGTATTTGATGGTATTACTACTATGCAAGAGATGAGCAGTACCATCTGCGAGAATGCGGCGGTGAATGATACGACGAGACTCAAGGATTCACGGGATGGAAAGTACTATTGGGTAGCGAAACTTGCAGACAACCATTGCTGGATGACGCAGAACCTCGCATTAGATCTTACCGACATCACCCTTACGCCAGAAGATTCAGATGTCACAGAAAACTGGACGCCAAATCTAGTGTCGGGGTTGTGGACGGCGGTAGCGGATGAAGAAAACTTTATCCCAACTGAAGAAGAAATTAAATCAATAAATTACTATAATCCTGGCGAAGTTATTTGGGCGGAGCCAAGATTCCCCAAAAATGGCGCTGATCAGTGTGGTATGATTAGTAAATTGGAAGATTGTACGAAGCATGTCTTTAAGGATGTAAGTGAGTTAGAAGCTAGTAACACTATTACTACTACAGTACTAGATGAGCAGGCTGGGATATATGACGCACATTATCTAGTTGGCAATTATTATAATGCTAATGCGGCAACTGCAAACACGGTGTTATCAACTACGGTTGGTGAAGATATACCAGCTAGTATTTGTCCAGCTGGGTGGGGGTTGCCGAATACATCGGTGATTAATGGAATTGCTGATACATACAAAGATGGCCCACTTAGCATTTTTATTGGAGAGCCGATTTATACGGTTTTTGATGGAGTCATAGGCAGTAGTAAAATTGTTCAGGCAGGAGGTCTTATTGGAGCAATATATTTGGGAAGTAGCCTTCGGAGTAAGAGTAACATATATGTGTTGATGGCGAGTGGAGGTTCTTATGTTGCTGGGGCCCCTAATTCACTAATGCTAGAATCACGACAATTACCATCGCAAGGTTATGATGTAAGATGCGTAGTGAAGTAAGCTGAGGCCAAATTCGAAAAATAGACAGAGCGATCTGTCTATTTTGCTAGAGTATGACTGCGAAAGCTGGGGGTATGATTGAAAATCTTGAAAGTATGATGTGAGTACGCGGGAGTATGATTTTTGCGAGAGTGAAATAACAGAGGTGAAATTAGCATTTTTGCGCGGAGCATGATGGAGTAAGTTTGGAGTATGAGTCTCTACTCTTGGAGTACGATGTTTCGTGGTGGAAGCATGATTTTGGCAGAGCGGGAGACTTGACTTATTTTAATATAAGGTGTAAAATGCGGATATATAGTTTAGTTGTTCTTAGTCTTGTGGCTAAGAACAATTTTTAAGGTAGTATCGCTAGAGAGTTGAAGCTCCAACGAAGCCTTTGATTTCTGTATATCCATAGCATTCCTTTGCTTAATATTAAGTTACATGCGACCTTTAGTATCGATCTAATGGATAACTTTCCGTCTAGTTCCCGCCCTGTTTCCATCATATTATAACCAATGCGAAAATTGCAAGCACAAGTTTGATTGATTTTGCGATTTTGCGAATTACGCTAAAATGAGCATGACGCCGGCGACGAGGGCGGCGACGGTGATGCGATATCGGCCGAAACTTTGGAGAGATTTTGGTTTCTTGAGATAGCTAAGGACAAAAGTGAGCGCAAGGAAACCGACGACTAGGGCGACGAGATTGCTAAGCATGAGGCTGCCAAAATTCTCGGCGAAATAAGTACGGCCGGTATCACTCAAGAACATTTTCAGGCAGACGGCGCACATGAGTGGAATACTAGCAAGGAAGGAATACTCGGCGGCGGATTCGGAATTTAGCCCAACAAGGCGGCCAGTGATGATCGTAGTGCCGGAGCGCGAAGTACCGGGTATGAGGGCGAAAGTCTGTGCCGCGCCGATAATAAGTGCGCGGGCGGGGGTAAGATTTTCTTCGCTTTCGAGGCTAGACATGTGCGGGAGTTTGTCGATAATGAGCATGATAAAGCCAACTATAGCCATAGCAGCGCAAACGGTGAAAATATTACCAAAGAAATCATTATTTTCGATAAAATCGCCAAGGATGAGACCGGCGAGACCAGCGGGAATGCAGGTGAGGACGATGTTAATGGCCATTTTATAATTACGTTCTTTGAAAACGTTGACGAGAATCTTGCAAATACGCTTGCGGAAATAAATTAGTAGGGCGAGGAGCGTGCCTAAGTTGATAAACTCGAGGAATAGGTGGAAGTTTTCGCCGCTGAAGTTGAAGATTTGGCGGACAATTTCGAGATGGCCAGATGAAGAGACAGGGATAAACTCGGTAATTCCCTGTACGAAGCCTAAAAGTATTGCTTGAAAAATATCCATGCTTTTATTGTAGCATATTTGGAATATTTTGGGCTATTTCTCGTTTTCGTATTTTTTGCCGAGGAGTTGTTTTAGCTTGTCGAACAGCGGGCGAACTTGTTCAAGATCGAGAAACCAGCCAGCAATGATATAGGCGATAAGTGAGACGGCAGAAATGAGGCAAAACTTCGGGAAGATGTTGAAGAATGAGTCATCGGTGGCCATGAGCGGGAAGAACTTGGTCATGGAGTAAGCAACGCAGCCGGTAATGATAGTAGCAACGGAGATTTTGAGAAAATTGCGCCAAGAACTTCTATCTAGTAGCTTATTTTGACTGCGTTTTTGTAGCAGAGCGATGAGAATGGCGACTTCGGCTAGGGCGCCAATACTTTGGGCCCAGCCGAGACCCTCAGGTCCGCAGCCAAGCAAGGTAAAGCCAATGGCGAGTAAAATAGTGAGGCCGACGGCGACGATGGAGACGATGAGGGGAGTCTTGGTGTCTTGCTCGGCGTAGAAGCCACGAGTGGCGATATGAAATACGGAGTGCGCAAAAATGGAAATAATTAGGGTGGCGAGAATGGAAGCAATAAGGCTATCGCCGCCATTTTTAATAAAACTAACGACGTAGCCGCGAGCAAAGAAGGCGATAATAGCGATGGGCATGGCGATCCAGATGATAGTGCTTAGAGCGGTGCGGAAGGTCTTGCGGTATTCGGCATCTTTACCTTCGCCTAGTTCTTCGGTGAGCTTGGGAAAGAAGGCGGTGGAAATAGCTACACCGACGAGGCTGACTGGCATCTGGGAAAGGCTGTAGGCTTGATTATAACTGCGCAGAGCTCCAGCGCCCATGCGCGAGGAAAGATTGGTAGTAACGATAGTGTTGAGATAGTCAATCCCTTGATCTAATGAGCGGGCGGGGAGAAGCTTGAGGACGGCACGGAAACCTTGATTTTTCCAGCTGATCTTGAAATTATAATCAAAACCGAGGCCAAACAGTCCAATTAGGCTAACAATTAGCTGCAAAACCGACCCTAAGACTACGCCAAGGGCAACACCCATGATACCGCCTTCGAAAATCTGAATGCCAAAAATATTAATTCCGCCGGTAAACCAGACGATGCCAATGAGAATGCCGACATTATACAACGCGGGGGCTAGAGCGTAGAAAATGAAACGACCGAGAGCCTGCTGGATGCTGGAAAAAATCGTAGAAATGCTAAAGAGAAAAGGATTGATGGCGATAACGCGCATCATGTTGATGGCGAGAATCATGCCGGATTCATCGAGGCCAGGGCCGACAATATAGCGGACTAGAGGGTCAGCAAAGATGATAATGAGGATAGACGCACCGAGGGTGAGGAGCGCCATGAGATTAAGCAGGCTAGAACTTAGTTCCCAGGCGGATTTTTTATTACCACTAATAAGGCGCTGATTAAAAACTGGTATGAAGGATACAGCAAGAGCGCCAGAAGTAAGAATGAAGAAGAGAAAATCGGGAATAGTGAAGGCGGCAGTATAAGCATCGATGCCGGTAGGATAAGTGTCCAAGTAATATGAATTTAGTAAGCGATCGCGAAAGATGCCGAGAAGTGCGGAAATTAGAGTAGAACTCGCTAGTACGATGGCGGCGAATTGGACGGATAATTTGCGATTGGCTAAAGCGACAACTGACTTGAACCGGGATCGGCGCCGGGGTTGGTCGGTCTTAGGAATGTCGATTTCCGGAGACATTAAAGCTCATCTGCCCCATTTAGGTATGGTTTGAGCACGGTAGGGACTTTGAGCTTGCCGTCTTTTTCGGCATAATTTTCGAGGACGGCAACGAGGGCACGAGCTAGAGAAATAGCGGTGCCATTAAGGGTGTGGACAGTTTCTAATTCCCCATTCTCGCGACGGACGCGAATATTGAGGCTACGAGCTTGGAAATCGGTACAGTTGGAACAGCTAGTAAGCTCACGGTATTTTTGGTCGACAGGTGACCAATATTCGAGGTCGTATTTTTTGGCGGCAGGAGCGCCAAGATCTCCCGCGGCGATATTAATTACACGATATGGAATGCCGAGTTCTTGCCAAATTTCTTCTTCAATACTTAAAATCTTCTCATGCATTTCCTTGGATTGTTCGGGTAGACAAAAGACATACATCTCGAGTTTATTAAATTGATGGACACGGAAAAGTCCGCGAGTGTGTTTGCCGTAGGCGCCGGCTTCTTTGCGAAAACAGGCACTGTAACCGGCGAAACAGATCGGGAGGTCTTTTTCGTCTAAGACCTCGTCCATATAGTAGCCAGTGAGTGGCATTTCGGCGGTAGCAATCATGGCAAGATCTTCGCCTTCGATGTAGTATTCATCGCTTTGTTCGCTACTACGCGGATTAAATCCGCAGCCTTCGAGAATCTTGCTGGAAACCATGTCTGGTACAGTCATGTAGGTGAAACCGTGCTCTTGGACTTTCTTGAGGCCGAATTGAAGCAGGGCATTCTCGAGCAGAGCCAAGCCGTCTTTCAAATAGTAAAATTTAGCTCCGGCAACTTTGGCACCACGCTCAAAATCTACCCAGTCGCGACTGAGAGCATAGTCGAGGTGGTCGACGCCTGCGGATTTGTTGTCTCCCCATTTTTTGACTTCGACACTACATTCTTCGCCGCCGAGCGGAACGTCATCAAAAATGATATTTGGGATGGATTTGATTTGATCTTTGATCTTTGATTCGATTTCAGTAAGTTGAGGCTCTTCGACAGCTAATTCGGCTTTGATACTCTTAGCTTCTTCAAGCACGGCGGGCTCGGGTTTGCCTTTGCCCATTTTGCTAGAGACTTCGTTGCGACGACGGCGAAGTTCATCGACTTTTTGCAAAATTGTGCGACGTTGATCGTCGAGTTGTAAAAGTTCGGCAATATTGACTTTATAGCCCTTTTCTTTGGCGGACTTTTCGACTAAAGTTTGGTTTTTCCGGATGAAATTGATATCTAACATATTATTATTCTACCATATTTTTAGAGTTTTGCAGTATATATTATATAGTAAGCGCAGGCCAATTATCGTTAGGATGGCGACATCAGACTACCAGCCCCCGCCCCCGCCTCCGCCGCCACCACCGCCGGCGAAGCCACCTCCGCTAAATCCAGAGATGCCAGAACTAGAACCGCTAGTGCTAGAATGAATAATGGTACTTGAGGCGGCAGAATTCATGGACATAATGGCAGAGCTAAAGGCATGGGCATTGAAGACTCCGACGCCGACATACCAAGTGGGCGCAGCAACATCGTCAAATTCATAGTATTTACCGAGTTCGTCGAGCCAGCTTTTTTCGAGCTTAAAAATGACAGCGTATGGCAGTAATTTTTCGTAAAGTTTGACGATACCTTGATGAGTAGTATCGGCGCCCTTGACGCTTTGGATCATCTGGAGGCGATCGGCTTCGGCCATTTTCATATACATTTCGAGACCTTCCATGTAGCGAGAATATTCAAGACCCTTCTCGGTATGAGAAGCGTATTTGGCGGTCTTAATACTAATCATGAAGCCGACGATGGTTACGATAAGCGCTACAATGATAATATAGGCTGGGAGGTAGTCTTCGCCGAATATGGTTACGTAGTTTGGCGTGTCTTCAAAGAGAAAGACAAAAGCAAAAATCCAGAGAAAAACCCAGACGGCGGTAGCAACTGAAAGGAGGTTGGAGAAATTAATTGGTTTTTTGCCGTTTTTGGTCTTTTTGTCGGTAGGTTCGGAGAGACCTTTGGTCTCGAGGGATTTTTTGACAGTTTCGGAGAATTTAGCGACGAGCTTGGTGAGTTCGGGTGTGGCAGTGTGACTTTTGACGATAATTTCTTGGCCATTACGCAAAGGCGTATCGCTGCCGGCGAGAATTTTGAGAATTGTGGCTTGTTGTTTATTCAAAGTGTCGGTCTTAATGCGGATAGTCCATTCAGTTTTCTTACGTTTGAAGGCGCCGTCTTTTTCGGTCTTGATCATTTCGATCTTGTGACTTACTGCTAGCTCAAGCAAGGTAGCGACTTTTGAATCTCCTCTGATAGACTTACCAATATAATTATCAGCCATTTCGGCGACAGTGAAATCTTTGGCAGGAGTGTATTCTGGTTTAACGAAAAGCTCCTTATAATATTTGCGTTTCTTAGCTACGGATTTGATAGCGAGGATCATGAAGATAGCCATGATGACGGCGCCAATAGTAATGCCGATGCTGGCGATCATAAAACGATAGTCATAATTAACCGGCGCGGGGGCAAAAGTGTCTGGCTCGAATTTGAGATCGAAGGTGAGGGTCTCGCCGCTAGTGAGACGTTTGGCGGTGAATTCGACGTATTTACTACTTTTCATACCGTCAAAAACTTCAATGTCTTCGGAGTACTCATTAATGGAGCAACGGCTGCTGCCAGTGCTACCGTATTTGCCGACGAAGCATAATGTATCACCAGTGAAAGCATCGGCGATATCATCGCTCAGATGGACGCGAGCGGTGACTTGATCAAAACGTTGTGACCAATCATTGCCATTAGCATCCCAATAGAGCTCTTGCCAACCGTCTTCGTCGAGCATGACGTTTTCGAATTCGTAAGTGAGATCGTAAACTTGCTCGCCGTGGACATATTCATCGGCGTCGCCAATATAAACATTGTAATAACCATCGCCAACTTCGACCTTGCTCACGGGCTCTTCCTTGCCATTACGCAAGACGTCGATATAGATAGTGTCGCCAGTGTTCATGGTGAGATTTTTGCCGTCATTATTCGTAAAAGGAATGACACGGGTGATGCCGTGATTTTGATTGCTACTCGGGAAGACGGCGGTTAATTCTTCAAAAACCGTGAGGCGACTAGTGCCGTTTTCGTCGCGCCAAAGGAAATAATCGGCAGTGAAATCTTTGAAATAGAAGTTATTGGCGCTTGAATAAGTAGTTTTCGGGCCGGTAGTGGCGCTAACTGGGGTAGAACCGATGATTATACCGCTAATACTTGCAAAAATGACGAGAAATAGGCAAAATCTATTGACTTTTTTCGTAATCTGTGCTATAATGGAAGTATAGGTGGAAGTTATGGACTTCTGCATGGGTTTTTGGTGGCTCCTTGGGGCTATTTTTAATTCATTCAACATCTTGGACTTCTTTCAAAGTATCGCGCAAGGCATTAACAGACTTTTGGAATTTAATTCCCTCTTCTTCGGACAGTTTAATGTCGAGGCGGCGGATGATTCCCTGGCGGCCGACAATGGCAGGGAATCCATTATAGACATTCGCATTATCATCGAGTGAAGAAACTGAGAGGACGCGGCGTTCGTCATTGAGGATGCAGTTGACAATCTGGACGACACAGGCAGTAATACCATAGTGAGTAGCGCCTTTTTTGTCGATAATATCGTATGCTTTGGTGCGGACGTATTGTTCGACATTATTCAGTTCGTGAGTGGAAATGAAGTCGATGAGTTTCTCGCCGCCGATATTGGCAGTAGACCAGAGGGCGAATTCGGTGTCGCCATGCTCGCCGATTTGGTAAGCGTGGATGGATTTGGGATTAGTACCAAGCTTTTCGGATAATTTGAGACGGAGGCGGGCGGAATCGAGGACGGTGCCACTGCCGATTACGCGAGATGATGGTAAATGAGAATAGCTCCAAGTGAGAAAGCTGAGAGTGTCGACGGGGTTAGAAACGACAAGGAAAATGCCATCGAAGCCGGAGGCCATGATGGGATCGACGATAGTCTGAAGAATCTTGGCATTCTTTTGGACGAGGTCGGTGCGGGATTCACCGGGCTTTTGGTTGGCGCCGGCGGTGATGATGCAGATGTCGCAATCTCTAGCATCTTTGTAATCACCATGGCGGATCTTGAGGAAGCTTGGTGCGACGGCCAGAGCGTCACTTAAGTCCATGGCTTCACCTTCGGCATCGTCGGTGTCGAGGTCGGTTAAGATTATTTCTTTGACTGGTGTGCGTTGATTTAGCATGGCGAAGGCGATGCTAGCACCAACATTACCAGTGCCCACTATCATTATTTTTCCACTCATATTAACTTAATTGTAGCATAAAAAGCTAAACTTGTTATAATGAAAGTATGGCAAAGTTATATTTCAGATATGGCGCGATGGACTGCGGAAAGACGATACATTTGCTGGCCGTGGCGCATAATTACGAAGAGCGGGGACAGAAAGTTTGCGTGATTAAGTCGCGCACGGATACGAAAAACGGAACAGCGCTGCTTTCGCGGATCGGCGTGGAAAGGGCGACGGACTTCACCTTTACGAACCGGTCGAATCTCTATAAGGCGATTAGCGAAAGATACAGTGATGTGGCTTGCGTGCTGGTGGATGAGGCGCAATTTTTGATGCCGAGACAGGTGGATCAGCTGTTACAAGTGACAATTGAGCTGAACATTCCGGTGATTTGCTATGGGCTGAGGCTGAATTTCCGGCAGACGGATAAGGGGTTTGAAGGGGCGACACGATTGCTACAGCTGGCGCATGATATTGAGGAGTTGAAGACGGTCTGTGAGTGCGGAAAGAAGGCGACACAGAATGCGAGATTTTTGAATGGTAAATTTGTGCTGGATGGGCCAGAGGTACTGATTGATGATGGATCAACGAAAATTGAATATCGGTCGCTGTGCCCGAAGTGCTATTATAAATATCGAATGAATCCGAATTGGCGTGAAGAGGAGAAAAAGGCGCCGAAGAAGCTAGCGGGGCGAAAAAAGAAATAGTTTCCCAAAAATGCGTTTTTGAGAGGGGTGATGGAGGTTATTAACAGAGGTGATTCCAAAAAAATACCCTCCCAAATTTGAAAAGTGGGAGGGCTTTGGGATTAACTGAAAATTGACTGGATATGGAGGTTTTCGAGCTCTTCGTCGCTAAGCGCACGGATGAGAAGACTGCCGTTTTGCTGGTCGAGGACGAAGGGAGTAAGCTCTTTGATAGCGACATGATAATCGGCGTCGCCCAGGACGCGGTCATCACTAGCTTGGAAGACGACTTTCCATTGATGGATGATATCGGTATTAAGCTCAAAATCTTCGGCAGGGTGGAGGGAGAGAATGGCCGGAGTATTGGCTTTGAGGACAATGGCGCCAACGGTATTGAGATCGTTATCAACGAAACCTAGCGGCTCCGGTACTACAGCACTGGTCCAGTCGCAGAGCTGCCGCATTATTCGCCACGGGCCTTGATAATCGGAAACGGAACAGCTTCGCGACCACTAACGCCTTCGAGCAGCCAGAAATTACGCTCACTATTGCCCCATCCACAAGCGGGCGGCATGCCGTATTCAAGCATTTCGACGAAATCCATGTCGAGCATTTGAGCTTCATCATCACCGCCGTCACGCATAGCTTGCTGCTCTTGGAAGCGTTCGAGCTGATCAAGCGGATCATTAAGCTCGCTATAGCCATTACCCATTTCGGTACCAGCGATGATTGGATGAAATCTCTGGGTGACGAGTGGGTTACTTGGTAGAGTCTTTGCAAGTGGACTTAGAGCGAGCGGCTCTTCAATGAGCCAGTATGGACCAGCGGAAGTCTTGCGGATGATTTTCCAGAGGTTGTCGATGAGGCGGGCGTCGCTGGCCTTGGGGTCGACTTCAGTGCCATTTTGTTTGAGAATGCTAAGGGCCTTTTCGCGATCAAGATTAAAGACGTCGACACCAAATTTATCCATGAGCAAATCAGCATATTTAACTCTCGGCCATTCTTGGTCTAAATCAACCTCGAAACCGCCGACATTAAATTTGAGCGTGCCCCAAGTTTTGCGGGCGACGTATTTGATCATTTCTTCATAAAGCTGCATGCCGTCTTCGTAATCTTCGTAGGCGGCGTAACTCTCAAAAGCGATATGCTCAGGAAGATGCTCGTCGTCGACACCTTCGTTACGGAAACGCGGGCCGATATCGTAGACTTTTTCAAAGCCGCCGCCGAGCAAGCGCTTGAGTGGCAATTCTTGGCTAATGCGCAGATAATAATCTTGATCCAGGGCGTCCATATGGGTGACGAATGGATTGGCGTCGGCGCCGCCAGTAGTAGTCTCAAGGACGGGCGTATTAATTTCGATAAAGCCGTGACTATTCATGAAATCGCGAGTGGCTTGCCAGAATTTGCTGCGGCGGACGAGGCGGGCTTTAACTTCGGGATTGACATTCATATCGACATAGCGACGACGATAGCGCTCTTCTTTGTTTGTAAAGCCGTCGAAGCCAGGTAATGGGCGTAGACTCTTGGTAAGTAAGCGGACGCTATTGGCAAAAATAGAGATTTCACCGGTGCTGGATTTGCCGACTTTGCCAGTAGCTTCGATAAAATCGCCACTATCGAGAAGTTTGAGCTCTTTGATACCGAATTCATCAGCTGGAATATCGTCGGATTTTTGCATGAAGATTTGGATTTCGCCAAAATAATCACGGATTTTAACAAAGGCGATCTTACCAAAGGAGCGAATGGCGATAATGCGGCCGGCAATGCAGACTTCTTGACCATCTTGTTCGTCGAAATGGTTCAAAATAGTGGAAATTTTAGTATTGCGGTGAGACTTGGCAGGATAGGGATCGATGCCGCGCTCCCGAATTTCGGCTAGTTTTCGTAATCTTTCATCTCGATAGTCGCTTAGAGTAGTCATAATGGTCTAATTATAGCATATTTTGTGGCGTTTTGAAGTAGAAAACCGTAAATGAGAAATTATACAAACTAGGCGCTCCTCGCGGGGCGCCTAATTTCATATCTATTCAATGGTTTTGATTTTAACCTTTTTGCCGTTGAACTCAAATTCTTCGCCGGCTTTGCGACCGAGGAGAGCCTTGCCGATTGGAGATTCATGGGAGATTTTGCCTTCTAGCGGGTTAGCCTCGACGGGACCGACTACGGTGTAAGTAAATTTATTACCAGCCATATCAATGGTCACGGTAGTGCCGATGGCGACTTTGTCGGACTTTCTGGCTTTGATTAAAACGGCATTCTTGAGCGTCTCTTGAATCTCGAGGATGCGGTTCTCGACGTTCTTTTGCTCAGCGCGAGCATCGGTGTACTCTTGATTCTCGGACAGGTCGCCAAAGGCGCGGGCGGTAGCGATTCGTTCGGCGATGGCGGGGCGCTCGGAAATGAGTTCGGCTAGTTCTTTTTCTAATTCGGCATATCCTGCCTTGGTGAGATTAATTGTCTTTTTCATAACTGCTAACAGTTTATTATAGATTTATTGATATGTCAATGGATTTGCAGTAGAATTTAAGCAAATTTTTGGTAATTCTTAGAATTTAATATGGCCTAGGGCGAAATCTTGAACGGGATAAGTACGAGTTTCACCAGTAGCGCGTTTAGTGACTTCGATTTCGTTTTTCTCGAGACCGCGGTCAGAAATGACGATGCGGTACGGCAAGCCGATTAGCTCGCTATCGGCAAATTTTTCGCCGGGACGGGCGTCTCGGTCGTCAAAGAGGATAATATCAGAATTTTTGACATAAATATCATTGGCGATCTGGGTGCCCTTTTCGCCGATGGCGACGAGATAATATCGGAATGGAGCGATTTCTTCGGGCCAAATGAGACCTTTGTCGTCGGAAAGCTTTTCACTAATTACGCCCATGACGCGAGAAACGCCGAGACCGTAGCAGCCCATGAGGACGGGCTTTCTAATGCCATCTTGGTCGGTAAATTCAAGACCGAGGGGGGCGGAATATTTAGTTTTGAGTGTAAAAATATTACCAACTTCGGCAGCTTTGGCACTTTGGAGCTCTTCGCGTTTGACGCCGAGTTCACTTAGAACTTCGTCGTTTAAGACTTCTTCATTCAAGACGACGCTTTTGTCGGCATTGAAGTAAATGGTATCTTCGCCAACCTCGGTAATGGTTTGGAATTCATGACTATACTTAGAGAAGACACCGCCACTAGCGAAGGCTTGGTAAGTATCATCGCCGATTCCTAAGCGACGATAAATATTCATGTAGGCCTTCTCGACTTTGTGATAGAATTCTTCATGATCGGACTCGGTAGCGGAAAAGCTATAGAGGTCTTTCATAATAAATTCGCGACCACGCATGATGCCGGATTTAGCACGAAGTTCGTTGCGGAATTTGGTCTGAACCTGATAAGCGGCAATTGGCAAATCTTTATAGCTACTGATATAAGTTTTCATTAATTCGGTAATCGGTTCTTCGTGAGTAGGCGCAAGACCTAATTCCCCGCCGGCGGCAAGCTTGGTGCGGAACCAAATGTCCATTTTTTCGATATCCCAGCGATCGGTTTTTTGCCAAGGCTCGGGGTTCTGTAGAGTGGAAAGAAGGACTTCTTGGCAGCCAATCTTGTCAAGCTCGTCACGGACAATTTGTTTGATATTATCAAGGACTCTGAGCCCGAGAGGAAGATAATCATAAACTCCGGCAAGCTCTTTATGGACGAAGCCGGCGCGAACTAGAAACTGTGCACCGCGGGCAGTTTCGTCTTTGGGGGCGGTGCGAAGGGTTTTTACAAATGATTTAGATAAACGCATAGTGGTATTATATCATATTTAGCGAGTGTAATAAATGTTTAAATGTGCAGTTCTCCTTCCATAGATACGCTCTTTCGTCGGGACGTGTCGCTCAATCCCGTCGTTACGGGTTTCGCGCACTGCATGCTCGGTCGTAACCTCCGCACCCCCGAGAAAGGCATATCTATGGAATAGGAAATACTACATAAGTACTTAGCAGAATCTTTACACTGCTACATATAATATATAGAAGGCAATGCCGTTGCTAAGGATGTGTAGCAACATTCCGCTCCAGATAGTGCCGGTGATTTCGCGGAGGGCGCAGAGGACGCAGCTTAGGACAAAAGTGCTGACGGCGACGTTCCATTGGCCATGTAAGGCAGCAAAAACTAGCGAGACAGTGATGATCGCAGGAACGACAGGCCATTTGCGGCGAATTTTGCCATAGAGCCAACCGCGCATAATGATTTCTTCGGCGATAGGAGCAATGAAGACGACGGCCAGCATAGCAAAGATTCGATCAATATTAGTAACAAAATAGCCAAAACCAACGTCTTGTGATTCTTCAGGATTAAACCAAGAAAAATTGCTCATGATGTTAGTAATAATGGCAGCAATGAAAGTATAGACGATGTAGCCAATCGGCACGAGACCGATGTCGACGAAGGTCGGCGCATGTTGCATGCCGAGCTCAGTAGGCGTGGCGGCTAGGTCGCGCTCAAGCTCTTGACTAATTTTAGAGGTTTTTTTGCGTTCGCGATACATCTTAGCTAATCTAGGTGGCACTAATAAGACTAGGCTGAGACTGATAGCATAGACTAGAATATAATAGACTAGCATCCAACCCGGCTGGGAAATTTGGTCACCAATGAATATAACTAGAATGTTAGCAACGATAAATTGGCTAGCGATGGTGGCAAGGACGGCCCAGAGTGCGACGAATAATGTATAGAAGACTAGATCTTTGGTGATTCTGAAGGATTTTTTGACTTTTGGCTTCGTAGAAGTCGCAGCGGTCTCACTAGACTTACTTTTTGGAGGATTCTTTGGTGTCTTGGTTTCCATATGACTCCTAGAATAATTTAATTACATCCAGAATAGTAACGAGAATAATCAAGCCGATAAGAACCGTGAACGCAGTGGAGACGATTTTTTCCTCTTTTTCCTTGGTGAGTTCCTTGCGGCGGAGCTTGTAGATGGCAATGAGTAGCCAGCGGCCGCCATCGAGCGCTGGAATTGGCAAAACGTTCATGCAAGCGAGTGAAACTGAAATTAGAGCCGCTAGGAAGGCGAGATTGGAAGCGCCGCTACTAGCAAAGGCTGGGAAAATGACGCCAATAATCCCTACGGGGCCGGAGACGGAGTCGCCAGCGGTGCCGATGTCGACTTTGCCTTCTTCACGGACGGTACTATCAGGGCTAAATTGGCGTACGACGCCAGAGACGAGATTCCAGACGAGATCGCCTAGACCTTTGAACGTCTCGCCGGTAAGCTGAAGGGTAAGACCAGCGCCGACAATCGGAGCCGACCAGGTGGAACGAACGAAAGTCTGACCATAGCTAGCCATACTAACTCCTAATAAATACTCGGCATCGGCATTATTAAGTTTTGTCATGAGCTCGATTTCAGAATCGCCGCGCTTGACAAGGTACTTGACGTCTTCGCCGGCATGGTCTTTACCGATTCCAGTGACCTCAGCGGCATTAGAAACATTTTGGCCATTGACGGAAATGATTTCGTCATCAATCTGGAAGCCGGCTTTACTGGCGGGCGAGTTTTCGAGAACTTGCTGCACGACGACTCCGCGAGAAACCTGTACGACTTTGGCGTCCTGTCCGAGATAGAATTGATTAGGGATAAATTGCGGCATGCCGGTAAGAGCGAGGACGGTCAAAATGACGAAAGAGACGATCCAGTTCATGGCGACGCCGCCAAAGAGAATCTTGGTCTTGCCCCAAAAACTGGCGGCACCAAAAGTACCCTTGCGTTTGTCGGCGGCAGATTCGCCGTCCATCTGGCAAAAGCCGCCAATTGGAAGCCAGTTGATGCTGAAAATTAATGAATCCTGCGGTTTGTTCCAATCTTCGCGGGGGATTTTGACCCATTTGACCTTTGTGATCTTATTGCCGTCTTTATCTTTGACTTCGACTGGCTTTTTGATCCAGGCGATGGCGCGAGGAGGAAAACCGATGCCGAATTCATTGACTTTGACGCCGTTTCGCCTGGCCATAATAAAATGACCAAATTCATGTGCGACGACAAGCAACATTAAAATTAGCAGACCGATGATAATCCCAAAAACTATATTCATACAATTATATTATCACATATGCGAAGATTATGCTTAAAATTGGTAGAAAATGGAGAAAATTAAGTGAAAATTAAAGATTTTATTTACAGGGGTGAAATGACGATTTTTGCATTTTCTGACGAAAAATAGCGTAATTACTATTGACTTTTTTCATGATGTGTGCTATAATGAGGGGATAGGGGTATAATTGCCCTTTGTAGCTTAACATCGTTAGATGTTAGGTAGAAATCTCATTCTGACCGCGGTTCGTTAAATGAGCTGGGCAGAAAATTCAAAAAAGGAGATTTGTATCATGAACGAGCGTATTTATTCTATCACTGCCATGCTGAACACGCCCGGACGGCTTCAGCCGGAGTTAATCCGGAAGAAAGTGCAGGAAGACATGGATTGGAAGGCGGCCTATTGCTTGCGCGAGGACTTGCTAAAAATCTATGTCGAGCACGACTTGAGCGATCTGACAGTGTTAGGCAAACAGAATCTGCAACTGTCGATTTCTGCCTGGCGCTATCAGCTGCGAGGTGTCGTGAAAGAACTGAAGTGGTACGAGAATCTAATCAAGTTTCTGGAAGAGCACGATACCATTGAGAGTCTGGAACAGTATGCCCAGAAGTTCAGGGGCGTCGATCCGGGATGCATAGTCAGGTACGACCCGACCATTCAGGCCTACGAGCCGGTGGACGCCAAAACTCTGGAACGTCAGGCGAACACTTCGACGCTGAAGGTCTGCGGCTGGTGTAAGTACTGCCACGGCGTATGGGGGAAGTGTGACTGCAATTTAACCTGTGAATGTAGGCTGCTCGATAGGACTACGGAGAAGTCCACGGGCAAAAAGCTATCCTTTGCTACTCCTTGTGCTTTCTTGAAAGAAGTGCGACAGAATTCGAAACTGATCGCAGCGCGACTGACTAAGCTGCGGTGCGAAAAGGAGGAACTGTTGAAAGAGAAAAAGCAGTACCTCGAGCGAATCAATACTCTGACGAAGCTGCGGGAGACGGCGGAAGATAAGCCGGCGTTCCCCTGCTGCTCGCTTAGTGCGAAGTTTAAGGACGGCGAGCGGGTAATTGTGATGACGAACGAACCGGAGAAACAGAATCCGGAGACTGGAGCGATGCCGTTGTACCGCGGCACAGTAATCCCGAGTAAGTATCAGTATCATTCCTTTACAAACCGCCCCAGACTGGTCTATACCGATCATGATAGCTTTATGGCTCACATGCTTGCGAGCGTTCAGATGTCGAATTATCCGGCGATTCAGCTGGATGAACAGGCTGGTTGGGATGAGCCGTATTATGCAGTCGGGAGCGCGTTAAGTATCTCGGAAAAGGACTTCGAGTATTTGTGTACTCATGAGGAGTATCGTAAGCTGTGGTTGGCGGGGCTGGGAGAAAATACGCCCTGGGTCAGAGCGACCTGGATCGATGCTTTCGGGAAGAATACTCTTGAGACGGATGCCAAGTAACGCCTAGCGATTTAATACCCCCGGAGGAGACTCTGGGGGTATTTTCGTGGAAACTGTTTTTATTTTACTACGGTGGGGGCTGGGTCTATTTTCCGAAGCGACGTTGACGCTTGTGAAATTCGGCAATGGCGGCGTCGACGTCTTCGGTTTCGATGGCTGGAAAATATTTCTTTACAAAAAGCAGTTCGGAATATGCGGCGCGCCAGAGCTGGAAACCGGAGATACGTTCTTCCCCGCTGGTGCGGACGATGAGATCACAATCTGGAACTTCCGGATGATAGAGATATTTACGAAAATTCTCTGGGGTCCAATCGGTCTCGCCGGCTGCGGCGGCTCGTCTGGCGGCGTCGGTAATTTCCCAGCGGCCGCCGTAGTTGAAACAAAAACAGATGGTAAGACCAGTGTTACCCTTGGTGTCGGCTTCGGCTTTCATGATTTTTTGCCAAAGTTTTGGATCGACGGGCTCGGGGCGCCCCATGATGATGACGCGGGCATTATTCTTTTGAGCTTTTTTGGTAACACCGCCAATTTTATTATCGAGAAGCTTCATGAGGTAACTGATTTCTTCGGGGCTACGGTCCCAGTTTTCGGTACTAAAGACGAAAAACGAAACATATTTAACCTCTGTATTCAAGAGATGATCGACAATCATGTCGACTTTGTCGAAACCGGCCTTGTGCCCTTGCAAAGTAGGCAGACCGCGCTCTCTAGCCCAGCGCCGATTGCCGTCGGCGATAAAACCGATGTGAGTAAGTTCGCTAGCCATTAGATGGTCATAATCTCCGCAGATTTAGCCTTGAAAGCTTCGTCGATTTTATCAGTAAACGTCTTAGTAAGCTCATCAATATCCTTCTCGGCGCGTTTCTTCACGTCTTCGGGCAATTCGGCGGTCTTTAACTCTTTGCGAGCGTCTTCGCGGACATTACGAATGGCAACTTTGGCGTCTTCGACTTTGCTAGAAGCGGTTTTGACGATTTCTTTGCGACGCTCCTCAGTAAGTGGCGGAACTGGTACGCGCACAACACGACCATCATCGGATGGATTGAGGCCTAGAGCGGCGTCGTTGCGAATCGCAGCAGCAATAGCCTGGATGGTGCTAGGATCAAATGGGGTGATTTGCAAAAGCGTGGCATCGACGGCAGTAATATTAGAAACTTGGTTGAGCGGAGTGAACTGTCCATAAACCTCGACCTTAATATTGGCGAGCATGTCAGGGTGCGCACGACCGGTGCGGACTTTTTTCATTTCACCATTGAAGCGCTCGACGGCGGCCTCCATAGCTTTTTGATATTCGGTATGATCGAACATAAGTGTTACCTCCTTAGGTTTAGTTATGAATAGTGCTGAGGCATCATTACCCCAGCACTAGAAAAATAGCTTAATTATTCAGTAACACCGAGCTCAAGGCGCTTGAATTGGCGGACGGTGATGTTTTCGCCGGTCTTAGCAATAGCTTCCTTGATGAACTGCGCGACAGTAAGATTATCGTCGAGAATGTATGGCTGTTCCATGAGAACTTGGTCAGAGAAAGCCTTTTTGACTTGGCCGCCAATGATCTGATCCTTCATGTTTTCAGGGCCATGGAATTTTTCTTCAAATTCTTTTTTCTTAGCATTTAGGACGTCTTCAGGAATATCTTCGATGCTGACGTAGACCGGATTCATGCTAGCAACTTGCATGGCGATTTTATGAGCAAGATCCTTGAACTCGTCGGTCTTAGCGACGAAGCTAGTCTCACAGTTTACCTCAACGATAGCACCGAGGCGACCATCGTGGACGTAGGTCTCAATGATGCCTTCGCGAGTTTCGCGGTCACCACGCTTTTCGGCTTTGGTCATGCCTTTTTTGCGCATAGCCTCGAGAGCTTTGTCGAAATCACCTTTAGCTTCGACGAGCGCCTGTTTAGCATCGGTAAGACCGACCCCAGAAAGCTCCTTCAACTTTTTGATTAATTCAATAGAAACAGCCTTAACTTCGCCGGCTTTTTCCTTTAATTCTTGGCTCATTATTCCTCCTTTATTTTTCTAAAAGTTTAACAGTGGTGTTAAGGTTTTTAGTTTCTCCACCTCTGTCGGTTTGGGCCAAAACCTTAACAGTGCTGTCAAGGTTTGGTAAATTTAAGCTTCTTTCTTGCCTTCGCCGGCTTTGATAGCGGCGACGAAATAGTCAAGCAATAGCTGGACGGATTTAACAGCATCGTCATTGCCTGGAATGCAGAAGTCGATGTTGGTAGGATCGACATTAGTATCGGTGATAGCGAATACTGGGATTTTGAGGGCATTGGCTTCTTTGACGGCGTTCTTGTCTTGGCAGGCATCGACGACGATTAGAGCGGCTGGCTGCTCGGACATTTCCTTGATGCCGCCGTAGCGTTCATTAAGTAGGTCGATTTCTTCTTGGTAGCGCTGAACTTCGAGCTTAGAATAACGAGCTTCGAGCTCACCAGAAGCCATGCGGCGCTCGAGATCCTTGAGCTTCTTGATCTGCTTATTGACGGTGTCGACGTTGGTCAAGATGCCACCAACCCAGCGGACGGTAACGTAAGGCATATTGACGGATTCAGCAGCTTCTTTAGTAATATCCTTAAGCTGCTTCTTGGTGCCGACGAAGAGGATTTTCTTGCCGCTAGCGGCGATTTTAGTAAGCTCGGGGAGAGCTTTTTCGAGAGCCTCGGCGGTCTTTTCGAGGTTAATAATATGGCCACCCTGGCGCTTGCTGTGAATGTATGGCGCCATCTTTGGGTGCCAGCGGCTCGTCTTGTGGCCGAAGTGTACGCCCGCTTCGAGGAGGGCTTTCATATCGATGTCTTTTGGATCGACAGTCATTTGGTTATCCTTTCTCTTTGCCATGGGGATAGACTAGACTAGCTAGTCAGGAAACCTCCCATAGTTGTTTCGTTTAATAATTTACTTCTTAATTATAATCTATGAATCAGAAAATGTCAACACTTGCTATCTTAAAAAACGTTCATGAGAATGCCCGGGCATAAACCTGGGCGTAGAAGCCAGTACACTACTGGACCTTTTGGAGAAAAACTAAGTGGTTTCGGTGTCATGCTTCGGGCGGGAGCGCTGCGCAGCCTGACGACGCTCGACATAATCAGTTCGAATACCGTTTTGCCCGCCGCCGTCACTAATAAAGAATGATTCGCGCCGAATAAAGCCAAATCGTGGGCCTTCTTTTATGAGCTCGCGCTGGTAGGATTTGTCGTCTCTTTCGTTTTCGCGGTAGAGTACCATGACTTTTCTCCTTTCATTATGAAATAAGGTGCAAAGCGATAAGGATACTTGCTAGCTTCATTATAGCATATGACTTGGGGGTTTAGGCTCCAGTTAGCGATTTCAGGGTTTACATTTAGGGGAAAGTGTGATAAGATGGAGGAAGTTATGAGTAAAAAAGTTTCACAACCACAAGATTATCGCTACGTTGTCTTTATGGATGAGGCTGCGAATTATAAGTTCTTGACTCGTTCGACCGCTGTTAGTGAAGAAACAATTAAGTGGGAAGATGGCAAGGAATATCCCCTGGTAAAGGTGCAGATTTCTTCCGCTTCACATCCATTCTTTACTGGCGAAGAGAAGATTATCGATACCGAAGGTCGCGTTGACCGTTTCAAGGCTCGCGCAGAGCGTGCCGCAAAGCTTCGCGCTACACTCGGCAATAAGACCAAGAAGGCCGAAAAAGAAGCTGAGAAAAAAGCAGCAAAGGCATCTGAGAAGTAAGAGCGAGAAGAAAATAGAAATCACTCCAAGTTCATGGGGTGATTTTTGTAGATATTAAACAAAAAAGTGGGCGGCATGAAGCCGCCCGGGGGATGCTGAAATGTTACCTCTTACGGTAACGCTGGACCAGACGTGTAGGGTCGCGCCCTTCGTTGACGTATCTGTCATAGATGTTGGCGGGAGTGTCAACGTAGCCAGTGTCCGGGTCTTTGACTATGCCGTCCATCAGACAGCTTTTGTCGGCCTCGCTAACGCTGCCGAACATCTGGCCGCCGTAGCCGCGGGCCTGCGAAGCGGCCGGCAAGATGGGCTCTCTGTAGCTGGACGGCCTGCTGGGCGAAGCGGTAGGCTCGGGGGTACCGCCGAAAAGTCCGTCGAATATGCCGCCCGACGGCTTGACGGGCGTTGGGTCAGAGCCAAAGCCAAAGATGTCTCCGAAAATTCCCATTCATAATCACATCCTTTCTTGAATGGGGTACGAAAAATGAAGGTACAACTCACTAGAATGAACTAGTTTTTACATTGTACATCTACAAAAACTACTTGTCAAGTAAAATTTCGACGAATTCCTTGATCTTCTTCATATTCCTATTTTTATCTGGGGCGATAAATAGTTCATCGTCTTGGATGAAATCGAGGCTCGTAAGTTGTTTATGGATGGCATGCATAAGTTGTTTCAGACGTTGTTCATCCGTTTCGTTAAACTCGTAGACTTTGTCGTAAACTAGATCATCGTCGTCCGGCGTAACGAAGAGAATGTGACCTTTGATAACTTTGTAATTACGATATTGCATAGATAAGTTTAATAACAACTTGTAGAAGCCCAGCTGCAAACTATATTTATATAAACTAGGCTGGCTTTCCCACTTGCTACTATGATATTTGCCGGTTTTGAAGTCATAGATTTCAATAGTTTTGGCTTTAGGGTCAATCTCGATATGATCGATTTTGCCAGTGAGCGGAATGCCATCGTAATTAAGATGTTCGGCGGATAAGTTTACCTCAGCCTTAGCATACGCATGGCGCAAAATCGGGCTAAATTCATTCAAGGCGATTTGCAAACTATGTTCGCCTTTTTCTAGTAAGTTCTGCCTATCTTCTTCGCTAAGTACGGCCTTTTTGGCTTCATTCTTGAATAGTTCTAGTGCGGCATCATCGCCAATACCCTGCGAAGTAATTTGCTCAAAAACCGTATGAAGAATATTACCATAACAAATCGAAAAGTCGGCCGGCGGCATGGGCGCATGGAGGACTTTGTTTTGGTAAACTTGTTGCGGACCAGCATAGATAATATCGATGAAACTGGTTAAATCCGAAGCGGTCAAGCGGTAATCTTTCATGCGATCGCGCAAGAGTTCCATGGCGGAAGGCTCGAGCTTTTGATAAGCAGAGACCCAGCCAAGCTGCAGGGTTTCGATTTTCTCGGCATCAGTGAGATCGTTATGATAAATAATTTTTTTCACTGGTTCCAATAGGTAAGGTGAAATTTGTTCGTCTTCATCGCGGCTGCTCTCCGATAAATAACGCAGTCGCTTAATATCGCTGCCATCTTCGGCATGTTCGGAACTAGTCATAATTAGACTTTCCTTGGCGCGAGTAATGGCAACGAAAAAGAGACGAAGCTTTTCATCATCAGTGATACCGGTGTGGCGAATGTAAGTCAAATTCTTCGGCAAGGTAAGCTTGTTGTTATTGCCGGTACTTTTACCCCAGGCGGCATCGTCAACAGAAGTCAAGAAAACATGCTTAAACTCTAGGCCCTTGCTTTTGTGACTGGTCATGACTTGAATAGCGGCACTACTGTCACGATAAACACTAATGCGCATGATGGGCGTATTCGCAAGCTCGAAATCATCTATAGTCGAGACGAAATCAGCTAACTTTGGAATATAATCACTATCATCTGAATGCGAGCTGCGGGCGTGAGCGAGGACTTTTTGGCGGAGAGTGGATAAATTCTCATAAAACTCCAATAATTCTACTTCAGAGCTATGGTCTTGGTAGTATTGCATCATGGGCGAAGTTAGATCATTGATTGCGACATTGCCCAGTAAACTATCCAGCCATAACTCTAATGGCATAGTGGTAACTTTTGCAGCTAGACTAGCTAGAAGTTCGCCAATTTTTTCTAACTCTGGATCGCCGGAAAGATATTCGATGACGGTTTTATTAACATCCCACTTTTTCTCGACAGCGCGAATGGCAGTACTGGGAGAAATTTGCCAAAAATCGAACGACAGAATCTCTAAAAGATTTTCAACTGGTTGCTCGCGATTAGCTAGGCGATAGATAAATCTAGCTAGCTTAATAATTTGCGACATTTTGGGGTCGAGTAAGATGTTATCGCGTTTTTCGTAAGTAACGTCAAGATTCTGCTTCTTCAGATATGGTAAAATCGGAGCAATGTTTTTGTGTTTTGGAGCGATGATGGCGATGTCATTAGGGTTCTCGCCCTGATCGACGAGTTTGCGGATTTCTTTCGCAATCCAATAATATTCGGCGACGGGCGCGGGAAATTCATGGCGGCTAACTTGCGCAGTCTTCACTTCGCCATTCCAAGCATCTTTCATGGAGCGGAGAGTTTTGTTGATTTGATAATTCTTGGCGAAACTATCTTCGATTTGTTCGGCAAGCTTACGCGAGAGACCAAGTACTTCACCGGTGCTACGATAATTATCTAATAAGGTGATAACTTTGGCATTGTAGTATTCCTGATAATCACGTAAGTTCGAAGCATTGGCGCCCTGGAATTCAAAAATAGCCTGGTCGTCATCACCTACTGCCATGACGACCGGTTTATCATATTGAGTTAATAACTTAATTAATTCGAATTGCGAGGCATTTGTATCCTGAAACTCATCAAGTAAAATGAATTGGAACAATTCAGAAAGCTGCATGCGAAAGCCGTCATCAGTTTTGAGATAGTTAATTGCGCATTCAATCATGTCGTTGAAGTCAAAAAGTCCGTCGGCCTGCAACTTTTGCTCGTACTTTTCCATAATATTAGCAAGCGAGTATAACTTTTTGTTGGCAATGTAATCCTTGAGGCGGTAACTTTTAGCTTCCGGATGCTTGGGGTCGCGAACGCAGGCTTCAAAATTCTTATTTTTCCAATCAGAAAGCGGCTTGAGCTTGGGTTTTTCCTCGGCGGTGGCGTCTTCGATGACTTTGGCGAGGTCACGAGTAAGGACGTTGGCAATGCATTCAACATTTTTGACAATCGGCTCAGTAGAAGTATGTTTTATCAATACTTCAAGGATTGGCTGGTAAACATTTTCTAATGCGATCTGGAATTTCTCGCGAGGCTTGAGCTCTAAGAGGATCGGAGTGATGTCATTGCTGATATCTAGACTGTCTTGAATATTGCGTTCGGCGATTTTGCGCAAGTCAGTAGCAGTAAGGCGGGCGGCTTTGGCATTGCCGATTGTCGAGATAATGTCTTTGGTGTCACTATCGCGCAATATATCCATGGCCGGTAAATGCTGCTGGATATCGTGAATAATCTTATATTGTGCAGTCTCATCAATCGGTGCATCCAATTTGCGGTCAATATTTTCGGCGTAACTTTTATAGCGATCAAGAATATTTGAGCCGAAAGCATGATAAGTATAAATATTAACATCAAGTGCGGCTTTACCAATCATACTTTGGAGGCGGTCGCGCATGTTTTCGGCGCCGGCATCAGTAAAAGTAAGACAGAGGATGTTCTCGGGATTTGTATCGGTGTGCTGTAAAATATATGCAACCTTGGCTGAGAGTAACTGCGTCTTACCGGTACCGGGCCCCGCTAGCACCAAAAGTGGTCCGCCTAAATACTCTACTGCAGCTTGCTGTTCTTTGTTTAATCCCATTATTTTCGTTCCATAATAATCAAGTTTTCTAAGTGTGGGGTGCGTGGGAAGAAGTTGTATGGGATGCAGCTAGCGATTTCATAATTATCCATCAAAAAGCTTATGTCGCGAGCTTGCGTAATAGGATTACATGAAAGATAGATAAGCTGCGCGGGAAGTTCGGACTTTATTCTTTCGATTACGCTAGGCATGCAACCGGCGCGAGGCGGATCGACGATGACAGCTTGCTGGTGTTTAATAAAATCAATTGCATCTTCGGATTTAGCTAGAATTGGTTTGGCGTTAGTTCCACGGCAGTTACTTTCCATTTCTGAATAGGCAGATTTGTCACATTCAACTAGTGTTAATTTACGATCACGAGCGACTGACAGCCCAATTGTGCCTACACCAGAATATAGGTCAAGCACTTCTTCTGACTTAATGCACTTACTAATTTCTTTCAATACCATTTCATAAACTGGCAAGTTGATCTGAAAAAAGCCATTTGGTGAATAATTATAAGTTTTACCAAGGAGACTATCAGATAACTTATGAAACTTCGGATGCGGCTTACGGTTTTCAAAAAGTCCACCGCTGATTTTACCAGTTTGGTCGCATCTGAGCAAAAGTGATTGATATTTCCTGGCCTCTTCTCCTTTCGCATTCATATCATCGATAATACTACTTGCAGCTTGCCAAATTTCGGGGCGCTCGAGACTGGACCGAACAATTGGGATCTTGCGATGAGTACCACGAGCACGGAAGGCCGGATAGATTTTGGCTTCGTCGATATTGTAATACAAAGCATATTCCATCTTGTTGCGGTAATAAAAATCTTTGCCGTCAGTCTGGACGGGCTGGACAAGTACTGGATCTAATAATACTTTTTGCTGGCGGAAAATTTCTAATAGTAGTTCCCTTTTTTGCTCAAGTTCGTACTGATAGTCTAGAATTTGCCAGGGTGAAGTAGATAAATAGCAATCATCCTTCGCCGTAATGCGCTGAAGTGACGGCTGCTCAATTTCGGTCGCAATTCCCTCCACGAAACTACTTTTTTCTTTATTAACTTCCCATTTCGTAATAATTTCATCGGGAAGTGTACCCCAGAGCATGATTTTCTTGCCGCTGGCCAATGTACCCAGAGCCTGCCCACCTGGTATAAACTTTTCGATTTTTACCGGTTTCATGGATTACTCGTACCTCAGAGCATCGATTGGATTTTTGTGGGCGGCCTTCCAAGCCGGGACTGTGCCCGCAATGAATGCGATCAGCATGACAACTATGACGATTGGAAGCATATTACTTACAGTAAACTTAAACAAATCAAAAGTCGGGAAGACTTCCAAAAAACCGCCTGGCTGATGCACGGCAAAATTAACAATATTGCCAATTAAGTACGCTACCCCGACGCCGACTGCGGAGCCCCAGAAACCCAAAGCAATAGCTTCAAAGGAGAAGTTTAGGAAAATCTTACCAGACGACATGCCGAGCGCTTTATCAAGACCAATTTCGCGAGTGCGCTCTTCGACCGACATGAGTAAAGTGTTGATAATGCCAATAGCAGCTGCGAGCAGAGCAATTCCGCCGAAAATTGTGAAGACAATCATGATTACATCAAAGAATGAGCGAATGGTCCCCATCATGTCGGACACGGTAGCACCGTAGAATTCATTATCCTTGAGTTCTTGTTTAATTTCGGCTTCGGTATATTTCGCTGTATCATAGCGAGCCTGCACCATGTAGGCAGTATCACGCATTTCAGGAGGGTAGTTTTTTGTAGCGTCATTATAGATAGCATCCTCGAGAGCTCGGCTGACAATGGAACCATTGACGGCAACGACGCCCTTGGCTTGAACGCCGACGACTTTGGCTTCATAGGTCATTTCTTTTTCCGTGACAGGATCTAATACAACTAATTTTACGGTCTTGCCGATAGCATCTTCGTCAGAATCAAAGCCTAGAGCTTTTGGATATCCTGGCTCAAGAGTAATTTCATATTCTTTGGTATCTTGGCTTGGTAATCCGCCGGCGGTAGTAGCGATGTGAAATTCGCCTGGAGGCATAGCGCCAACGTTGATGGTATATTTCTTGTCGGTTTTGTCACTGGTAATATACTCGATATTAAGTTGTTTGGCGATATAGATAGTATCGGCATCAATGCCAGGAATATTTTTTAGCTTTTCGAGTTGCTCTGGGCTGAAAGCGGCAAGAGTTTGGCCAGGATTATATTCGGTGGGTTCACTACTGCCACCCATCATCATGCTGCTCATGGCATTGACTGAACCTTCCGGCAAAATGGCAATGTAATCTTCCCCGCCAAGACTTTCGGTCTGGTCGTCAATAAAGGCATTAACACCGGTATTAATAGCGGCATTAAGTGCAATCGTGAAACTACCGATAAAGATGGCCAGAATAGTCAGAAAAGTACGTGCTTTATTGCGAAATAAGTTATGGTTTGCACTTCTGATAATCTCAAACAAGCCCATATTACACCTCCAGACTAACTTTCATTTTAATTTTATTATCATCCTCCGATGAGGAACCCGCGGATGGAGTAGATTGTGTGCCTGAGTTTTTCATTTTCCATTTACCATCAACCCATTCACCTTTTGGCTCGTCGGTCGCCATGCCTTCAACAATCTGGCCATCGGAAATGCGGATTTGGCGATTGCACTTTTTGGCTAAATCCTCATCATGCGTGACAATGATTAGTGTAACGTTTTTATCCTTATTTAAATCAAAAAGCAGTTTCGTAACTTGTTCACCAGTAGCAGAGTCGAGATTACCCGTAGGTTCGTCGGCAAAGAGGATTTTGGGATTATTCACGATAGCACGAGCAATACAAACGCGTTGCTTTTGACCGCCAGATAGATCAGTCGCTTTGAACTTTTTGCGTTCTTCAAGACCAACTGTCTCGAGAGCGCGTTCGGAAAGATTGCGGCGTTCTTTATGTTTGACGCCGGCAATTTTGAGCGGCAGCATAACATTCTCGACTGCGGTATCGTTTGGATTCATGAAAAACTGCTGGAAGACAAAACCAAAAGTACGATTGCGCAAGCGGTTTAGCTCGCGATTACTAAGTTTGGTCGAGTCGATACCATCGATTTTAATGCTGCCAGAAGTTGGTTTATCTAAAAGCGCCAAAAGGTGCATGAGCGTGGATTTGCCAGAGCCAGATTTACCAACGATGGCGACCGATTCGCCTTCATAAATATCAAGATCAATGCCTTTGAGAGCTTCGAAAGCAGTCGAGCGTTTGCCGTAGACTTTTACCAAGTCCCTCACTTCAATAACTTTATTCATTATTCTATTGTAACACAACCTACTTATTTTTAGTTTATTTTAGGTAAGTCCACCAATATTTTGTTTTAGTATCTATAATACCAATATTTTGTTCTTTTAGAATATTACGAATTTTGTCTGATGTAATATAATCTTTCTTAAGTCTTGCATCATTTCGCTTTTCTAATAGCATTTTTTGTTCATGATTGATATCTGGAGTATCTTTTATTAAGTTAAGTCCAAAAAGATTGTCTATTTTTTCCCATGTTTTTAGGTCTATTATATTCATATAATTTTCTATTATTGAAAACACTCCCGGTGAATTCAAATTATAGTTTATTTGATTACATATTTTCTTCCATGTTTCATAGGATTTCTTTTTTATCTTTTCTGAACAGTCATTTGTCACATCGTTTTGATAGTGTACTGTTATACGCCTACGCCAATTCAACCGACGGTTTTTGGCGGCTTCAAGATTATCAATGGTAAAATTGCGTTCACTTTGATAATGCCCCTGGAGGACCCACATTTTGAAATCCATTGGCGAATAGCCTTTGGCTTCGATATCTTCCAAGGTCCAAATATTGCCGAGAGATTTGGAGATTTTTTGTTTGTCAATAGTGAGATGATTACAATGTAGCCAATATTTGGATAATTTCTTATCAAAAGCGGTCTCGCTCTGAGCGATTTCATTGGTATGATGGACGGGGATATGGTCGATGCCGCCGCAATGAATATCGATAGTTTCGCCAAGTTCCTCATGGATAATAGTAGAGCATTCGAGATGCCAGCCAGGATATCCGGGGCGACCGAGATAATCCCAGCGCATGGCGTGCTGTTCACCGGGCTGAATGAATTTCCAGACGGCGAAGTCGGAGGGATTTTTCTTTTCATTGGAATAAGCGACCCGAGCGCCAGCTTTGAGATTGTCTAAATCTAGTTTTGCGAAATCAGCATAAGTCGGGAATTTACTAGTATCGAAATAAATTCCGTCTTTGGTCTCATAAGTAATTCCCTTTTCGTTCAGGAGATCGACTAATTTCTTGTCTTGGGCAATATAATCAGTAGCGCGAGCCCAAAGCGTCGGCTGAATGAGATTCAATTTAATATAATTACGCTGAAATTCGCCAATGTATTTCTCGGCGACAGCCCAGACGGTTTGATTGAGGAGGCGAGCACCTTTCTCGAGTTTGTCTTCGCCGTCATCACCATCGGAAACTAAATGCCCGACGTCGGTAAGGTTAATCACGCGCTTGACACCGTAGCCATTCATTAGCAAGGTGCGCACTAATAAGTCCCAATAAATATAAGCGGCGAAATTACCAATGTGAGGCTGGCTATAAACGGTAGGGCCGCAAGTATAAATTTTAACTTGTTCAGGATTAAATGGGTTAAAAGTTTCTGCTTTGCGAGTTAATGTATTATACAGCTTCATTTCTTTGTTCTTCTTTCAATATTTTCTTTAGCTCTAATAATATTTTAGCACGTTTTCCGACGGAAATATCGTGATGACCGATTACACTGATATATTTAAGGTAACGCGGATTACGCTTAGCGGCACGTTTGAGATTTGAACTCATGACGAGAGGATCAAAATGCCCATGAATGATCAATGTGGGGATATGGAGCTTAACAAAAGTTTGGTAATTGTGCGGATTTAGAATAATATTATCCATTGATCGTGCAAATGCAGTTGTTTTGATATAGTCACTGCGAAAACTACTAAATCTTTGTACTAGCTTCGCGATGACTTCTGCGGCTGGAACGTCATTAGCGAATTTGTGCAGAGAATGATAAGACTTGGTATAGACTTGGTCTGGGAGCTTCGCAAGTTCGTCGGCCATAAGCAGAGGCGGGGAGACAAGGATGAGCCGTTTAATTTCAATAGCGGCGTCATAATCTACGACGTAATCTGCGGCGATGAGCGATCCCATTGAATGCCCGATCAAAATAATTGGACCAGAGCGCCGAATGCTTTTAAGTGAACGATGCAGGGCACGCAAATATTCTGCCTCATCATATTTTAGCCAATCAGCATGAAGAGATTTACCGAAGCCTAATAAATCTAGTGCAACTAGTCTAACTCCTTTAAGCTCAGGATCGTTTTCAATTTGTTTAATAGTAGTACGCCAAGTATCGGAAGTAGCGCTAATACCATGCAGGAAAACTACGGTTAGCTTTGCGTGTTTCGCATGATTATCGTATGCTTTAGCAAATTTAATCGGCTTACGAAAGACTTTATGCCAAATCCAAGTAGCTGAGTTATAAAGTTTATTCGCCATTTTCTTCACATTTCGCAAGCAGCTCTGGCATAATGCCGACAACATCAGCAACTACGTCTTCGTAAGTTGTATCATAAGTACGGAAACCGGCTGCGTATGGATGACCGCCACCACCAAAGTACCCAGCGATTTGCTCGGCGATAGGTTTGCTACTGCGGATTTTGCCGGTGACTTTACCATCGGGGTAGGTCTTAACGGCGATAGCCACAATGACGCCTTCGACTAAGCGCAATTCTTCGAGAATGAGCACATTAGGATTATATTCATCAGAATACTCTTGGATTTCTTCAAATGGAATATGAATAGTAGCAAGCTGTCCATCCAAAGAATAGTCTACCCGTTTGATTAGATCGGCTTTGTAATTAAGGATGCGTTGTGACTTCTTCATAAACTCGCGACGTTCTTCATCAAGTTTGGCGGGGTTTGCGCCAAGGTCGATTAGCTCTGCCATAGTACGCATAGTATCTGCAGTAACCGACGCGCTGACTAGGCCTAGTGTATCGGATGAAATCGCAGAATACAAGACTTCGGCGGCTTCGGTGTTAATTGGTAGATTATTCGCCTTAGCAATTTTATAAATTAAATCAGCGCAGGCTGGGAGTGGTTCGATGATCGAGTCATGGGGAAAGTCGAGATCATCTTCGGTTTCATGATGATCGAGTACAAGCACGGGTTTGTTATACAGACAGTTGCGGATTGCAGTATCGTCTAAGAGTTTAGAAATCAGCACGCTAGATGCAGTATCTACAATAATATATCCATCAGCCTTATAGTCAAAATCTATTTCAACGCGAGACCAGTCTTTGAAGTAGCGAAGGTATTTCGGAATATCTACTGGGCAGTATAGATAATTTTCAGTTTTATCTAAAATATAATCTAGCGCGATTGCGGAGCCTAATGAATCTCCATCTGGATTCTCTGCCTGAATAATGCAAATGCGTTTTTTGCCTTCTAAAAACTCTGTGAATTTCTTATACATGTTATATATTATATATCGTTTCCCTTAATATAGCAAACGGACTTATTGCTACTTTTTAGAACTATCCTTAGAAACAGCCTTAGCTCTGGCTTTGGCACTGGTTTTGATGGCTTTTGCCTTAGTTTTTGCTTCGCTTTTGACGATCTTGGCTGCAGACTTATTTTTGGTCTGCGTCTTAATATTTTTAACGCGTGCCTTTGCTTCAGTCTTAACGGCTTTTACCTTAGCTTTGGCTTCGGTCTGAATGTGCGCTTTGACGGCCTTATTCTTGTCGATTTTCATGGTCGGAAAAGCTTTGGCAAGACGTCGGTCAAGCTTACCTTTGTTTAATAGAATTTCACGTACGCGCGCAGTGATTTCGTCGGTGGCGTCGGCGTTGACCGTCCCAACGGTAACACGATATTTCATAATTAGTAATAGCGACATTGTGATATCAATGAGTAGAACTATCAATAAACTGCCTGCCAAGACTAATCTAGTTGTGGGCTGAATTTGGTCTAGGATCCTAAAAACTAATGGATTGATGATCTTGAGGATAATTACACTCATGATACCAAAATTTATTAAAGCTTTTAGACAAATACGACCATGGACGTTAAATTTCTCGTGAGTATAATCCCACCAGCGTACGCGAAACAATTTTTCCATAAGATAACTTGTACTATATTCAAGAATGCCACAGAGTGCTATGGAAGCGAGAAACAATATGACGATATTATCAGTTTCCCCGAGTAGCAATGTTATAATCAATGCGCCCACGCCATAAATGGGGCAAATTGGACCAATGAGAAAACCGCGATTGACAACTTTGTGTTTTGCGAACAAGTCGAGCATTTCCTCGAAGAGCCAGCCAACAAAAGAATAGAATAGAAAAAACAAAATCCAGAAAGATAGTTGATTAATAATTTCCATTTAAGTTTCTTCTGATAGCTTTTTGACGGGTTTGGTCTTTTGGACGAGCAGGATCGACAAAGCGGTAGTTATTATGAGGCCGACGCAAAGTATCCAATTAACTTTTACAACAAATAGCGACATAAGTAAGTTGCTAAGGCCATGTAAAACCATACAATAAAAGACGGATTGCGTACGGCGATAGAGGCAAGCTAGCAGGAAGCTAAGTACAATGCAGCTCAATGCAAACCAAAGGAAGTTGATGCTTTGCTGGGTTGAGCCGGCTACGAACCATAGCGGTCCATGCCACAATGCCCAGATTACACCAGTACATACAGTGGCGACGGAAAAACTTAAAGTTTTATTCTTAATCTTCTTAGCGATAACTTGTTCCAAAAGTGGTTGCAAGGTTCCACGCCAACCAAGCTCTTCATTACCGCCGCCGAACAAAGTCACGATGAAAAACGTAATAATCAGTGAGATAATTGCAACGGCTGGCGTAGCGCTAGAAATAGCAGGGTTAAGTTCTCGGGATGAAAAAGCGATAATGCACGTCTCGAGAGCTCCGAATACTAACAGGTACCAAAAACTGCCTTTGCGACTATCAAAAATGAATCTTTTGATCTTTTTCCAGCTTAATTTGCCTTCGATGCACATGATGGCGGAGATTGTCGGACCAAAACCACCAATGGTAAAAAGAATAATACCAGGAACACTGACGAAAGTAATGGCTTTCAGGTTGGTAAGTAGAATTAAAATTCCCCAGCTCAGCCAACTAATGAAAAAAGTAATTAATAAGTATTCTTGAACTCGCCATTCGTCTAGGTAACCTTTGATACTACGCATAGATATATTATACCTCAATATCTCCAATCATTTTAATACTTTCGCTTTCGGGAAGGCTCTCGACGGATTTTAGCTTACGCTCGATCTGGCGAGAAGTAACTTCGGCTGAGCCAATTTTGTTGGCGGTCTCTTCAAGCTTTTTCTTGGTCATGGCGAGAAGATCACCGAATTTGCCAAATTGAGTTTTGACGGCACCAAGGGTCTGCCAGACTTCGGCAGAGCGTTTCTCAATAGCGACGCTACGGAAACCCATAGTAAGACCAGATAAGACGACTGGCAGAGTGGAAGGCGAGGCGATAGTAACGTTATACTTTTGCCGGACATCATCGGAGAGACCCGGGATTCGGAGAATCTCGGCATAGAGACTTTCAGTCGGGACAAACATGATACCGAAGTCGGTAGTAGCAGGTGGATCTAGGTATTTGGTAGAAATTTTCTTAGCCTGTTCCCTGACATCTCCGGCGAGAGCCTTCCTGAGGGCTTCGATCTCAGGCTTGTCACCCTTATCATAGGCTTTGATTAGACGGCTATAGTTTTCGACTGGAAACTTACTATCAATCGGTAGATAGACAACATAATCATCTTTGCCAGGCATTTTAATTGCAAATTCGACGCGATCGTTGCTGCCCTTCTTGGTAATAATATTCTCCTCGTATTGTTCCTTGGGCATACAATCAGAGATGATATTACCTAGCTGAACTTCGCCATAAATACCGCGTGTCTTGACGCCTTCCATGACTTTTTTGAGGTCGCCAACGCCAGTGGCGAGAGTTTTCATTTCGCCGAGACCTTGATAGACTTGAGTAAGCTGGCCGGAGATTTGCTTAAAGCTTTCGTTGAAGCGATGTTCGACGGATTTCTGAAGCTTCTCGTCGACGGTCATGCGCATTTCTTCGAGTTTTTTGGAATTGTCGTCTTGGAGGCTTTTGACCCGCATATCCACGGTCTTTTGGATACCTTGTAAGTTATCGGAAATTTCCTTGCGATTATCACGAAATTCATTTTCAATCTTGGGTGCGATTTTGTCGAGTTCGGCTTCGACACGAATCAGGCGCTCTTCAAGTTTTGAAGTATCGATGGCGGGCGGTGTGGGCTTGCGGACGGTAATGTATATAAGTATACCTACGGCTATCAGTAATAAAACAATCGTTATAACTTCCATACGCCCATTATAGCATATTCATTTCAGTTTGGGCAGATTCTAAATCCAACCTGCAGCCTAATAGGCTGCAGGAACTGATTTTAGTTACGCTGTTCGCGGATAATATTCTTGCTACATAGATAAGTAATGAGGAAGTATCCGCCATAAATCAGTGCGAGTAAGCCAGCCACCCATGGAATCGAGCCAGTGATATCCACTCCGCCTACCGTAGAGAGAATGTAATCACAGAACATGAGACCAAAGACTGAGTGCAGAATTGCAATGACTAGTGGGAAGAGGAAGAAAATAAAGATTTGCCAGAATAGAGCGCGATTTAGCATATTATTACTAGCACCAGTTTTGCGAAGAATAGTAAATTTATCACGATTGTCACTGCTTTCGGAAAGTTCCTTCAGGGCAAGTACGGCGGCGCTGGAAATTAGAAATATAACACCAAGATAGAGGCCGACGAAAGTTACGAGTGCGGAAGTGCCAACGTTGTTATCGATGATTTCTTGTTTGGTCTCGACATCATAATAGTATATCCTAGCATCTGGACCGTCTGGATCTCCTCCATTTTCGGTGAAGAAGCGACGATCGATGGATTCAAGAGCGGTATCCGCTTCGGCAATATTCTCGGAATTTTTGTAATTAGCTAATAGGTATTCTCGTTGATAGCTACGCTGATTACTATCGCCACTATCATCAAAATTGATATTATCTGGAACAATGATAACGCCGACATTCAGATTCGACATTTCGAGCTGGATTGTACCGTCAATACATTTATCGTATTTTGGAGTAAGTACAGTTTTGTCGATTTGGATTTTCTTACCACTCGCTAAGGCTTTATTTCGTAACGCCACAACTTGAGGATAGTTGGCGACAATAGCATATTCGCTGCTGGATAATTCGATTTCAGGAAGGTGGAAGATTTTAGCTACGCGATTATAATCGCTAACATGCACAAATTCTTCTGCACTACTAAATTCTTCGACTAGGCCTTGATCATCAGACGTATTGTTAACTGCTTGGTTAGTTCCGTCAACGACTGCAAAATTAGAGAAGACATATTTTTTATAAGTAACAACATCATCTAGATATTGATTAATGTCAATGCTCTCACGCTCATAAATATTCTCAATGCCGATAGCAGAATCGCCAATACTGGAGACTTGTACATCGACTGGTAAATTTTCTTCAATGGCTTGATGGAGAGTGTGGTTGATAGATAACGCAGAGCCGAGGACGCATATTGTAACGAAGAGCATGAGGCAAATTAAGCTCATCGATGCAACCGTAGTATTAATTTTGCTACTGAATTGGCGCAAGACAAAGGAATTTAATTTATTATAATAAACTTTTTTAAAGCTCATGAAGATGCGGAGTAAGATGCCGGAGAGCGACCAGAAAAGTAGAAAAGTTGCGGTAACGCCCATAACAATCGGAACCAGTAAGACCTCCGGGCCGTCAGAATTTTCGATCAAACTTTCTAGGCCAGCGGTAACTTGGTAATAAGCGATGCCGAGCATGACGGCCGCTACAATGAAGACAAAAGTGCAGAGCCAAAGATTTTTTAGTTTAACTTTTTCATTACGACGACTGTTGGATAATAAATTAATTAGCTTCTGGCGGCTGATTATAATCGTATTAAATATCATAACAATAAGATAAATAATACCAAAATAGATGAGGGTCTTAATGAAAGCGGATGCAGAAAAGACAAAATGGAAATTGGTTAAATTCGCGTCAAACATATTGGCAACTAACACGCTAGTAAGCTGCGAAGCTGCAATGCCAAGTAGAAGACCTACACCAAGCGAGAGGATACCGATAAAGAAGGTTTCGAGTAGTAGAATTAAAGATATTTTGCGTTTACTCATACCGAGTGTGAGATAAATACCAAATTCCTTACTGCGACGTTTAATAAGAAAACGTGAAGCATAAATAATCAAAGCGCCGAGAATAAAAGATACGAAGACACTGACAGTGCCTAGAATCACGTTCATTAAGTCAAGCATATCGCGGATGCGGTCGGAAACATCCAGCATAATCGTCTGGCTACCCAACGCATTAAAGACATAGAAGATCGCTACGCCGAGAACTAGTGTGAAGAAGTAAATGGCATAGTCTTTGATACTGCGTTTAATATTTTTGAAGGCAAGTTTGGCAAACATATACTTAGGCCTCCAAATTAATAGTTAAAAATAATTTATTTATTGATTTTGTAGGAAAAATGTCTAGCAAAAGCGCAGTTCTCGCTTGTATAAATTTTTGTTTATTTTTTGATATGGAATTTCTGCATAAAATTCGTTTGAAAAATTTTTGTAAATTTTTTGTAAAATTAAAAAATGTATTACAATGCATCATTTAAGTCTCCGCCTAGCAGGGTAATAACATTAATAATCTCATTAAAGAACTTTTTGCGATCGTCTTTGCCGCGACGTAGCTCATTAAAGATTTTACCATCCTTGATGAAGATGACGCGCGAAGCATATGAAGCGGCGAAGGCATCATGGGTGACCATCAGAATCGTAGTTTGGAACTTGTCATTCAAATATTCAAATTGTTCAAGCAACATGCGAGAAGATTTGGAATCAAGGGCGCCTGTCGGTTCGTCGGCAAGAACTAGTTTTGGATTAGTAATGATTGCTCGCGCAGAAGCGACACGTTGTTTTTGACCGCCAGACATTTGATATGGAAACTTTTGCAGGACATCCTTGATATTAAGCTCTTTACTAATATTCTGGACGCGCTCCTCAATCTCATTGGCATCGCAATTCTGAATCGACAAAGCAAGAGCGATGTTTTCGTAGGCAGTGAGCGAATCAAGCAAGTTGAAATCCTGGAAGATGAAACCTAATTCTTCACGGCGGAAACGGTTGAGATCTTCTCCGTGCAAGCTAGTGATGTCTTCACCGCCAACATAGATATGACCAGACGTAACTTTATCGATAGTGGAAATTACATTGAGTAAAGTAGTTTTACCGGAACCGCTGGATCCCATAATAGCAACAAATTCGCCTTCGCCAACACTAAAGGAAATATTATCGATGGCTTTGGTTAGAGAAGATTTATTGCCGTAGTATTTTTCGACTTTTTCTAATTCTAAAATAGTTTTCATATTTTCTCCTTGTAGTTATTGTACAGCGGCCAGGCCAATCTGTCGCCGATCTAAACTTACAAGTTCATTACATTTTTGTAAGTTTGCTCGTCGATAACATTGTAATATTCTGGACGAGCGAAGGTTAATTCAACGTTAGTAAATTTATTTTCTTCAGACGCTATTTTAATGTCATGGCCGAGTTTCTGACATAAACTTTTGGCAATGTATAGGCCCATGCCGGTAGATTGCTTATTGCGGCGGCCGTTGCTACCAGTGAATGATTTATCGAAAACGCGCGGGAGGTCTTTATCGGAAATGCCGAGACCGTTATCAATAATATTAAGGATAATTTCGCGCTCAGTGTTGCGGGCGGAGATTTCAATGCGAGAGCTTTGATATTTGATGCTATTATTTAGAATTTGGTTGAGGATAAATTCTAGCCACTTAGCATCAGTGTTAATCTCATAATCGACATTCCTGACGGAAAAATCAATTTGTTTAGCTAAAATAATCTCACGATTGCGGCTAGCAACATTACTAATAATATCAGCAAGGTTATTAATTTTAATAAGATAATCACGCTCAGCGTTTTTGGCGCGGACATAATAGAGAATTTGCTCAACATAATCATTGAGACGTTTGATCTCGGTATTAATTTTGGGGTCGCGTGAAATTAAGGATAGAGTGGCAAGCGGAGTCTTGACTTCGTGAATCCACATTTCAACATATTCCTGGAAATCTTGAACTTGAGTACGATATTGATTGATATTTTCTGCCATGGATTTGTTAATTTCATACAACGCAGCATAAAGAATTTCGCCGTCATAAAATCTTGGCTGCGATAAAGTCTCAAGAACTAGATAGGCTTGGTCGAGATGTTCGATACTTTGAATTAAGCTTTGATAGAATTGATGCTTGCGAAAATACTCAATCAGGAGCGTGGAGACGATAAAAAGCAGCCAGAAGATCGTAATCACGATAATAATTTCCGTGCGGGCTTTGAGGGCAGAGAGAAAAAGAAAAGCTAATAACCAAGAGAAGGCGGCAATCACCAAAAAATAAGTTTTGTCGCGTAGGAAGCTGCTAAAACTAGCGGATTTTAGCGATGAACTTTTGGTATTTGAAGATTTCATGAAAGGACGTACCCCAAGCCTTTACGGGTTTCGATGGAATCGCCGAGACCGAGAGCCTTGAGCTTAGCGCGTACGCGACTAATATTGACGGTAAGTGCATTATCATTTATATATTCGTGGTTATTCCAGAGATCAGTCATGAGAGCATCACGAGTGACGATTTCGCCTTGGCGACTTAATAGATGTGCGAGGATAATCATCTCATTCTTAGTAAGTAAAATTCGTTTGCCGGCGCCTTCGACTACGCCACGAGTAAGATCGACTGTAAGATCGTGAAATTTAATCGGGCCGGAATTACCTTCAAGGCGTTTCAAAACTGCGGCGATGCGTAGAAGCAGAATTTGCGGGTTGTAGGGCTTTACAATGTAATCATCGGCACCATAGCTCATAGATAAGACTTCGTCCATTTCTTGGCTACTGCTCGTAACCATAATGACGGGGATTTCGGATTTACTGCGCAGAGTCTTGAGTAATAATTCCCCGTTCAAATTGGCCAAGTTAATATCGAGTAAAATAAGCTGTGGCTGGATAGAGATGATTTGCTCGATAAGTTCGGATAAAATGGCATTGACGGGTAATCCTAAAATGACCGGCTCGTAACCGGAGCTACGCAAAAGATCCGCCAGACCTTGGCGCATGACTTTTTCGTCTTCGATGATTAAAATCTTTTGCATTTGGTTACATTATAACACAATAGTAGGATATAATGGTTGTATGAGTAAGCTAAAAGTGATTCTAGATACCGACACGGCGAATGAATGTGATGATCAGTTTGCGCTGGCGTATCTATTGAAAAGTCAAGATAAGTTTGATATTGAGGCGATTACGGTTGCTCCATATTCGCATAAGGATGAGACTATTCTAGGCGGGCGCGAGAAAAGCCAAGCAGAAATTATAAAAATCCGTAACTGGCTGAATTTCTCGACGGATGAGCAAGTGTTCCTAGGCGCAGAAAAATATATGAATGATAGCGATGCAATGAATCCGGCGAGCGAAAAAATCGTGGAAGTTGCAAAGAAAAACGAGAAAATCTATATTCTCGCAATCGGGACGCCGACGAACGTGGCAATTGCAATTAAAAAACATCCGGAAATTATTAAGCGAATTAGCGTAGTTTGGTTAGGAAGTAACGGTCTTTTGCAAACTGATAATACTGATTTTAATTTTCGCCAGGATATTACGGCGGTGCGGACTTTGTTTGAATCGGGAGTAGATCTGACGGTGATACCATGCAAAAACGTGGCGGCAACTTTGATGACTTCGATTTATGAGCTGCGGCACCATTTAGCGGATAAAAGCGAGCTGTGTGATTATTTACTGGAGAGGTTTTGTAATGACGGCTACCATGGTATTCGAGAAAGGCGCGTGATTTGGGATATTGCGGCAGTGGCGTATCTGCTAAATCCAGAATGGACGACAAGTCTAGAGATAAGCTGCCCGAAAATTCTCGATGATACGAGTTTTGAATTGACGGAAGGCCGGCATTTAGTAAAATTTGTAAATTATTTGAGTGTCAACGAGATTTACGCGGATCTATTACGGAAATTGAGCCAAGAATGAGCCAGGGGTAGGTAGCCTACTAAAATTTAGGCATGAGCGAGCAAACGTTTTAGGCGGACGCTTAGACCAATGATAGGCAGGGTAAGAATTGCTAGGATAACAATTATATATTGCAACGGTAGAGCTAATAAAATAAGCGAAGCGGCGAGACTAAAGAGGAATTTGCCGGCTTGTTGCATGACGACAAGATAGACTAAGGCATTCTTGCGGTCGGCCTTCTCAACCTTACTAAGTAAGGTGGTCTGACAGAAAATATGAAGCGGGTCACGGATGGCTGGAAAGAGAATGAAGCCGCTAGTCATTAGTAGTATGCGATATTTGAAGTCAATCTTCAGGAAAAACCCGAGCAGCACCAGGGCGATAGATAATAGTGCCCAAAAACTCAGAATAATAGCAATACGCCCTTGAAACTTCTCATGAAGTTTTGGATAAACTAGGTCGGCGACGATACGAACTAGGCGAGAAACAAACCAAGCGAAGCCAAGATAGCTCACGACTTGATCAACTGTAAATTGAGTCTCAAGCTGATACTGGAGCAAGAGTTTGCTGTCAGTTTGGCCGAGATTAATTAAACCATAAAGCAGACCACAGAAAATAAGGACCACAAGCGAAAACTTAACCGGATGTGGCAAAGATATCTTATTACTACTGATGTTTGTTGGAGCAGCGGTTTCTTCTAGCTCGTGCACCTTCCGCCGATCTTCAATATCGTAAATAAAGAATGAGATAATTACGCAAATACCGCAAATCACGGTACCGAGAATCATAGGTAAACTCTGCCATTTGGCGAAAAATACGCCAACCAGCAAAGAACTAATCATAGTGGCGACAGTATAAACGAGGTGCGCACGGCTGGAGATGCGCAGATATTCTTTGCCGCGATGGAAATGGTTGAGATTGTTCTGAATGATGACATCGCGCATAGCGGCGAGAATGACCGCTAATGCCTGAAAAACCATAGCCAACAGGAAGACCCAATATTCAGTGCCGAAGGTTAGCAGTATGCTAGTGATGAATAAGCAGATTACGCCAAGACGCATAGACCAAGTATTACCGATACGCTCGGAGAGCTTGAGGACGGGAGAGAGAAAAATACGAACTGATAGACCAGCACAGGCTTCAAGCAACATGACACCAGCAGCATCAAACCCCTTAACATTAGTCAGCCATACCGTGTTAATGACGACATAAAAAATTAGACCATTGGTAAGACCGGCAAATAGAGGGTAGATCCTGTTGATTCGTTTGAATTTATCTTGCATTAGTTTAATTATACCTTAAAATTGGCAGTTATTACGATAATATACCAACAAAAATTCCTCTACCAGAGTAAAGGAATTTTTGCGATACGAAGTATTATGCTACTTCGTATTCCTCTTCGCTCTACGAGAAAAACATCATACTCGCAATAATAAAACTCCCCTTACGGGGAGCTTTATTATTACTTCGTATTTCGTTTTTCGATGATTTCGGCAGCTACGTTTGGTGGTACTTCTTCGTAGGCGAAGAGCTCCATGCTGCTAGCGGCACGACCTTGGGACATGCTGCGTAAATCTGAAGTATAGCCGAAGAGATTGGCAAGTGGGCAGAAAGCTTTAATTAGCTTAGCACCGCCGCTCAAATCTTCCATACTATCGATACGACCGCGGCGAGAATTGATATCACCAATCACGTCGCCCATGAATTCTTCAGGGGTGGTAATCTCAAGCTTCATAACTGGTTCGAGAAGAACTGGATTAGCCTTCTGGATACCAGCACGAGTAGCTAAGCTACCAGCAAGCTTAAAGGCGAGCTCGCTAGAGTCGACATCGTGGTAACTACCATCATAAAGCGTAGCCTTGACATCGACTACTGGATAACCAGCGATGACGCCACCGTTCAGAGTCTCTTCGATACCCTGCTGGACGGGTTTGCGATATTCTTGTGGGACCACGCCACCCTTAATCTGATCAATGAATTCAAAGCCCTTGCCTGGCTCGTTTGGCTCAAATTTCACCCAAACATCACCATATTGACCACGACCACCGGACTGCTTGATGTGTTTACCTTGAGCTTCGGCAGTGCCGCGGATAGTTTCGCGATAAGCGACCTGAGGAGCGCCGGTGTTGGCTTCGACACCATGTTCCTTTTGCAAACGATCAATAGCAATTTCGAGATGAAGCTCGCCCATACCGGAGATAATAGTCTGGCCGGTTTCTTCGTCGGTGTGAACGCGGAGAGTTGGGTCTTCCTCGACGAGCTTTTGCAAACCGAGACCCATCTTTTCCTGGTCGGATTTGGTCTTTGGCTCGACGGCAATAGATACCGGAGGATCTGGGAATTTAATATCCTCAAGATGAATCGGATGTGCAGGATCGCAGATCGTAGTACCGGTAGTAACTTCTTTCATACCGACGACGGCGGCAATATCACCGGCATCGATTTCGGAAATTTCTTCGCGCTTATCAGCGAACATACGAACGAGACGACCAATGCGTTCTTTATCGCCGGTAGTAGCATTAAGCACGGTATCACCAGATTTCAACCTACCAGCGTAGACGCGGATAAAGATTAATTTACCTACGAATGGATCGGTAGCGATCTTGAAAGCGAGAGCAGTGAGCGGCTCGCTATCACTGGCCTTGCGGACGATTTGCTCACCAGTCTTCGGGTCGATACCAACCGTCTGACCTTGGTCGCGATCGAGCGGAGATGGGAGATAATCGGTAACGAGGTCGAGAACCTTCTCGACGATCACGCCACGACCATCACCACCGGTAACGAGGAAGAAATCACCATCAAGTACGCGCTTGCGGAGGGCAGCCTTGAGCTCTGGAATGGAGATAGCCTCTTCGCCCTGACTAAAGAATTTTTCCATCAAAGCTTCGTCGGCTTGGACAGCTTCCTCGACGAGGAGACTGCGGGCGTTCTTGGCTTTTTCGAGCATGTCAGCAGGAATATCGCCAACGGTAAGCTCGTGGTCAGCATAATCCTTGTAAGTGTAAGCCTTCATGTCAATAAGGTCGACGACGCCACAGATATCCTTCTCGAAGCCGATCGGCAAGTGAATCGCAACGGCGTTCTTGGACAAGCGTTTGTGAATACTATCGAGAGACTTATAAAAGTCGCCACCAATCTGATTAATCTTGTTCACGAAGCAGATGCGAGGCACGCCATATTTAGTAGCCTGGCGCCAGACGGTCTCGGACTGAGCTTCGACACCCATCTTGCCATCGAACACTACGACTGCGCCATCAAGCACGCGAAGAGAGCGCTCGACCTCGGCAGTAAAGTCGATATGTCCCGGGGTATCGATAATATTAATCTTGTGATCCTTCCAGTAGACGGTAACAGCGGCCGAGGTAATAGTAATACCGCGCTCCTTTTCCTGTTCCATCCAGTCGGTAGTAGCACCACCAGTGCCACCCTTGACAAGGTCGATTTTATGTTTGAGACCAGTACGGTAAAGGATAGCCTCGGAGGTAGTAGTCTTGCCCGCGTCGATATGGGCGATAATGCCAATATTGCGGAGCTTTGTTAGATCTTTTACTTCATTTGCCATGAAAGTATTCCCTTTTATAATTATATTTTAACCACACTCATAATTTGCTCTGACAATGTGAAAACATTCCAAAACACCTTAGAGAGACGGACTTTTCTTTATTTTAGCATAAAATTAGTAATTTTGATAGAGGATTTTGGGGATTTTTTGGCAAGATTATCCCATATTTTTGAAGATTTTACGAGAAATTAGCATAAAAACTATTGACTTTTTAGCGGATGTGTGCTATAATGGAATTGTAGGGGTGATTGTTGCCTCTAAGTATACACGGAAAAGGAGGAACGGATATGAAGGGCCGTTTCAAGAGTTGGACTCAGGCACATCCCTGGATTCGCAGAGGACCCTCCACACTATGCTTAATTGTCGCTGCTTCTCTGCTGGTCGTGGAGATTCTGGTGCTCCATTTTAGCCTTGATTACTATGGGCTCAACTTTGACTGTTCTACCGGAGAAGTTACGTTTTGCGCAGTCTACAAAGGCGGGCGCAGCAAAACCTTAGGAGCTTTTTCTGAGTCTACCGGTAATGCAGATCAACTGTTTAACCCAATGTACGCCGGCAATGCACCTGTATCTACTAGCTACGACCCACGAGCCATGTACGAAGCTGGAGTTGACGTCCCGTATTTCGAGTACAATCGGGGTGCCGATTATGGTGAATATGGCTCCGCCATGTTTGATGAAGATACTGGTATCTTAAAAATCAAGCTAGGCGAGTACATAATCAGCTGGGTGGACGCAGACGGCGTGATTGCTTCGGCGGCTATCATCGATGGCGAGCCCTGCGTTGCGTTCTATGAGCATACCACTTCTAGCGAAAGCACAGAACCTGCACCCCTCCTTTAACTACCGCGCCCCCTAGGGAAACCTAGGGGGATTTTCCTTGGCTAAAATTAAGAAAAGCCCCAGCCTATTGCTAAGCTGGGGTAAATTGAGCTAGATACGGATGCGGTCGGGATAGAAATACCGACACCAATCATAGTAGCATTGCTCGCGGAGGAGATGGCGGCAGAACGCCTTGGTAGCGGGGTCCTCTTGCAGGCCGTAGACGATTGGACGACTGCAGGCTGTGACATATTTCAATTCTGCAACGAACAAGCAGAATGACGGCTCAGTTGAGATATGGATGATTCTGCCGTGCGTCTCGGTCCGGTAGTCCAGAATTTGACTAATCCAGGCTGGCAGCTCCTCTGCTCTGGGCAGCCGATTGCCTTCTGTACTTTTAGCCAATATCAGAACATGCTGAGCTTTGCGAGGGCTGCGTAGCTGGAATGAGAACGCTTTATTCTTGTTCTCGCTGAAATCACCAAATATATACCTGAATTCATACTTGGCAAACCCTTCGGCAGATAGCCGGATTAGATTTTCTGTAAGGCTGGGGTATTCCAGAAACCAAGCTAAGGGTAAATGAACACTGATGTTACCGTCGCTATTATAACCATCTGTGCTAGGCAACAAAAATTGAATATTGGATTTACCCTGGAGACGACATTCGACTGCGAGCTTTCCTGAAGGTTGAGTGTTAGAAGGTTTAGTCGGAAGTAATGCCGTGACAACATTCTTGCGGAGAGGCGGAAAAACACCATAGCACCTGCCAATGTAAGTTTGCTCAAAATTGAACCATTCTTGGTAGGGAGAGTCAGATTGATAAAAACCTAATACCGCCGGCCAGCTTTCTTTGCCAACTGGCACATAGAACTCCATGGCAAAATCAATAGGGAAATCGCGGATCAGATAGCCAAGCTTGTTGCATAAGAAAGATAAGCCTTCATAGCGTTCGAGTTTTTTGAGCCGCTGCTCAAGCTCATAATCGGCAAGCTCTTTCGCTCTTGCCTCTGCTTTCGCCTTTACAAGTGCTTCGCGACGCTCGCGATCGGCAGCAAGCCAGGCTTGGTTCCGCTCATATTGTTCTTTAGCTTCACGCTTTTCTCGAGCCTCTTTTTCTTTTACCCAATCTGGGCGACGGTCTTCATTCGTCCTCTGTTCATACTCTTGCCAATAACGCTTGGCATCTTCGGCTTCTTTCAAATCAAATGCATAGCGGACCACTGACCAAAACGAAGTATCTCGACCACATGCTTCCAGATGACGTTCGGCTTCTTCATAATGACGCTCTTCGGGCCAATTAATATACGCCATTTTAATTCCTCCTTTTAAAGTGCGAATATTTGAGATTATGCTAGTATTATAGCATAATTTGCGATTCTATACCATGGTGCCTGGTGCTCCATTTTAGCCATGATCGCTTCAGCGGCCATCATCGATGGCGAGCCATGCGTTGCGTTCTATGAACATACTAATCCTAGCGAAAGCACAGAACCCATACCCCTCCTTTAATCAGCACATCCCCTAGGGAAATCTAGGAGGATTTTCATGACAAGAGTGGAGTTTTCTTGTCGGTCGTGAGAATATATAGCTTGTGTTTGGCGCGGGTAAGCGCAGCATATAGAAGACGATGCTGGTCGGACTTTTCGGAGGCACGACTGTCACCGAAAATGGTAAAAATCTCGGCATGGGGATGGCTAGAGAGGATCTGGTTGCGACTGGCTTCGAGCAGAATGACAATTTCGGATTCAAGCCCCTTGGACTTGTGCATGGTCATAATACGGATACGTTTATCGAAATCGGCGGGTTTAATAATGCGCTCATCAGCGCACAGATCGCGCAGCGCAAGATAAAAACCATCGAGATCAATGCCGGCAAAAGAAGTAAAATTATGCCGGTGCAAAAGGAGAATTTCTCGGCGACGATGACGCTTAACGATTTTGTAAGCAGATTTGAGGAGCTGGGCAGCTTCCTTATACTGGGTGGGACGGCCGCCGCAAATTTTGGCTAGGGCGAGCTGAAATCTAGCATCGCCAAGGGCATCTTCGTGCAGATCTTGAGCGTCGAATTTGACTTTATCGGAATGAACAACTTTAATCTTGCCGCGTTTTTTACTAAAAGGAATGGCGGCGGTAGCTTTTTTATCATAATTCTTTAACATATAGCGATTGGCGTTTTGGACGATGCGACGGTCACTGCGGTAATTTGTGACTAGGGGAATATTAATATAATCCTCGGGAAAATATTGATGGAAATTAATAAAATAATTGACGTCGGAGCCAGCGAAACGATTGATGGCTTGCCAATCGTCGCCGACGCAGAAAAGCTTGACCTCGGGACAGACGCTACGCATAGCTTGAATCATATTGAAGAACAGAAAGGAGAAATCTTGATATTCATCGACCATAATGTGTTTAAGACGAAAGACTTTGCGGCAGATTTCAGGGTCTTCCTCGCGCAGTAAATTAGCGGCGTGAGCCATGAGCAGATTAAAATCAAGTTGGGGCGGTAGAAGTTTTGAAAGATAATCAAGATAAGTCGCGAGGGCGATGCAGTGCAGTTTAATTTGACTACTTTTGCTTTGATCAGATTTTGCGCCGGCAATATAGTCATGCACGTCGGTTTTAAGCTGATTTGCATAGGCGGCGCCAGGGTATTTCTGGCCGGCGCGAGTGATGAAGGTGTTGATGAGAGCGAGCATTTCGGCGTATTCAGAGCTGGATAATTTGTAATTCCCTTCCTTTAACACTTTAGCAAAAGAATCCTGGATCAACTTAGTATGCTCGGATTCGGAAATAATCTGAGGATGTTCGCCACTAAGCTTCACGAGGTCGAGAGCGTATTTGTGAAAGGTAGAAGCGACTTTGATCTCGTGGCCGGAGTTTAGCTCTTGCAGACTAGTACCATCAATCTTGACGGCGCCGATGCGTTCATTAACTTCTGCGGCAGCGGCACGATTAAACATGAAGACGGCGATCTCGCTGAAATTAGCGAGCTGATTAGCGATGAGGTAGGCGACTTTGGCGACGATGACGCGAGTCTTACCCGAGCCAGCACGGGCGGTAACGAGAGTATTTTTATGACTATCAAACACGGCGCGGGCTTGGTCGTCATCCAATGTATAAGGCTTACCGCTGAGGCTGACGTGAGCTTCGAACCAAGACTTAAACTCCGCGACGTCGGAAAACTTACGCGGAGTAAAAGTAGATTTCAGTTTGGGCGATTCTTCAGCCTTAGGCACTGAGCTTCTTTCGCAAAATATCTTGGACGGCGGAAGGGTTAGCCTTGCCTTTGGACTCTTTCATGACCTGGCCAACAAGGAAACCAATTACCTTCTCCTGACCAGCCTTGAAATCGTCTTGAGCCTGCTTGGTCTCGGGTTTAGCCAGGACGGTATCGACAATTTGCTCCAATGCGCCGAGATCATTCTCTTGGACAACGCCAAGCTCCTTGGCGATAGTACGAGTATCTTTATAATGCATTTCTGGGTCGAAGAATTTCAGGAAGACTTCTTTCATGCCCGTACTAGAGAGCTCGTTCTTCTCATTCATAGTAACTAGCTCAAGTAATTGCTCTTTGCTAGGTAGCTCATCGTTAAGCAAGCTGGTATTTTCTTCAGCCAATAGGACACTGCTGAACAAATTGGCGATCTTCTTGATAGCTCTACCCTCTTCGAGCTCGGCCAGCTTCTCCATGAGCGGGCGATAGTCAAGCAAAATTTCTACAGCATCGCTGCCGATGACGTCACTGAACTCTCGGCGATACTCGGCGGGCATTTTTGGCAGATTCTCGCGCTCAGTATCGACAACTTCACTAGTCAAACGAATCGGCGGAATGTCTGGCTCGGGCATATAGCGATAATCCTGAGCCTCTTCCTTGCTGCGCTGAGACGTAGTCTCGCCAGTGGCATCGCTCCAGCCACGAGTCTCTTGCTTGACCTTTTCGCCTTTTTCGAGAAGTTTGGTTTGACGCTTGATTTCGTACTCAACGGCACGTTCGACACTGCGGAAGGAATTAAGGTTCTTGACTTCGGCGCGGGTGCCTAATTTATCACTGCCTTCGGGCGCAATACTAATATTGACATCGAAACGCATATTACCATTGTATAGATCACCAAAAGTCACGCCAGCATAAGTCATTATTCGCCATAGCTCCTTCGTGTATTCGCGAGCAGCAACGGCAGAATGAATATCTGGCATAGAGACAATCTCGATAAGTGGCGTACCGGCACGGTTGAGATCGACCAGTGAATCGCCGCTTTCGTGACTGAGTTTGCCAGCATCTTCCTCAAGGTGAGCATGCTCAATGCGAATTTTCTCGCCGCTAGGTAGTTCGACATAGCCAGCGCCGATAATCGGATGATACATCTGAGTAATTTGATAACCCTTCGGTAAATCTGGGTAAAAGTAGTGCTTGCGATCGAAGCGACTCTCGAGATTGATTTCGGAATTGAGTGCAAGACCGGCCCTAACTGCGTACTTAACCGCCGCCTCATTGAGGCGAGGTAGCATACCAGGCAAGGCGTAATCAACTGGCGAAACGCAGCTATTCGGCTCTTTACCGCGAGCGTCATTGTCTACTTCGGAGAATAATTTGGTCTTGGTACATAACTGCACATGGCATTCGATGCCGATAGTTGGGATGTATTTAACTTTTTCTGCCATTTTAGATTGCTCCTAAATTTTTTAAGGTTTGCCGGAAGATAGATAAGGCTTGGCGGGCTTGATTATAATTAATTTCAAAATCACTTTCGTGGACGATCTGATTGCGCAATTTATGAGCCTGCCAAAGCTTCTGGATATCCGGCATACGATTACCAATTTTCTTGAGCTTCTCGCCCATGCTCTGACCGGGGATGCCCATTTCATTCAAAGCTTTATCAACTAGCTTATCGGCGTCAATAATGGCGAGACGGTAACTACGCTCATCGCCTTTTTCTAAACTGTTCTCGATCTTAAGCCAACGGGTCTGGTATTCTTGGACATTGAAAGCATGACGATGTTTACCGCCCAAGACCATCGCGACGAGGGCAAGCAGGCCGACGGCGACAATTGCAATTACTAAGAAGACCATTTGCGGCATTAATCATTCCCTCCCATTAAGTCAGCATGGCGATCTTCGGTAGCTTCGGCTTCCCCGTTGAGCTGCTTGGCAAATCTAATTAGAGCTTGGTCGCTGCGGCGCGGACCAACCAGTTGCAGGCCGAGGCTTAGCCCACTCACAGTCTCACCGGCTGGAATGGCTAGCCCTGGTACACCAGTAAGATTCAATGAGACGGACATCATATCTTCGAGATACATAGCAACGGGATCATTAACTTTCTCACCGAGCTTGAAAGCGGGATTCGGGCTGACCGGGGTAAGGATCACATCGCACTTCTCAAAAGCCTTGGCGTATTCGTTAATTATCATAGTACGAGCTTTGGCAGCTTTGAGATAATAAGCATCGTAAAAGCCGCTCGAAAGCACGAAATTACCAATCATAATACGACGCTTATTCTCAGACATAAAGCCCTCATTGCGAGTGTTTTTATAAAGATCGCCCAGCGTCCGAGAGTCTTCACTGCGAAAACCGTAGCGTACGCCATCGTGACGAGAGAGATTACTAGCGACTTCGGCGGGCTGAATAATATAATAAGCAGCAAGGGCGTATTTTAGCGTCGGCATGTCGAGATAGACAATTTCGTGACCAGCGGATTTAAGCTCTTCGATCTTGCGGGCGAGAGCACCACGAATCTCAGGATCGACGGCATCGTTATCAAAATCTTTGATAATGCCGATTTTCTTGACCGGATCGTCAAAATATTCTTCTTTGCCATAATAATCTGGCAAGGTCGTAAGATCATACGGATCTTGTCCGGCAGTAACTTGCATCAATAAATCTAAATCATCAGGATCGCTCGCGAAGAAGCCGACGCAATCCAGGCTCGAAGCCATTGCGACTACACCATAGCGGCTAATCGTACCGTAAGTAGGTTTGAGACCGTAAATACCGTTGAAGCTAGCTGGCTGACGAATCGAGCCGCCAGTATCGGTGCCAGTAGCAAACGGCACGATGCCAAGAGCTACCGCCACGGCCGAACCGCCAGAGCTACCACCGGCGACGCGCTCGAGATCCTTGGCATTCTTAGTCGGGCCATAATAGGAGTTCTCGGTAGAAGAGCCATGGGCGAAAGCATCGAGATTAGTGCGACCGATCATAATTGCACCGGCGTCTTCGAGCTTCTTAACCGAAGTAGCGGTAACTGGGCTAGTGAATTCTTCCAAAATATGCGCGGAAGCGGTAGTACCGCCCTCGGGACTCAGGAAATTATCCTTCAGGGCATACGGCGCACCAGCCAGCGGGCCGACATCTTCGCCATTCTTGATACGCTCATCAATAGCAGCGGCCTTTTTCAGAGCTTCGACGTCGTTGATAAAATTAAAAATATGATACTCGTCTTGGTACTGATGCGCCTTGTCCAAGGCTTCCTTGACCAGAGAGATTGCGCTAATATCTTTGCTCGCAGTTTTCATCTTGCTCCCCTAGAGTACCTTCGGTACTTTGATTTGATTATCTTTGACTTCTTTGGCGAGACCAAGCAGAGCTTCGCGATCGGCTTCCTGTGGCAAAATCTCATCTGCCCGCCAGATATTTTCCATTTCAAAAACTTGATAAGTCGGCTCTACGCCAGAGGTATCGAGCTCATCAAGCTGCGAAATGTAATTTATAATCCCATTAAGATCCGTAGCGAGGCTAGCAGATTCGCTCTCTGTCAGTGCGAAATCCGACAGCTCGGCTAAATGAGAAATAGTATCCTGATTAACTTCCATATTCTCTATTATACTACATTTTTACTAGACGCGTGAATTTTGTCGTAATGAAAAGTCTTGTCAAAATGAAAATGGATGTGGTACAATGAGGTTGCACAGAAAATACAATTAGAACCAATCACGAATGCTTTGTCGGCACTGTGAGGCTGAGTTTGTGATTGGAGCCATTTGGCACTTGTTGTATTCTCTGTGCACCTCGCGGTGCCGATTTTTGTATCTGGCATCTCGAATAAACTAATCAAAAGGAGGGCCAAAATGCGTCACATGGCAAGAAGAAAGAAGCCAAAGTTAAATTCTTTTACTAATATAAATAAATTGCTTCATAGTATTATAAAAAGTAAAAGTACTTATTTCTACTCTAACGATGGTGAACTTTCTGACAGTAAGTCCTCCAGCCATAATTTTACTAACGGGCTCAGGGTACGCCTCTCTTCATTGCGAGAAAACTCGGAATTTCCGGAAGTCCCGAGCGCAATTCAGACCCGGCGTAGCCCAAATAGCAAGAGCCCTTATAGTAAAATTACTGGCTGGAGGACAACAACATACGTCTTGCCTAGTGCGTGCGCCTTAGCTCTCCTTTTGGTAATGGGATTGGCGATAAATCCGATAGTTTCCGGGAATGAGGAGAAAGTATATGCGGTATACGAGCCGGTGACGAGTACAACTGGTGTATCATTACTAATGGAGACTAGTGATGCGTTAGAACAACAAACACAAGTAGCTAATGGTGTAACTGCATATAGATATAATAGGTTTAAGGTAAATAAAGGTACGGATATTGATAAGTACCAAGTCTTAGTCCAAGCCGCAAATGGATATGATTCAACGCTAGTTGGAGCAGAAAATGGACAAGTAGTGAATGCAGTAAATGGCGCAACCAAAGGTAGTGCAATGGATTCGGCTTGGGGATATAGCTTAGCCGAGGGGGCAATTACGAATACAGATTCACTGGCAAATCTCGAGTATCAAGCCTTGCCTGGTAGTGGCAGTACCAATACAAATGCTACGCCATATACCGAGACCAAAGAGTTTACCTTAGCTTTTGCGGCGAACATCAAGGATAAGCCGGCGGATCATTATCAGACGAATGTATTATTATCTGTGGCGGCGGGGGCGGAACAAGTGGTAACTGAGCTTGGATTCAATGGTATTACTGAGATGCAACAAATGACTAGCAACGTATGTAAAAGCGCTGCAGACGGACTAGAGGGTAGACTTAAAGATACCCGAGACAATAAAGTCTACTGGATAGGTAAGCTTAAAGACGGTAATTGTTGGATGACGCAAAATTTAGATTTAGACTTAAATCAAGCAAATCTACTTACTCCGAGCAATTCTGATGTCAGTAGTAATTGGCCATCTACGGCACTGAGTGATACTATGTGGGCCGGTAGCAGTGATTATGATTTGCCTAATTACTATGACCCCGGAGATTACTATTATACTACCCCTGATACACGAAACCAGTGTATAAGTAATACTACCGGATTATCAGCATGCATAAATAATGGCTGGAAGTTAAATGCTACCAATGCCGACTTCGCTGAATTCGCTAATATAATCGATGTAACCGAGTGGACGCCAACTTATGACACGTATTTCGTGAATGCTGTAAACTATGTTGGCACCGATGGACAGTCAATCTGCGATAAAACTAGTGGGTCAATATTTGGGGATAGTAAGTATTCCCAATGCCGTATCTACTATAATGGCGATAACTATGGATATAGTGGCCAGAGTAAGCTGAATGAGCATTATCACGTGGGGAATTACTATTCTTGGGGAGCTGCGACAGCGGGGCAAGCCTCTTATATTACCGGTGACTCAGTAGAGCGGGAGTCCATGCATAGCATTTGCCCTAAAGGATGGAGACTACCTCCCAATTCCGGGGATAGATCATATGCCAGTTTGTTTGAGGCCTACGGCGCGCTTGTAAGCCTCAAAGCTGGCGCGCAAGATATTCGCTTAGGCCCGTTATATTTTGTGTATGGAGGTAATACTTACAGTAAGTCTTTGAACGGCGCTGGCTCTGTTGGTAACTATTGGTCTTCTACGGCTACCGGCGGTGCATCTAATGCTTACCTTATGATGTTCTCCGACAGAATTACTGTATCAAACGGAATGAACCGTAACATGGGCTATTCTGTCCGTTGTGTGGCGAGGTAATTAGGATAATCGGATTTTCCCCAGCTTCTGTGTTATAATGGGCTTATGGATGATGAAGTTCTGATCATTCGCCAAGTTAGCCAGGAGCTGGGGATACCGAGCAGTACGATTCGCTATTATTTGCGACACGGATTAGTGCCGGCAGTGAAGCGAAATCATGCTAGGTATCGAGTGTTTGAGAGCTGGCAGACCGATTGGATAAAGACGCTCGATGAATTGCGAAAATGCGGTTTTGGTTTGAGGGATTTGAAGAAATATACTAATCTTTGTCGTAAAGGCAATGGCACAATTGCCGAGAGGCGCGCAATGATTGCGACCGAGAAGAATCAGCTGCATCAAAAGATGGATGATATTACTAGGAGCCTAGAATTCTTAGGTCGGCGAGATGAGATATTTGACGAAATTCTACAAGGAAAAATCAAGCCCGAATCGAAATGGCTCTAGCCCAAAAACCTGTGAAGCTTTCACGGGTTTTTTGATAAGCTAACAGAGGTGAGTACCGTGCGAAACTTGTGAAGCTTTCACAGGTTTGTGCCTTCTCCCCCATCCAAAGAATCCCCTACTCTCGCAGGGGATTCTTTTCTACTAGCTATCTATTTCCTAGACTTCCGCAACTTCTTCGCTAGAAGGCGTACTAGCCATGTCGACAGTCTCATCGGCAACTTCTTCGGCGACGGCATCGCTAATGTCTAGCGGCACGACACCCGTACCAACTGGGATCTTGCGACCGATGATGACGTTTTCCTTCAAGCCGTTCAAGCGGTCGACGCGACCGTTGATTGCGGCATTGATCAAGACACGAGTAGTATCCTGGAAGGACGCGGCGGAGAGGAAGGAATCAGACCAGATAGACACCTTGGTGATACCGAGCAATAAGCTATGGTAGGTAGCGGGCTGGCGACCTTTTTCCTCGATCTCTTTGTTCTCGGCGATAATCGCGGCCTTCGAGACGATGTCGCCGGAGACGAAGCTAGAATCACCAGCATCGTCGATCATGACGCGGCTAAACATCTGGCGAACGATAATCTCCAAGTGCTTAGCAGAGATTTCGTGACCCTGGGCGGCATAGACCGAGATGACGTCGTTCATGATATAGCGAGCAGCTTCCTCGGCGCCCTTGTACTTGAGGAGATCCTGCAAGTTTAGAGAACCAGTAGTAATGCGATCGCCGGCTTTGAGACGGTCACCATCCTTGACCAGCAATTCGGCATCGATCGGGATGTCCATCTTGACAGCGGCACCAGCCTCGGCCACGACGATAATGGCATCATCAGTAAGCTGAGCGTTGCCATCGACTGGAGAGATGAGCGGCTCTTTGCCATCTTCCTTATCAGCGATGACGTCGCCGGCCTTGACGCTAGCACCGTCTTTGACCCGAGCCTTGCGACCTTCGAGTGGGAGACGAATGGTATCACCAGTATCTGGAGTGATTGTGACGATATATTTATTACTCTCTTCGACGACACTGATAGTACCATCGGCTGGGGTGACGTAAGCTTGACCCTTCGGCACGCGAGCTTCGAGAAGCTCTTCCACACGCGGAAGACCACGGGCGATAGCACCGGAGCCGGCCACGCCAGAGCCGTGTTTGGTATCGAGGGTAAGCTGCGTACCTGGCTCACCGAGAGATTGAGCAGCGATGACGCCGACAGGTTGATTTGGCTCGACGAGTTCACGGGTAGACATATCTACACCATAAGCCTTGCGCGGGACGCCGCTGACGGCAGTAGTCGTAAGGACAGATTGAATCTTGACCATATCAATCTTATCGTCATTCTCAATTTGCTCAGCCATTTCCTTAGTGATGAGCTGATCGGTATCAATGTAACCAGGGACTGGCTCAGCAGTATAGCGGCCAGCGATACGAGCGGCAAAGCCAATGCCGGTATACTCGGACTCACTGCGATAGACGGCGAAGCCGGGATCCGGAGCCTCTTCATCAGTAGTGAAGACATCCTGCGCCACATCGACGAGACGGCGGGTAAGATACCCAGAGTCGGCAGTGCGAAGCGCCGTAGACACCTGGCCCTGACGAGCACCACGAGTAGCGATAAAGCTTTCGAGGGTATTGAGACCTTTCTTATAGCTACTCTTGACTGGGAGCTCGATTTCGTTGTTGTTAATATCGACCATGATACCGATTTCGGCAGAGGCAAGCTTAATGTTACTGACCGAACCACGAGCGCCAGAGTTCACCATCACGGCAATGTCGGTATCCATCTCGGCGAGCTTGCTCTTCAAGAAGTCAGAAATCTTCTTATCGATATCGCGCCAGTTGGCAACGGTAAGATTATAACGCTCTTCCTCAGTGACTAAGCCTTGATCGAATTGTGCTTGGATCAATGCTGTCTTGGCATCACCTTCGGCGATAAAGTCGTCGATTTCTGGATAAGTCGGGTAGTCATCCTTCGCAGTAGAGACAGAAGCGATCGTCTCATATTCAAAGGCGAGATTCTTGACAGCATCGGCAGTCTTGACGGTCGTTTCCGCGCCATAAATATCGAAGATGTCAGCCATGACTTTCTTGAGCTGCTTGCTAGTCTGGACGGAATCATCATATGGATAATCCTTCGGTAGAATCTCATTAAAGATGACGCGGCCGAGAGTAGTATTGCGAATTTGCCCCTTCGTGAAGACGCGAATCGGAGTCTGCAAGGCGATAATTCCCTGGTCGAGCGCCATTTCGGCTTCATAAACCGAGCTAAACGGCTTCACATTATCGGTCTCAGTACCAGGTTTGTCGTAAGTGAGGTAATAGATACCAAGCACGACATCCTGATAAATCGCGAGTACCGGCGCACCATCAGCAGGTTTGAGCAAGTTCTTGCCGGCAGACATGAGTTCGCGAGCTTCGGCCTGCGCAGCGTCAGAAAGCGGTAGATGCACAGCCATCTGGTCACCATCGTAGTCGGCGTTAAAGCCGGAAGCGACGAGCGGGTGGAGCTGAATGGCTTTACCTTCGATCAACTTTGGCTGGAACGCTTGGACAGAGAGCCTATGCAAAGACGGCGCCCTATTCAAGAGGACATATTTGCCCTTAATACATTCATCAAGGCCATCCCAGACCACAGCTTCGCCGGCTTCGATCATACGGGTAGCAGAGCGGATATTAGCGGCGTGTTCATTAGCAATCAACCAAGAGATTACGAATGGCTTGAAAAGCTCGAGCGCCATTTGCTTTGGTAGACCGCATTCATTAAGTTTCAGAGTAGGACCGACCACAATCACAGAACGACCAGAGTAGTCAACGCGCTTACCGAGAAGATTCTGACGGAAGCGACCCTGCTTACCTTTAAGGAGATCGGAAATACTCTTGAGCTTTCTCCTACCATTCTGAGCGTTAGCGCTACGGCTACCGTGGACGGCAGAGTTGTCAATCAAGGCATCGACGGCTTCCTGGAGCATGCGCATTTCGTTATGACGAATGACGGCCGGGGCATTGAGCTCAATCAGCTTCTTCAGACGATTGTTCCTATTAATTACTCTACGATAGAGATCGTTCAAATCGCTAGTCGCGAAACGTCCACCAGGAAGAGCAATCATTGGGCGTAGATCGGGCGGGATTACCGGGACGACCGTGAGAATGAGGTCGATCGGTTTAATGCCAGCGGCTTCCATACCTTCGAGCACCTTGAGGCGTTTCATGATACGCTTTTGCTTTTGACCCTTAGCGGCGGCGGCTTCTTCGCGGAGATCAGAGATCATGGTCTTGAGGTCAATCTCCTCGAGTAACTTGGTAATCGCCGTGGCGCCCATTTCTACTTCGACGAGATCGAGGTACTCCTCAGGAAGATTGCGATAGGCTTGCTCGGTAATGACGGCACCTTTCTGCAAACTTTCGAGTGCGCTCTTGCGAGCGAGGTAATCGGCTTCAAGTTTCTCGACTTCTTTGGCCTGCTCATCGGCGAGAGCGACGGCATTGGCATTTTTGTCGCTGGCGAGCTGCTCATAGCGCAAGCGAATAGCTTCGCGAGCGGCCACAGTAGTAGCTTCGAGATCTTCAAGGCGATTGGCAATTTCTTCGTCTTTAGCTTCAATAATTAAGTAAGAAGCAAAGTAGACGACTTTTTCGATATTCTTAACAGTTAAGTTAAGCAATACACTTAATGCACTAGGCGTACCACGCATAAACCAGATATGTGCGACTGGTGCCGCCAAGGTGATATGACCCATGCGTTCGCGGCGAGCGATGGACTTCGTGACAAGATTTCCCTCTTTGTCGACGGCAGCCTCGCGAGAGCGGACGCCTTTTAGCTTTGAGTCGTGCGGATTAATATCTTTGACGGGACCGAAGATCCTCTCACAGAACAAACCATCACGCTCTGGCTTTTGGGTACGATAGTTAATGGTTTCTGGCTTCAAGACTTCGCCGTAGCTCCAGCCGAGGATATCTTCCTTGCTGGCCACGCTAAGGCGGATTGAGTCGAAGTCATTGGCGCTAATATAATTATCCATCCAAGCCATTTTACAACTCCTCTCCGAGGTCAAGGGATTCGTCGTCTTCATCGGAAGTTAAATCTTCCATTGCGAAGTCGTCATCCAAATCCTCAGCCTCTGTTATTTCTACTGCTTCATCATCGAGCAAATCTTTCGCTTCTTCTTCGTCAAGGTCAACGATAGTGTCGACGGCATCTTGCTGGATACCATGTTGAGCGTAGATTAAGCGATCATCTCGTTCTTTTTCAATCTGGCGAGAAGTCTTTTCGATCACTTCACCAGCATCGGTAGAATTACCATGGTCGAGCAAGTCTACTTTGAGACCGAGACCCTGGAATTCTTTGACCAGAACGTTAAAGCCTTCTGGAAGCTTTGGTCCTTCGATTGGCTCTCGCTTGATAATTGATTCGTATGCTTTAGCACGACCATAGACATCATCAGACTTAATAGTAAGCATTTCCTGCAAGGCGGTAGCGGCGCCATAAGCTTCGAGCGCCCATACCTCCATTTCCCCGAAACGCTGGCCACCATTTTGCGCCTTACCACCGAGTGGCTGCTGGGTGACGGCAGTATATGGACCGGTACTACGAGCGTGGATCTTATCTTCGACCATGTGGTGAAGCTTGAGCATGTGCATGACGCCGACCGAGGTACGTTCATTAAACGGTTCACCGGTGAGGCCATCGTAAAGCTGGACGCGACCATCACGGGCGAAACCGGCTTTTTCGAGCTCATCAGAAATCACTTCATCTGGAACACCGTTAAAGGATGGCGTGGCGACTTCGTAGCCAAGCGCACGTGCTGCCATACCGAGGTGGGTTTCGAAAAGCTGACCAAGATTCATACGGCTTGGCACACCCATTGGGCTCAAGAGTACGTCGATTGGAGTACCATCAGCCATAAATGGCATGTCTTCGACTGGAAGGATGCGAGAGACCACACCTTTGTTACCGTGGCGACCGGCGATCTTGTCACCGACGCTAATCTTGCGCATTTCGGCAACGTAGATCTTGATCTGCATGATGACGCCGGCTTTGAGCTCGTGACCTTGCTCATGCGTATAGATGCGCACGCCGACGACCTTACCGGTACTAGAGCCGTTCATACGGACAGAAGTATCGCGGACGTCCTTAGCTTTCTCGCCGAAGATAGCGCGAAGTAGGCGCTCTTCGGAGCTGAGCTCTTGCTCGCCTTTTGGAGTAATCTTACCGACGAGAATATCGCCAGGCTGGACTTCCGAGCCGACTACGACGATACCATCTTCGCCAAGGTGGCGGAGGCTGCGTTCAGGAACGTTTGGAATGTCACGAGTGACTTGCTCAGGACCGAGCTTAGTTTCACGGACTTCAACGTCGAAATCTTTAATATTAATGCTAGTTAGCTCGTCATCCTCGACTAACCGAGAAGAAATGACGATGGCATCATCCATGTTGTAGCCACGCCATGGCATGAAAGCGACGAGTAAGTCTTTACCAAGGGCAAGCTCACCGTTTGTGACGCTGGCGCCTTCGATGATGATGTCACCCTTTTTGACTTTTTGACCACGAGCGACTTTGACGCGCTGATTGTAACAACGGTCATCATTAGTCTTCTCGAAGTGCTCGACTTTATATTCCTTCTCGCCATCTTTGTATTTTATGACGACAGAGACGCCGTCGGCTTTCTTGACTTCACCATCAGCTTCGGCTACGACGACTTGGGAAGTGTTCATAGCGACTTCGTGTTCGATACCGGTACCGACGACTGGAGAATCGTTTTTAAGTAGCGGTACAGCCTGCTTCTGCATGGCGCAAGCCATCAAGGAGCGGTCGACACGGTTTTTCTCAACGAATGGAATCAAGCTCGCCGAGGTACCAAGAATTTCTTTGTGTGCGGCATCAATATGAGTAACCTGGCTACTGGCGACCTGGCTCGGGCGACCGTGGACACGGGCAGATACCCATTCTTCGACGAATTCGCCTTTATCATTGAGCTTGACGCTGGCGTCGGCAATAACCATATCTTCCTCGTGCGCGGCGTCGACATAGACGACCTCATCGGTGACTTTGCCTTTTTTGACTATGCGATAAGGCGCTTCGATAAAGCCATACTCATTAACGCGAGCGTAAGTAGCTAAGTTAAGCACGAGACCGACGTTGCCACCTTCTGGAGTCTCGACGGTACAGATACGACCGTAGTGAGTCGGGTGAGCATCGCGGACATCGAATCCAGCACGTTCACGGGTCAGACCACCAGGACCCATACTAGACAGACGGCGTTTGTGAGCCAGCTCGGAATAGCCATTAACTTCGTCCATGAGCTGTGAAAGCTGTGAGCTAGAGAAGAATTCTTTTACAGCGGCGACGACTGGGCGAGAGTTCAAGAGCTGAGATGGAGTGACTTCTTTCGGGTCAGCCATCAGCATGCGATCAAGAATATTACGTTGCAAGCGAAGCATACCGAGGCGGAATTGGCGCTGGACCAATTCGCCGACTAGCTTGACGCGGCGATTCGCAAGCGAGTCGATGTCATCGGCTGGCTCTTGGGTATTATTAAGACGAATAATCTCTTTGATAATGGCAATCAAGTCTTTCATCTGCAAAGTGCGATGGGCTTCGTCGTTTGGCGTATCGAAGCCGAGACGTTGATTAAGTTTGTAACGACCGACGCGCGAGCTATCATAGCGACGATAGTCGAAGAAAGCGTGTTCAATCATAGATTTAGCGTTTTCGACGGTAGCGAGATCGCCTGGGCGCAAACGGCGATAGACTTCTAGCAAAGCGGCGGGCTGGCTAGTAGTAGTATCCTTATCGAGGGTTGCACTAATATAGCTAACGGCGCCATTATCGACGTCCGCAAAAGTCTCGCGGATCTTTTCGTCGCTGTCAATACCGAGTGCACGCAAGAAAGTTGTGACTGGAATCTTGCGGCGACGGTCGATTTTGACGTTGATACAACCGCTTGGGGTGGTTTCAAATTCAAGCCAAGCTCCGCGGCCAGGAATGACTTTAGCGCCATAGCAATTTTTGCCATTGACTTCATCAGCAGTAAAGAATACACCAGCCGAGCGTACGAGCTGAGACACGACTACGCGCTCAGTACCATTAATAATGAAGGTAGCGCGGTCGGTCATCCAAGGATAGTCACCAAAGTAAATATCCTGCTCTTTAATCTCGCCGGTAACCTTATTAGTTAATTCAACCTTGACGTGCAACGGCGCGGCGTAAGTCGAAAGATTATATTTGGCGGTCTTTTCGTCTTCAAGTGGAGTCTTGAAGTAATAATCCTTGAATCGCAGCGACAATTTATTGCCATTGTAGTCGTCGATTGGATTAAGTTCGTTAAATACTTCACGCAAGCCAGATTTAACGAAATCGTTCCAGCTGTCTGTCTGGTGCGAAATCAAATCCGGGATCGGAAGCGCTTGGTCGCCCTCGGTGAAAAACACGCGGCCGCCATTTTTGGTTGGTTTGCTCACAGTTTCCTCTCTTTATTTAGTGTTGATAATCTTACCTCGCCATGCGAGAAAATTCTGCGTCACCTCTGAAAATTAAGCGAGCCTAATCTTCCTTCGGTTCCTCGAACTTTAGCGCCGAAGATTACTGCGATGCCAACATACGCCAAGTTGCCATCTTTGCGTTGAATTCCAGCCCACATCCGACTTTAGTCAAACCGACCCGAATCAAAAACACCGCACACTACTTCTTGTAGAGTATTATATAGACTTTTGCAAGAATTTCAAGACTATTTTTAGGTTTTCAGACCGAAAATTGTTGTAATTTTTACAACATATTCATAAAATCGCTGAATATAAAAAGACCGCCCCCGGCGGGAGCAGCCTTAACGGATGAAATGAAGGAGCTTAAACTCATTAACCAGTAAGCTTTTACCTTGTAAAACTAGCCCACAGCAAGAGAGCGATGACACATTGACGACAGATAATTAGGGGCGTTTGAAGGCTTCGATCGGCCGGGGGTCGGGCTGCGTGGCCTCACTTCCGCGGAGATCATCAACATCCAGCCACCAACTTACCTGAGTGATCTTATGATGGCGACGCCATTCAGAGACCTTGAGCTCGCGGCCATTTTCGCTCGTCCAGCGCATGTCCACGAAAAGCTTATGGTCGATGAAGTGCCTATCATTGATGATGCGAAAAGCAGCGCTCAGATGCCGAGGCATAGGTAGACGTACAGTGGCGAGCGATAACGGCTCTTCGTTGCGCTTGGCCAGACAAAGGCCCAAGGTGTAATCGCCTTCGATGTTGACCTGCCAAAGTCGCCAATCTTCCAAAACCGCCGCCTCACCCATCAACAGCCTGCGGACTTGCTGGACTAATTGCTGGGCGACTTCGCCGGACCAGCCATGGACCACGGCGAATTGCAAGGCTTCGTCGACTAATTCCTGGCTGTTGTCCATCGCCAGCACATCAATCTCCGGGGCACCGGAGGGTGTGAGAGCGATTCTGGGATCAATCATAGCTTCGTAGAGGCCGTGAAAGCGCAGCGGTAGTTGCGTAGTGAGACAGCTGACGGGAGGAATCGGCTCGGAAAGATAAGTAATCGGATCGGGACTGGGGCTAGCTGTGACTAATTGGTCCATTTTGTAAACCCTTCTTTCTTAAAAATAGTAAGGTGCGATAGTCTATCTTTTTATTATATCACAGATGATTATAAAAGTCAATAGAAAAGTGACAGTTTTTCTGGTTTTGCTTATTTTTTAGTAATTTCCGGAGCATTTTCGATAAAAATCACGAAAAATCCCGCTACATTCGAGCAGGCGGGATTTTAGGATCTAACTAATTCTCTAAGGTTATTTAGAGGATTTACCAGCAGGTTCACCGAGAATCTTGGCAATGGCAATATCTGGCAGGGCGAAGCGGACCTCAGCATAGAGCTTCTTGTCAAATTTATCATAGAGACGCCCAGCGGAATAAGTACCCCTGGCAACAGAGCTAGTAGAATTGGCGACATAATAGACATCGGCTAGATAGTCTTCGCTCTCTTCTCCGCCCCATGTGACCATAATTGCTTCGTCGTCGCAAGAATTATCAATATCTTTGACGAGAAGCAAGCGATCACCGACCTTAGCGTTCTCGATGTTGATTGTGATGTAGATTTCTTCTGTGAATGGGTTAATCTTCATAAAGACAGTATAGCACAATTTCGGGCGAAGGGCAGCAGTTTTCTGAGAAAAGTAAGATCTCTGACCTTTTACCTCTGTCAACAAAGAGGTTATGTTATGTATTTTTTACCTTAAAATCTCTCATTACTCGCTTTTATTATGCTTGGCCTCCAAAAAACCACCATTCAACGACAAGTGGCGGTTTTTTGAACATATAAGCTCTCAACTTTTTATGTTGGCTCGCAGTTAGCCATATGTTCTTTCGAACTGTTCTTATTATAGCTTATGTATATATAAATAGCAAGGGTTTTATGATAGATTTTGCCAGAAAATTTGTTGTAAATTTTACAACATTTAGCTATTTTACCTCTGTTATAGCGGTGGATAACTTTTATGTAAATTTTACAACATTTTCGAGAGTTAAGAAAAGGGCTAGACAAGATAGTCTGGCCCAAAGGAGAGTGGATTCCGGGCGGGATTAGTCGCGCAAGTAGAGCAAAGCCGTATTGAGGGCGACCTTGATGACGTCATCCATTGACTTTTCGCGTTCTTCAGGCGTGAGATCGGCCAAGCCTTCTGGGCGCTGGACGCCAGGGACGTAGTCCGAGATGCCGTTGATAGTAAGGGCATGTGCGTTGTGGAAAGCAGCGACGGCATAGAGGGCAGCACTCTCCATATCGACAGCCAATACATTCATCTTGGCCCAGTCGAGCGTGCGGCCCGAGGCATCATAAAATACCTCTGTAGACAGGACATTGCCAATATCATAATTTAGGTTGAAATCCTGCGCAACCCGGTAGGCATAGTCCAAGAACTGAAAGCTACAGATCGGGGCGTAAGTACCGGGTAGCTGATACTGATGCAGAAAACGCGAATTGGTGCAGGCACCTTGGGCGATAACGATGTCGCGCGGCTTGAGACGGCTAACCAGCGAGCCGGCCGATCCGACTCGGATAATAGCACTGACCTCGTAAGTAGTATAGAGCTCCTCGGCGTAGATGGCGATGGACGCCATACCCATACCCGAAGCCATGACTGAAATCGGATAGCCAGAGAAAGTTCCGGTATATCCCTGGATACCACGGACGTCATTGACCAGCTGGGCATCGTCCAGGTAACGCTCGGCAATGTAGCGAGCGCGCTTGGGGTCGCCCGGCATGAGGACGACTGGAGCGAAATCGTCGGGACGAGCAGAGTTGTGGGGAGTAGACATAGGAAAATCCTCTCTTTCATAGAATTAAGGTGCGGGAACGATTTTATTGTATCACGAACGACGTGCTACAGCAAGAAAACCCTTATACCCTGCATTGTTGCACAAATGCGATTTTCTAGGGACGTGTCGCTCGCGCCCGTCGTTACGGGGCTCCCGCACTGCATGCTCGCTCGTAAGCTCCGCACCCCCTAGAAAATGTATTTTGTGCAACAAATCACATTCCTGTCAGTGAAATTGCGCAAAAAGCCCTTATGTTCATAATAAATTTGACTTCATTCGTAGTCTGTGATATAATGAAAGGACAGAAGCACGGCTTTGCACATTTCAATGGCTTTAATTTGAACGTTCAACGGGGGTAGAAAATGAATAGACACGAGACTCGCGCTAGCAATACTACCATCAAGGCGCTTGCATTCGCCCTAGCTTGCGCATGTATGGCTGCCCTGAGCGCGTTGTTGCTAGTTGCTTTAGCAAGATATAATCTTGCGGCTAAGTCCAATATTGATCATGGTAGCACTCTGAACGAAGTAGCTTTCCGCCTGAGCATGCTGGACTACGAAGCAGTTGCCTTGTTTGACCAGAATGACAGCAAATTGTTAGAATGGACAAATAGAGACACTTGGCAGGTCAAGACTCCGGCCAACCTGATTAAACTTGCGAATCGTATCGCGTTTGGAGCTGTGACTATGCTACACAATCATCCAGTAGATGCGACGTTTTCGGTGAATGACCTAGTGACAGCATCTGAGACAAATTGCAAAAGGCAGATGGTAGTATCACCTAATTTTCTCTATTGCCTGGAGGCACCGCAGGATTGGCCTTCGGTAGAGGAAGTAAGAGACTTCCTGGCAAGAGAAATTTATGATAACCCAATCGCCATACAGGATGGGCTATTAATACAAGGCGATATTATCGTCGACAACAGCAATAAAGTTTTCTCCACAGACCGATTAATTATGCAGTACGCGCAAGAATTCAATCTGGTCTACACCGTCAAAGCGATCAACAGCTGAGGCGCCAGCCTCTAAGCCATGACAAAACAGCAAGAAAGGCCCCTCCATCTGAGAAGGGGTCTTTTTCATGGGTAGCGGACTGCTAGATTTCGAGATCGTCGAGATCGGCCATTTCGGCGCGAGTCTTTTCGGCGAGCTCGGCGCCATCTTCAGAGACGGTCTCAGAAGCGACGACTTCTTCTTCCTCATGACGAGGGGCAGGAGCAGCGCCATCTTCATCGGTGTTGACGACTTTAAGATTATAACGTGCGCCATTCTTAGTGCCGAGTACGCGCAAAAGGGTGCGGATGCTCTGGGCGGTAGCGCCACGTTTGCCGATAACGCGACCGACATCCTCGGGGTCTACACTCAAGCTAAGCAGCACGCCGCGCTCGTCAATCTCACGATCGACGACCACTTTGTCTGGATTGTTGACAAGAGTCTTTACGATATATTCTACAAATTGTTGGTCAATGGTTGCCATAAGGTCTCCAGTTTATTTTTGTATATGTTACTATTATACCACAAGCACAGAAAATACAATAGCGGAATTTCAGTGAAATTCTGGTAAAAATACTTAATTTTAAGGTAATAAAAGTGTTTTTTGGAGTATTTTTACGAAAAACTATTGACAAAATGCTTATGGTGTGCTATAATGGTAGTATAATCTAGAAATGGGGGTATCAGGTTATGAACCTTAAGAAAATCTTTGTGGTTTTGGTGGCAATGCTGATGTGCGGCATGGCGCTGACGGTAACGGCTGCGGCGGAAGATGAGTCGGCTTGGGATGAAATCAAGGAGGCGGCATCAGAAGCGGCGGAAACCGTGAAAGACAAAGCGCCGGACGTGATTGGTGCGGCTAAGGAGAAAGGCAGCGAATTGGTCGATAAGGCCAAGAAGAAAGCCCCTGCGGTCATCGAAAGCGCCAAGGAAAAAGGTAGTGAGCTGGTCGACAAGGCTAAGGAAAAGGCACCGGAAGTGGCCGAGAAAGCCAAAGAAGGTGTCAAGAAAGCCCAGGAGACGACTTCGAACTTCCTGCAAGCTCAAGAGGATCAGTTTTGGGGCTGGTTTGACGCCCGGGTAAATCCTAATCAGGATGAGGCGCCGGAAGCGGATACAACGCCAGAATCTGAGGCTGCAAACGACGTACTGGAAGATGTGAAGAATCAGCCGCCCTACTATTACACACCGGAAGCAGATACGGAAACCGTGGCGGACGAGCCCGAAGCAAATGCTCCAGCGGAGCAGACGCCAGAGGCGGAGTCGACGGTGCCGGCAGAAGTTCCGAGCGAGCCGGAAACGGCGAATCCTTCCGATAAGATGGATGCGACGGCTGAGGCTGACGATGGGGGCTGGCACATTGAAACTGAAGCACTTGTGGCTATACTATTAATAGTGCTAGTGGCAGTAATACTTGGCGCAGTAAATGTCGTCGTGAAAGTAATCTCCATCTGAAATTGCCATTTTTTCCAAAACCACAAAAATCCCCTGATCGAGAGATCGGGGGATTTTGCCATCTACAGAAGTAAACTTAAGCAGCAGCCTCTTCAGTAGCTTCTTCAGCAGGAGCCTCTTCCTTGGGCTGGTTCTTGCGTAGCTTGTCGGCGTGCTTAGCCTTGGCGTGCTTCTCTGGAGCAGCCTTGTACCAACTTGGTAGCTTAATGCCTTCTTTGGTAAAGATATAAGCTACGCGGCTAGAGGGCTGAGCACCATTCTTGAGGTAAAACTCAACTTTTTCTTTATCGAGAACCACTTTTTTGGTCTCAGGGTTGTAATTACCGACCTCGGCTACAACACGACCCGAAAGTGGGTGGCGCTGCGCTTCTTGGACGATTATCCGGTACACTGGTGAATGTGTCCGACCGTTACGCTGCATACGAATCGCTAGCATATTTTCTCCTTAAAGTTATTTGTTTCATTATAACAAACTTTTGTGTAAAAGTAAATAGCGCCTGGGGAGCATTTTTTGATGATAATTCCCTGTTTCGTGTTATAATGGGGGGATTGGACCTACAGGCATAGGCGCACATTAAGGAGGAGAATATGAGACACGATCATCATCAGGAAGAGATTGAGCGGAGATGGCAGAGGACGAGGCAGTATGATTACGACGAAAAGGCGGTGCGAAGCGGTCGGGGAAAACCGGAAAAACAGCCCAAGCCGAGCTTTTGGCTGTGGGTGCGACTGAGCGTGGAACATTGCTATATCTGTTTTGCGACGTTGGTGGCATGTGTGATTGCTGGGTATTTTTTGCTGGCAAGCGACGGCGTCATTCAGAGTACGATCTGGACGGAGCATGAGCTGATGATCTACTCGACAATATTCAGCATCATGGCAATCGTGATGATTAGCGGAGTGGCGATTTCGTGGCGAGCTTTCAAATATTACCAGCCGGACGACGATGAAGACGCAGACGACTAGTTTCTCCAATACCGCCCCTTCCTAGCGAGGGGCGGTTTTCATGTATACGGAGTCTACAGGTTAGTAATATTTCTCTTGCGGATACATTTTGAGATAGCTCTTGACGGCTTCGGCGGCGGCGTGACCTTCGGCCTCTTGTTTGGAATGGCCAGTGCCGATGGCTTTGAGTTGTTTCAAGACGTAGACGCCGACTGTGAAGGTCTTGTCGTGATCAGGACCTTCTTCGCTAATGACGTGATAGCTCGGCGTGGAGCCATCATGATGCTGGGCTAATTCTTGTAAATATGACTTCGGATCGCGCCAGCTGCCTTCCTCAAGAATCTTGTCGAGCTTGATGAAAATATGCTTGGCAATAAATTCCCTAGCGGCGTCATAGCCCTGATCTAGGTAAATCGCACCGATGACAGCTTCGAAACAATCAGCCAGAATTACAGCATGGGCACGTTCGGAACCGTGTTTCTCACCTTTTGACAGGCGCACGAGCGGACCATAGCCTAATTCTTCGCCGGCAGCACCAATGCTTTCGGTGCGAACGAGAGCGGAACGCCAAGCCGTCATGATACCCTCGGGCTGATTATAATTGCGGAAAAGGAAGTCGGAAACGACTAGCTCTAGGACGGCGTCACCGAGGAACTCGAGACGCTCATTATGCTCTTTGGCACTTTGGCGATGCTCATTGACGTAACTGCGATGCGTGAGCGCGGTAATCAGTAAATTAATATCATTAAACTCAAAACCGAGTTTTTCTCTGGCAAATGCTTGATATTCTTCAGTATTCATTTTATAATCCTTGTCGAATTTTATTCCTTGCGACCAACATAAGCTTCTCAATATCTTCGTACTCGATAGCTTCGATGGCGTCGTTAAATTTGAACCATTTAATTCCCCTCATCCATTGCTCTTTGGTAGGCGTCTCGTGATCATCCAGGGCACGAACGAGGTAAATTTGGGTAGTCATGAGGACGAGCTTGTCGATGCGGCGATATTGAAAATGGATTTTGCCAAGCCACATCAACACTTCGATATGGAAGAGCCCAGCTTCTTCGCCAATTTCGCGAATGGCGGTCTCCTTAGCATTCTCACCTGGCTCGATGTGCCCCTTAGGGATAGTCCAGCGACCCTTGGAATCTTGAATGAGGAGGATTTCGATATCATCAGGCCCCTTGCGGGTGCGAAAAACGATTCCTCCGGCGGTCGGCTCGCGAACAACTTCTTGGATGGCAGGTTTCTTAAACATCCTAGCTGACAGACGCGTTACCGCAGAAACCCGTTCGGATTTCAACGGTAGCGCCTCTGGCACCTTAGGTTGTTCTATGACTGGCTTAGGCTGTTCAAGCGGCTTCCTCACCTCACGGCGAGTAACGCTATGCTTTGCCCTCCGTTTCTTGCTTTTCTTCGCCATCTTGCTCCTTTGGGACATCTGGCTGCTGAGGCTGTGCGCTGCTACTAGCCTGACCGTCGCCATAAAGCTCGCGGTAGGCAGTACCGAGTACACCATTCACAAATTTCGATGAACTATCTGCACCAAACTCTTTGGCTAGCTCGACGGCTTCGTTGATAGCGACCTTTGGTGGTACGCTATCACCGCAATATTTAAGCTCATAGAGCCCCATACGCAAAATATTACGATCGACGGCCGAAATAGTCTCTAGTGGCCACTCAGGAGCCATAGGCTGCAAAATTGCGTCCAGCTCAGGCGTCTTCTCTGCGACGGCTTCGGCGAGCTGATAGACAAACTGCGTGTCGCCCAGAGCCTTTGAGTATGGTTCGATGTCTTTTGCGACGACCGTATCAATATTTGCCGATTCATCACCAGCCTTTGTGCGAAATTCGTATTCGTACAAACTTTGTAAAACAATAATTCTGCCCAAGTGCCGGTTACTAGCCATAATCCCTTACCCTTTATTTAGTCTTTTTAGTGATTTTTGTTGATGTGGTTTGCTTTTGCTTTGTTGCTGCAGCGGCCTTCTTCTCGGCTTTTTTAGCTTTGGTACTCTTGTCGCTAACTGGTTTGACAGTTTTGACCTTCAAATTTGGGGTCTTTTTGGCAGTTTCGAAAGCTTTGACTGGAGAGGTGCGATTTACGGCACGCGCCAGCTTCAACCGCAAGTGACTGCGACGTAGACCAGTTTTGCGTGGGCTACTCTGTTTCTTAGGTTCAGGCATAATACTCCTTAAACAATTATATAAAATTCTATACTTAATTTTATCACATTATAAAGTGTCTGACAAGAGATATTTTTGAGATTTTTGACATGGGAAGACCCCAGCTGGGCTGGGGTCTAAAATTGGCTTAGCAAAAGACAAAGCCGACGAAGTCCTGGTGCAGGATGTGCCCGATCGAGACTTCTTTGCCATTGATGAGGAACTGGTCACCACCCTCGGTAGTGACGCGGATTTGCCGGCCATCGCGGAATTCGTCGATCTGGCTGCGATTGACTTTGGCGATAGTGCTGATCGGATCAGTAGTGATATGCTCGCCATCGATATGGCCGGGGCTGCCGTAGCTGAATCCCGCCAGGCGGCATTGGCCATTCATTTCCACAGTGGTGTCATCGGGGCCGTGTAGAAGCTTGGCGACAGCCGCCCGGGCGATAGAGTGGTCCTGAATGCCGCTTGCAGTGTCGAGAAATCCCCATTTCTTGATAATGGGCGCAACTATTGATGTTCTGTCCATAATATCCTCCAATCTGTAAGGTCCGTAGAGTAGGAATACGCTATCTTTCTATTATAGCACACTTTGTCTAAAAATGCAATAGTTTTATGTGATTTTTGGCGATTTTGACAAAAAAATACTCAATCGCGATCATTTCGCTCTATGCCTTTCGTCGGGACGTGTCGCTCGCGCCCGTCGTTACGGGGCTCCCGCACTGCATGCTCGCTCGTAAGCTCCGCACCCCCGAGAAAGGCATATTCGCGAAATGCCTCTTGGTGCTAAATTGTACCAATAGCTTCTTCACCAAAAAATCCCCATCTCTGGGGACTTTTTGGTGTAAACTAGCTGGGATTACTTACGCAATGCACGACGGCTTGCGATGTAATAACCACCAGAAGTTACGAGTGAGCCAAGAGCAACGATGCTACCGGCGACGGCCTCTGGACCAGTCTTTGGCAAGTTCGTAACGGGAACTTCCACGCTAGGCTGCTCAGGCTGCGGATCATCCTTAGGATCTTCTTTCGGATCCTCTGGATTTTGGTTGGTATTTTTAGTGTATTTGACCGTGAAAGTCAAATCACTATTCTCAACCGTAGCGCGAATCACGCTATGATCCGGGGTGTAGCCGTCAATCTCAGGAGAGTTGACGAAGAAGCTATCACCAGATTCGTAGACACCGACATATGGCTCGGCCGCTACATTACCAGTTTCGGCATAAATGTAGTTGACACGTACATTGTACTGCTTGGCTGGAGCGGGCTTGCTGCCATCCTTATAGGTCATGACGGTAGCATAGTCCTGGATTGTCTTTTGGCCGACACCAGCTTGAAGCCAGTTGACCAAAGTATTAGAACCAGGCTGTTGACTACGGTCGACGACCTTTACCTTGAAGCGAATGAAGGCATTCGCATTAGGCAGGTAATGACCAATGTTAATACCAGTAGTAACGATGGTATCTTGGTCAATCAAGAGACCCTGAGGGTGGTTGGCATTATACACAACGGTAGTACCAGGGATATATTCAAAGTTTTCTGGCAAGATTGACTTGATCATGACACTATTTTGTTGAGTGTCGCTAGTGTTCTTGTAGAGACCTTGAATTTCGATGATATCACCAGTCTTGGCGTTGACATTGTAACTCCAAGCATCGCTACCGGCACCATCGTGGCGCATGGTTTGAGTAATCGTATATTGATAGTCAAACACCGCCTTGACACGAATCGTGACGAAGTTGTCGTAGGTGTAGCAGCCAGGGACGTTAC
>CAZOPB010000003.1:0-88703 GCA_964581595.1 uncultured Candidatus Saccharibacteria bacterium
TTCATTTTTCTTCATTTTAAAAGATACCATTATTATCGACTCCTTCTTTCAATAAATTTGGTATCTTTTCATTTTTAAATAATAATTGTTTTAATTCTTCAAATAAATTTCTCGCTTCACTTTCTCGGAGTATAAGATAATTCTCTTTGAAAGTATTGGCTTGTTCTTCCGTACTAAATCGCATATAAAACGCAACTTTATCTGATATGATTACAACTTTCTTTTTCATTGTCCTCCTCCTTTGCTTCTGGCTATCGCCATTATACTAATTATACCAGTTTGTGTTAACAATAACACTCCCATCTTTCTAACGAAAATGTAACGATTTTATAACACTTTTTTAACGCCTTTTGTTTTCGTTTCTAACGATTTTGTATCATTGTTACTGGTATCTTGTATAAACGAGGCAAGGTTAGATGACTCTCACTTTCTAAAAATAATTGACTACTAATTCTCGTAATTTTTGGAACGAGCAACCGTTTTTTGTGTTATTGATGAAGTACAATTCTTCATCGTATAAATACTCTCCGTAGTATAAAATAACCACTTCTTTTTCTGCCGATTTTAAGATTATTTTATGTGGGCTAATGCTTGATATGTTTGTTCCTGCAAACTTTATCAAATACCCATTTAAGTAAGTAATTTCAAGGGTTTTACGACTTAAATACCTATCACATTTGGCTTTGAGTTCCTTTGGAAACTCTAGCTTTTTCTTATTTATTTTCATTCTATGATCCTCCTTTTTTGAGCATCATAAAACCCCACCTCGATACTCGAAGTGGGGCTATCATGAACCGAACCTTTGAGGGGTTCGGATAAAAATCTCATGGTGGGCGAGAAGGGACTTGAACCCTTACTCGATTGCTCGAACAAGATTTTGAGTCTAGCGCGTCTACCAGTTCCGCCACTCGCCCAGATTGTATAGCATCAGCGTAAAATGCTTGGGATTTTTAATTCCCTTGCATTTATTATATCACATATTCCGGAAAGTGGAAGATAAAACTTTGGGCAATATAAAATCTCCGCTAAAAAGGGAGATTTTATATTGAAGTTACCGCTGGGGTTTATTCATGGAAGGTGAGGGATTTAATGATGGCATCGCCGACGACTTCCCATTCTTCACGAAGCTCTTCTTTGCATTCGAAGGCAACGATGGTAGCTTTGTCATCTTTGGAGAAGACGGCCATGTAGCGGTATGGATAGGCGATGTTTTCGCCGCCGTTGATGAATTTGATTGTACCAACATTGTGTTTATCGACGGTATAGAAATTAGTCTGGATGTCTTTGGCGCCGGCGGCACTGACGGCAGTCCGGACGGTGTTGATGAATTTTTCAACTTCTTCATTAGTAAATTTGTCGTCGGATTGGCTGAAGGAGATGACGGCGGTTTTGTCGTTGTTAGAGTAGGCGACTTTGATTTGCTCGGAGTTATAGAGTGGTTTGGTCTCCTCTGCGTTTAGCTCTTTGAAACTAGTTGGTACGAGGACGCTGATGTTGTAATCTGGCACGTTGACGAATTTAGTAACGACGTTGCCGCCGGTGCCGGTCGAAACATTGACGGTATCGCGATCGATGCCGAAGAACATGTAGCAAATAGCTCCAGCTGCAATAGCGAGAGCCAGAACAATCATGATAATGCCGAAGAAGATTTCGCAGGCGCGGCAAGGTGACTTCTCGGGCTTAGCAGAAGTCTTGACGGTTTTGCTAGTGGTAGTTTTGACGGTTTTGGTCTGCTTGGGCTTGACGCTAGCACCAGCCGGTTTGGTAGCTGGTTTCTTGGCGGGTTTAGTTTTGGTTTTTGTGGTTTTCGCAGTTGTTGCCATATTAATTTCCTTTTTATAATGCTTATGTTTATTATACTACAAAATAAGAAAAATGTGAAAAATGAGTTATAATTAAATTATGAAAATATGTATTTGTAGTAGTTTGAGTTTTGTAGAGGAAGTTAATGAGGTCGCGCGGAACTTGACGAAAAATGGTCATGAAGTATTATTGCCAAATGGGATTATTAATCGATTAGTCGAGAAGGAAGATTTTGATCCAGTGCAGACGAAGATTGACACGCAATCTTGCCATAAGCACGTTGATAAGATTCGCGAGGCGGATGTGATATTGGTTTGTAATTTTGATAAAAATGGGATTCAGAATTATATCGGAGCGAATACTTTTGCAGAGATGTTTATGGCGTATTATTTTGAGAAGCCGATTTTTGCGCTTAATTCCCTACCAGACCAAGCGTATATTCATGACGAAATTTATTCGTTTGATGTAAAAGCAATAGATGGAGATCTCAGTAAAATTAAATTATAGAATCGTCGTTTGGTTGCTCTAGATTGTCGTAATCGGGGATGATTTCGGGTTCTTGGTAGACATTGTTACTTTCGTTTTGCTGAATAATGTCGCGATGACCAGTAAGGGCGGCGTAAGGCGCAAATTGAGCGGCGCGCATACTGCGGCTCATGGGCGGATGATTTTTTATGATAGGGCGAGGTAAGTCGATAATGTCGTCATATCTACTACTCATGCGCGGTGACCTCCGATTTGGTGGTGACGTTTGATGCCGGTGGCGCCTGCTTCGAAATTTGTACCGCGTAAAATGGCATTATTACCGAAACGTTTGCGAATATTGATGACGGCTTTTTGAAGGTTTTTCTCACTTTTTAACGCTGCGGTTTGTAGTTGCGCTTTGGTTTCTAGCTCAGCATAGTTAGTGAAAAAGTCGGCTTGGATTAATTCTGGCTGCTGGGAGATTTCTTGATAAGTATTTTCGTCAATAAGGTTGCAAGCGGCGAGGGTGACTTTGCGAATAGTAAAGTTGTGATTAACCTCGCGGTCAAAAAGTTCAGCAAAAGCTTGAATAATTAATTTGCTTGATGAAGTCTTGAGCGGGAGCCTGGTAGTACCATGAGCTGGTTTGGGCACGGTGCGACCGTAATGATCTTTGACGGAATTTCGAGAAGAGTTTTCGCGATCGTAGTCGATATGTAAAACTAAAGTATCAGTGAGATAGTTTTTCTCGACGAGCTGGAGAGATAGAGCTTCGGCCATTTCTTGGACGATGACGCGGGCTTGGGCAAAGGGATAGGGACAGCTGAGGACTTGGCCAGAGCTAAGGCTTTTGGTCTCGGGGCGATGAGTTTTAACATCTTTAATTTCGGTAGGTTCAATTCCCCAGGCGTGATCGATAAGTAATTCAGCATTAATACCGAAGAGCTTGTATAATAGTTCTGGATTATCGATTGAACATCTAGCGACGTCGCCCATAGTATACATATTGCGGCTGGCGAGACGCTTGCGATAACCGCGACCGACGCGCCAAATATCGGTAATAGGAGCATGCTCCCAAAGTTGTTCGCGGAATTTTCGCTCATCTAGATTGGCGATGCGAACGCCAGCGGAATTCGGCTTGGCATGTTTGGCGAGGACGTCCATGGCGACTTTGGCGAGGAAAAGATTTGTGCCGATGCCGGCGGTGGCGATAATTCCGGTCTCGCGGTAGACCTGCATAATCATATTAGTAATAAATTCGTCTGGAGTAAGGCCAGAGATTTTGAGATAGCTAGTGATATCGCAAAAGATCTCGTCAATGGAGTAAGCAAAAATATCTTCGGGAGCGACGTGCTGGAGATAAATTTGGTAGATCTTGGAGCTGTAATCAAGGTAGTATTTCATACGAGGAGTGGCGACAATGTAGTCGAGAGCGAGATTAGGATTTTGCAATAATTCGGTATTATCATAACTTTTGCCGAAGAAGGTTTGGAGAGGAGAATTTAACTTGCGTTCGGCGTTGATTTGCTTAACTTTGCTAATTACTTCAAAGAGGCGCGCGCGACCGGGGAGGCCGTAGGATTTGAGTGACGGAGAGACGGCGAGGCAAATGGTTTTCTCGGTGCGAGATTTGTCGGCGACAACGAGATTAGTAGTGAGAGGATCTAAACCGCGCTCTACGCATTCAACAGAGGCAAAGAAAGATTTCAAATCGATTGCGGCATAAAATTTTCCCATATATAATATATTATACTGTAAAGATAGAATATGGTAAAATAGAAGTTATGGAAGAAATAACTTGGTATGAAGAGAAGCTACCGAAAAATTTGACGCCGGCTACGGTGCATGCGGTAATAGTGACGAAGGATGGGCGGATTTTAGTTCGTTATAAAAACGGAAATGTGCGCAAGGTGACGGGCGGACATATTGAGCTTGATGACAAGGATATCGAAGCAGCCCTGAAGCGAGAAGTTTTAGAGGAGATTAATTGCAAAATAGACAAGTGTGATTATTTGGGATACATTATTTATCGGGCGCCGGATGGAACGGAAGAAGTGCGACTAAGAATGGTGGCGAGATTGGCGGAGGTTGGCTCGGCGCAGCCGGATCCGGCTTGCGAAGACGAGTGGACTTATGGACGGGCGATTATGTCGCTAGAAGAGGTGGAGCGTGAAGCAGTAGAAGATGAACAATTTGCGAAGATAATGCCAAGAATGATGAAGCTGGCATTAGAAACGGCGGAGAAAAATGGATATTTCACGGAGCCGAGGCGTAAGGATAAAGTAATTATCAATCCAGAAGAACATATTGTAAAATAAAAAATATCTCCTCTTTCCGGAGGAGATATTTTGACTGGTTGATTATTTCTTGAACTTGATCGAATCAAGGATGAAATTGCCGACTGGCTGCCATTTGCTGCGTTCACTGTCGTTGCAATTGAAGGTAACAATAGTAAGAGTGTCGTCCTGGGAGAAGAAAATCATGTGATTGTAGTATTTATTGCTGTCGTCTTCGGTAACGATTTCGATAGAGCCAATGTTGTGATTATCCTTCGTAGTGAGATTATCGCTTAAGACTTCGCCGCCCATAGTAAAGACGCTTTTCATGGTGTCGAGGTAAGTTTTTATTTGGTCATTAGCGAGTGCGCTGTCGGAAGGGCTAATGGCGATGTTTACATCATTGGTCTCGTTGGCGTAGACGACTTTTGGCACTTCGCCGGTGTATTTCTTCTTGATTTCGTCAGTGCTGAGAGTATGGAAGCTAGTCGGAACCTTGAGACGGAAATTGGAATTGTCGAAGCTAACATATTCGGTGGTAATTTTGTCGCCGGTGCCGGTCTTGACGGTGAGGTTGGACTCGCTATTATTTACGGCGTTTACAATACTGACGACGGCAACGATAATGATAGCCAAGGCAATGACGCCACCGACAATCCAGGCGAGAAGGTTCTTCTTCGGTTTGCTGTTAGATTTAGTAGAAGTAGTTTGAGTTTTGGCGGGCTTAGTAGAATTTTTCGCTGATTTGTTAGCTGATGGCTTAGTAGAAGCTTTGGCAGAAGTAGGCTTGCTAGCCGAAGTTGGTTTGGTATTGGTGGACTTGGAAGTCTGAGTAGCCTTGGCGGACTTATCAGATTTTTTGGTCGCAGTTTTTTGAGTTGCCACGATATCTCCTTTTTAGATAACTTTTATTATTACCATTATACAATAGAAAAGTAGGTTTTTGGAAAATTCTTATGATTATTTTTACTTTGAGTTGGACTTTTTTAGAAAATTAATCAAGGATGTGCTTGTATTTTTGGAAAGATTTGATATATACTGATAAAATGAGAAAAAATAGAAAGGGTAGATTGCGAAATCATGGAGTTAGGTTGGAACCGCATGAACTGGAAACGATTAATTATTTTTTGCATCTTGGGTATGATATTGAGGTAATTGTTCCTAGATACACGCCGGGTAGTAAGAACGCAGATTTTTTCATGAATGGGTTAGTATGGGAATCTAAATGCCCGATGGGCAAGAGCTTATCTACTGTGGAACATTTATTCCGTAAGGCGGTCAGGCAATCCGAAAATGTAATTTTTGATTTAAGAAATTTCGGTAGTAGTGAAGTAAAGGCAGTAAAACTGTTACTAAGAATTTTTAATGTATCCAAAAAGGCTAAAAGAATAAAGATAATCAAAAGGAACAACGAGATGGTCGAATGTCCTTGACAATAAGTTTGACGTGAGATATAATGTGGGTAGATGAGGGCGACTTGATGCGATAAGTATCAGGCCGAGCCCTTATTTTTTAGTTTTGGACGGCGGTTATCGTGATGTCGGTGGAATATTCGCCATTTGGAAGATCTGGGGAGGTGGAGATGCCGATGGTGAAGGGGATAGTTTTGATTTCGGCACCACTAGCAGTGTAAAAAGTTTGTAGAGTACTTGTTAGTGCCGTAAATTCAGTATCATCCTTCAACTTAATTCCCCAACCATTTTCTGCTGTATTTAGTAGGCCGGATTTAGCGGGAATAGCTACATTATTTGTTGATGAAGTTAGGTTTGGATTAGTTGCACTTATTCCTACTGAATATTTTTGATTAGAATTTATTTTTACATCTAAGCCAGCTGTTGATGGATTAGTTTCACTTTTCTCTACGTTTACTTCGTTTGCCACATCTAGCGAAATTTGCGGATTGATATTAACTACTACATTATCTACTGAAGGTACTCTCGGTCGCACCACCGCTTCACCTCTAGCGACACAGCGTACAGACATGCCGGAGTAGCGATGCCAGCTAGCAGACGGAGAGACAAAAGTGGCAAGGTGTAGATAGTAGGCGTATGATGCAGCATGAGCTACGGATGACCAATAATGACCTTGACTGCTGGCATCATGTAAAAAACATGCCGCTGACATAGCCTCCATATACGAAATAGAGAGGCGTTAAACGTATATCTTGATTACCATATGACAGTCCGCTTTTATTGCCGTATGATGTTAGTAAAGCATCATAAGATTTATCGCCAGAGTCAGCCGGTAACTGCCAGCCTCTAGAACAAATACTTTGCGTTGTTTTAACATCATCGTCTGTAGTAAAGCTTGCTGCTTGACCTGCCGTAGCTGCACCCCAAGAGTAGTAGTTGCCTGCCAAATAATGTGTCATTTCATTTCCAGAGCTATCGATACTAGCTCCATTTGTTAGTTTCCAGCCAGCATTGGCACAAGCGGTACTATCTAGTAAACCGCAGCCATCGTTCAGCCGATCAGTTGGGTTAGTATAAATATATTCACCTGGGTCATAATATTTCACCATATTATAATTAGAGAAACTATCGGACCACATTGTAGAAGCCCCGGTTGTAGAAGTCCAATTAGCTACATCTGAATCTTCATTGGTTAATTTACGGTTTGTGCTATTGGCGTATAAGTCTAAATCTAGATTCTGCGTCATCCAGCAGTTACCATCTTTCAACTTAGCTACCCAATAAGTTTTACCATCTCGCTTATCAATAAGTTGCTTCGTATCATTCTCATAAGAATTCTGACAAACTTCTTCTGTCATATCCTGCATGTAAGTAATATCTAGTAAGTTCGGATGTAATTCTGGGTTCGGATCATAAGTTACACTATCGGCATGGGAGAGTTCGGGGGTGTAAGTCAGAGCTTGGAATAAAAATAATCCACCAATGCTTATGGCAAAAAGTATAAGTGGAATAAAATAATTATTAAATTTGATATTATGTATTTTCATTTGGTCTCCTTTCGACGGTATAGCAAACTTGAGACCATATATCACAATACGGCGCCCAGGTTTGCTACAACCGCGCTCTTGACCAAAGAGAAGAAGAGCGTTAAATGGACGCCGTATCCTGTCTTTGGTCATTTTGTTGTGTAGGCAAGCCTACTAGTTGTAGCAATACTATTATAACACAGAAGCGCATGCCAAAAAGAAAATCCTCACTGCTTAAAAAGTGAGGATTTTGGGAGATGAGAAATGTTTTAGTGTTCGGCGACGGATTTGATGTTTTGGAGAGTGAAGCGGAATTTGCCAGGCTCGATTTCTTCGAGGAACATGGCTTTGGGGCGGGCGCAAAGGTGGAATTGGCCGAATTTGTCACTATTATATAATCCGCGGTAGATCACTAGTTCTTCGCCGGTTTCGCTGTGAGTGGCAACGTCTTCAACAATATATAAGTCACCTTTGTAGTGCTTGTAGATTCCATGAATAACTAATTCTTGCTGAGCCATTGATTTATTTCTCCTTGTAAGTTTTAATCATATCGCTAAGGGTCATGCGGGTGCCGTAATTGAGGATGGCGCTACTGTAGATTTTGATGGCGATACGAGCAATGATGGCACAGAAGACGAGAAGAATGGCAATAGATGCTAAGACTTCCCAGCCGCTAGCGATACCCATCATGATACGAATTGGCATACAGAAAGGCGAAGAGATTGGCAAGAGCGCGGCAATGTTGGCGAGGTTGCTAGTCGGATCCATCATGGTGAAATAAGAGAAGTAAAAGCCAATCATCGTAATAATCATGACGGGAGTATTGGCGGCTTGGATGTCTTCTGGCTTCGCAACGGTGGAGCCAGTGACAGCATAGAGTAACGCATATGCGAAGTAGCCGAGGATGAAGTATATAAATGTAATTAATGCGAGATAAGGCGTGAAGTTGGATAAGTCGAGTAGGCTATTCAGGATTTCGGGGTCAAGGAAGGCGTTAGCGCTAAGAACGGCGGTGATGACAAAGAGTAAAATTTGTAATAGTCCGACGATGCCGACACCGATGGTCTTGCCGATAATAATACTGCGCGGGCTAGTTGACGTGACGAGTGTCTCCATGATTTTGGAAGTCTTCTCGATAGTGATAGAGCTGGAAACTTGAAAAGCACAAAAGTAAATGGCAAAGAAAAGGAGGACGGAGAGTAACATCATGACACCGAGATTGCCGCCGACTTCTTTATCATCAACTTGTTCAACAGGAAAGCTGTAACTAGGGGGAAAGATTTGTTTGATTTCCTCGGCGGATAGGTTAAGTTTTTTGGCTTGGGCGATAGACAAATTTTGCATAAGTTCATGATAAATATCTGTAGGAAATTCGTCGGCAGTGACGAGGTTTTTGACGATATAGCGTAGTTCAGGAGTATATTTATCAGTCATTTTGATAATGACGGCGGAATTGGCTTCACCATTTTTGACTTTTTCACGGGCTTCGTCGTCACTAATTTCAACAATTTTGAGATTTTTGGAAATGGTAGGAGTGTCGCCCAAAAGATGATCTTGGTCTATGATGAGCACGGTATCATAATCTGGTTCAGGATTGATGGTATTGAAGATGTTTGGAAGGTTAAATCCGACGACGATAAGAATTAGGATTATAATGGTGGAAATACGGAATGATTTGCGGCTAACCATGTCTTGCATGGTGAATTTAGCGACGGTCCAAATGTCGCGGAAATTATTTGACTTCATTTTGTGCTCCTACTTTTTCGATAAAGATATCATTAAGCGTTGGTTTCATGATTTCAAAGCGATTAACTTTGATGTTATCCTTAACTAATTTTTGCAACAAGTTTTCGGCTTCGGATTCATTAGAAATTTTGATAGTGTATTGGAAGTTCTTTTCATTTTCGATTTCGAGCTTGGCGTCTTTGATGAACTTAGAGATGTCGGCATCGGTGTCAATTTGGACGCGGTTGGCGGGGTATTGAGATTTGATATCTTTGAGGTTCCCTTGCAAAACAGTCTTACCTTTATTCAAGATGAGAATATCTTTGCAGAACTCTTCAATTGTAGCCATTTGGTGAGCAGACATGATGACGTACTTGCCGTCCTTAATAAGACTAATGATAATATCTTTGAGGATATTGGTGTTGACGGGGTCGAGACCGCTAAAAGGTTCGTCGAGTACGACCAAATCGGGATTATGAATAATCGCGGTCATGAATTGGATTTTTTGCTGATTGCCCTTGGATAATTTCTCGGCGGTCATTTCGAGATATTCTTCAACCTTGAGACGTTTGGCCCATTTGCGGATGGAGGCTTCGGCGGCGGATTTATCCATACCTTTGAGCTCGGCAAAATAGAGGAGCTGCTTCATAATTTGAATTTTTGGATAGACGCCGCGTTCTTCGGGGAGATAGCCGAAATTAACATCCTTGCGGCTGACGGGCTGGTCGTTCCAGGTAATTTCGCCGCTGTCTTTGGTAATAATACCAAGGAGCATGCGGATAGTAGTACTTTTGCCGGCGCCATTTGTACCGAGCAGTCCATAAACTCCCGGAGATGTTAATGAAAATGAAATATTATTAACGACTTTTTTGCCGGCGAAGGATTTTGAAACGTTGGTTAGTTTTAATCCAGACATATTGTTCCTTTTAAGTTATTAATCATGACGAAAAACTAGATGGTAGAGACGGAGGGGGTTGGTTTGGATTTGTCCTGGGGGGGGGGTCATAGATGAACCTTAATTAAATTTACTATAATTATAACATATCGCCGAGAAAAGTATGTGAGTTTTGCGTGGTGTGGACTTCCTAAAAAGTTCACACTGGGTTAATCGACGTCGACGCCGTGGGCGAGAAGCTGGCGGTTGATGAAGTAGGTGGCGGTGATGAGAATGAGGTAGAGTAGGTCGATGCCGTAGAGTAACTCAACGAGATTGGCTTGATTGGTCGTGACGCTGGTGATTTCGCCGTCGACGACGGTGATGGAGTTTTCATAGCTTTTGCCATGGAGCAGCATGTCGACAGAGTGATTGAAATTTGACCAAATGAAACATGAGCCGACGATAATTAATCCACCAAGAATATAGATGCCAAATCCGGAAAGGATAGAGAGAAGAGTGCGGCGATTATTGGCGCGATGACCGATAAGTATGCCGAGGAAACCGGATTGGAGAATGAAAATGATTTGCAAAATGATACCGATTAATAGAGCGATGAAGGCTTGCCAAATAAAATCGACACCAAATGGAAAGAACATGATGAGAACAGCAAAAATGATGGTTGATATGCTAAATAGTACGACGAGGAGACTAGTGAGAAATTTGGCGTTCCAAAGGGTTTTTCTGGGAAGTGGTAGGGTGTGGGTGAGATACGATTCGTCACCGTAGAGATTCATGCGGAAGCGCACCCAAGTGCGAATACTGCCGTTGACGAGGGCGCCAAAAGAAAATCCGAAGGCAGCGCCTTGCTCAAATTCGTGAATGAATTTGAGCCAGAAAGAGGAAGTCTCGAAATTAGTAAGACGAGCCAGAATGGCGCAAAATAAAACGATAATATAAAAGACGATGAGTTGTTTGTAAATAAATTTGAGGTCGTATTTGATTAAGTGTCCTAACATAGTTCCCTTTCTAGATGGCCTTATTGTGAGTTTTAAATGTATTGCGGAAAATTTGATCGATTGAAGTATGGTGAGTCTCGCGGAGGTGGTCGGCGCTATCGTGGAGAATGATTTTGCCATCTTTGATAAAAACAACTTCATCAAGGATGCGTTCGATGTCGGCGATGAGATGTGTGGAGATAATGACGCTGGCGTGGTTACTAAAATTAGTGAGAATAGTATCAAGGATGTAATCGCGGGTAGCAGGATCGACGCCGCCGATTGGCTCATCGAGAATATACAAATCAGCATTGCGGCTCATGACGAGGATGAGCTGTAACTTTTCTTGCATACCTTTGCTCATTTTGGCGATTTTCATGTCGAGGCTGAGATTGAGATCTTGGAGAAGAGCTTCGGCTTTGGCACGGTCAAAGTTGTCATAAAATTCAGTGAAGTATTTGAGGGCGTCGCGGACGTACATAGTTTTGTCGAGGTAGGTGCGCTCAGGAAGATAAGAAATTTGCTTTTTTGATTCGACGCCAATAGGATTGCCATTCATGAGAATTTCACCGGAGGTGGGGACGAGTAAATCATTAGCAAGCTTGATGAGGGTGGATTTGCCGGCGCCGTTTTGGCCAAGAAGGCCAATGATCTTGCCGTGGGGAATAGTAAGATTGATGTCATGTAAGATTTCGGTATGACCGAAACTTTTGGAAACATGACGATATTCTAGCAGTTTCATTTGAACTTTCCTTTATACTTTTGTAATTGATTGTTGAGTTCTGAGTATGAGAAACCGAGCTCTTGCATTTCATCTAAGAACTTTTTGATTTTGGATTCAGCGAGTTTGTCGCGACTTTTACGGAGATGTTTTCCATCATCGGTGACGAATTTGCCATTGGTGCGCTCGGTAATGATTAGGCGTTTATCTTCGAGCTCTTGCAGGGCTTTTTGCATGGTATTGGGGTTGACTTTGGCGGTAATAGCTAGATCACGTACGGATGGAAGTTTCTCACCGGGCGAAAATTGACCAGAAATAATATATAACTCGAGTTGTTCTACGAGCTGGATGTAGATCGGACGATCATTATCGAAGTTGAATTGCATAGTTATTGTATCATTGTATTATGTACTTAATACAATGATACTACATATAACTAGGCTTTGCAATAGGTTTTGTTAGTTTTATTACTTTTTCCAAGGCTTCTCCAGCTTCTCCGGGGTCGGGGTTGACACGTCCCGTCTTTACGGGCGTGTCACCCCTTAGTTCTCGGCAGCTTGCCTGCGAAATTCCCCGTCAAAGCTGGAAAAACCTTGGGCCTCGTAATATTTTTTCATTTAAAAAAATGTGAAGATTTAAAGAAGTTGAATAGATTTTTACTAAAATAATTAATTTACAAAAACTTTTCAAAATATTTTGATGCTGAAAATGGCGAAAAATTAAATAAAAAATTTTTATCAACGTATTTTTAATGATTTAAGCAGGACGGAATGGTAAACAGTGATATAATATTATTAATAAATAATAGTAAAAGAAAAGTTACTTGATAAATATATTATTGTATGTAATAAAACAAAAAGGAAAGTTTTATGGATAGTGAGATGTGGATGATTGTGATTGTGGAGGGGCTGGCAGTTTCGATAATTGGATCTTTATTGCATTTTGTATATGAATGGAGCAACAAAAATAAGTTTGTAGGGATTTTTGCGGCAGTAAATGAAAGTACTTGGGAACACGTCAAGCTGGCTTTATCAGGAATTTTCATATGTACGCTGGTTGATGTGTGGTGGCTGGGAAGTAATCCGAATTATTGGCTGGCGAGAAGCGTGTCGTTCGTGGTGCCGGTAGTGGTGATTCCGTTGATATTTTACAGTTATACGAAGCTAACCGGCAAGCCAATCTTGCCAGTGGATATCGGGACTTTTATCGTAGCTTCGTTCTTGAGTGCGCTAGCTTTCGTATTGGTCTTGCAGGCGCCGGCGGTGGGAGAGGTTGGCGGGATTGTGAGCATTTTTATTAGTGTGATTATAATTGCAATGTATTTATTGCTGACGAGATTTCCGTTGCATGATTTGTTATTTCGAGACCCGAGGAATAATAAGTACGGCTATGCGGCGTTTAGCCCGCTGAAGAAGAAAAATAAGAGTAAAAGAAAACGTAAATAAAAAGAATACCTCTTCTGAACGAAGAGGTATTTTAGTAAGAATTGATCCAACTTTTAGCTATCCCAGCCGAAGCCCTCGCCGTAGTGGCCATAGCGAGCAGTAGGCTCGTAAATCGGACGGAGTAAATCAAGATGTTTGATAATGCCGCGTGGAGTGAGGTCGTAGCCTTTGATGAGTTCGGGAATGCCATCAATAATTACGGTACGTTCGAGGGGCTCAGCATAGCCAATGGCGTAGGCAAGACGGACGATAACTTCGCTAGCATGACGTTTCTCTAGATAATCGACGGCAATGCGACGCGCCATGTAAGCAGCGGAACGGTCGACTTTGGACGGATCTTTACCGGAGAAGGCGCCGCCACCAATTGGCACACGGGGTCCGTAATTATCGACGATGAGTTTACGACCAGTAAGGCCAGTGTCGGCTTCGAAACCACCTTGGCTCCAGTCGCCGGCAGGATTTAAATGTAGCTCAGGGTGACCAGGCAAGTTCTCTTGTTCGATGAAGGCTTGAACTAATTCTTCGAGTTCTTTGGCGGAGGTGTTTTGGAAGCTGGCGACTATAGAATGCACTTGCCATTCGTCGCTATCTTCATTATCATATTCGATAGTAACTTGAGTCTTGCCGTCGTATGGATGTTTGGCAAAAATGAATTGATTGAGTCGGCGAGAAAGGACGACTTCGCGCGGGAGCATCTCGGGGGTCTCGTCGCAGGCGTAGCCAATCATGATTCCCTGGTCGCCAGCGCCGCCAGTATCAACACCTTGGGCGATTTCGGGGCTTTGTTTGACAATATTAGTGAAGACGGTTTCATTTTGGCCGGTAATACGATGGATAATCGATTTGTAGTCAATATTCTTGGCCTTTGATGTAATTTCGCCCATAATGAAGACTTGACCATGGCCGCCGCAGGTTTCGACGGCGACGCGGGAATTAGGATCTTGCGCAAGGTAAGCGTCAAGGATAGCATCGGAAATTTGATCACAGAGTTTGTCTGGATGCTTGGGCGAGACGCTTTCGGCGGTACGATAAGTTAACATAGTTTCCTCCTTTTATAATTCCATTATAACATGGGGAGTATGAATGTATGTTATAATGAAGGCATGAAGATCGCGATTTTTACGGACATTTATGCACCTTGGGGTAATGGAGGGATTGCGTCGTCGATACGAGCGCAAAAAGCAGAACTAGAACGCCTAGGCCACGAGGTGGTACTGTTTTGTCCGGGATTCAATGCGACGGAGAAAGGCGTGGTAAACGTGCCGAGTCATCCGAAGATTCGGATTAGTGATTCAGTAATAGCGAAGCGACCGAGCTTGGTAGAGGAATATGTTTTGTCGCAATATCCGGATTTTGCGAGTTTTGATGTGGTGCATGTGCATTATGAGGCGAGCTGTAGTATCGCGGGAGTGAGATTGGCGAAGAAATTTAATGTGCCATTGGTACAGACGCAGCATGGGCGAGAAGATATGGCGATATCGGTAAATATGCCGCATCCGATTAAGTTGCTAACGGCGGGTGCATTGAATTTTGCGCATGGGCGGTGTCTTCCGCACGCGATAAAAGTAAAACGGGATAAGTTTCAGGCGCCAACGTTGACGCGGGCGAAGATGTGGAGTTTAGTAGTAAATCATGCGGAGAATGCGGATGTAGTAATTACGCCGTCGGATCATTTCGCGCGGAAGATCGAACATTATGGCGTGACGAAACCGATCATGGTAGTGTCGAATGGGATTCCGGAAGAATTAGTGGCAGAAGAATTTCCGGTGCGAAAGCTGGAAGAAGGAGATGTGCTGAAGATTGTCTGGAATTGTCGGGTATCAAAAGAGAAACGGATTATGCCGCTGCTTGAAGCGCTAAAAGATCTGAAGCGACCATATATATTGTATGTGTATGGTAATGGAAACGCTTTGGAGCAGGCAAAAAAGTATGCGAAGTGGCATCATTTAAAGGTAAAATTCTTTGGCGAGACAGATCGGAAGAAGATTGTAAAGCGGATGAGCGAGGCGCATTTAAGCGCGACAGTGTCGTATAATTTTGATGTGCAGCCGATGACTTTGCTAGAGGCGGAAGCGGTGGGATTGCCAGTGTTCTTTTGTGATCCGGTGATGACGGAAATTGTGCCGATGGGAAGTTTCGTAATGGCGGATAGTCCGGAGGCGGCGGCGATGCAGATTGCTCTGGACAAGATGGAAGCTGGAGATATCGAGAAGATGAGTAAGGAAATGTTGAAACATAGAAAAGAAGTGCTGCAAGGGAGGCAGGTGAAAAAACTGCTGGAGGTATATCAGCATGCGATAGAATTGCATGCTGATATACATGAAAAATAGCCTTGGCGAATAACGAGCTACTACTTCGTTGTGCTCTCCGCTCCGCGCTCTCCGTATGTATAATACGGTTCGCTTGCGGTGCTTGAGCCTGCCTCGTATTAGCCCATTCTGCGCCAAGGGTTCGAATTGGAAAAATATTCCGCGCCGCTCTCGCAAAGGGTTCTAGTCAGATAAATGGCCGCTTTGCGCCGTTTTAGCAAAGAGTTTGACTTGAAAAAAATATTTCGCGCTGCTCTAGTGAAGGGTCCGAGCCAGAAAAAATAGTTTGCGTCGTTTTGACGAGGGATTTATATAAAAGAATAATTAGTTTTACATGAAAAAGTGGTCGCTGTGGGAGCGGCCACTTAGGGATGGCTTAGAGGGGCGTGCGTTCGCTTTTGGTGCGGGGACGTTTGAAGATGAGCAGGACAGGAAGAGCGACAATGGCGCCAAGAGCGCAGACGATGATCTTGGTGTAGATCTCCCAGCTAGTGGCGGAAATTAATAGGACGATTGCGCCGCCGATGCCCATGATAGCATAGATAAGACGGCGAACGATGACGTGGGAATGACGCTCGGCAGCGGAAATAGTACGACGCGGAATAAAGCGATGACTGATGCGATTAAATTCGTAGAGATAAAGCTGAGTGATGAGACAGTAAGCGCCAATGCCAAAGAGTAGGATGCATCCAAAGGAGACACTGACGCGCCAGATGAGGTAAATGCCGCAAGCGAAGGCGAGCATAATATCGGAGATCTGATCGATTTCGACGTTGTAGCGGCGCCACCAACGGTATTTGCCGTCATTGGGGTAGTGCCAACGACGAGCGCAGGGGCCGTCGAAAGCATCGCAGAGTTCGCCGGCAACAAAGACCCAAAGAGCGTAGTCGGCCGGAGTTCCCAGGAAAGCCATGATTAGTAATGTACAAGCTAGAATTACTTCCAGCAATGTAAATAGGTCGGCTAAATGATATTTTTTCATATTAATCCCCCTTCAATCTCTAAATATGTCGACCGATGTTTCAATTATATCATACTTATACTAAAAAGCAAATACTGATTTTGCCGAGTTTAGCGCAAATATGGATTTTGAGACACGGCTTTTTTGCTAACTATCTAAAGTCTTTTCAGCTCCTCGGCGGTCGAGGTTGATATGGGTTTTGTTGCGTTAGCCTTCCACCCGAATCCCTAGCATTTCCGCCAACGGAGTCAAGGTGGCGCTCTCGTCAATGCGAGATAATAATTCTGCTCCGACAATCCCGAGCGCAATTTCGACCCGCGCCAGCCTATTCAATGTTCAAGACTCCTTATGGCGGAAAATGCTAGGGATTTGGGTAGTCCGGATGGTTTCTACAAGCTAGAGTAGGCGCCGTATGAAGACTGACACTTGTAAACCGGTGCTCCGGATGGGTTGGAGAACTTGTGGGCTGTACCGTTTGGTAATTCAGCACATTGCTAGAAGTTGCATTTGGAGAGGGGGTTATCCGAATAGGATGGCGGCAGTGGTGGATTCGAAGGGGTGGTCGGGATTGAAAAGATTTAAGGCGACGATTTTGGCGGCGAGTTGACCGGACCAGAGCGAAATGGGTGTGAAATTTGTATCAACGATGTGCGTAGTGGAGACTTGGCCGGCATGAGCGACGATAATATTGCCTTGATGAAAAGTAAGGATGGTGATTGGATAAGATAAAGTAAACTTGTGTAAGGTTTCTACAATCGGGACGAGCGGAGAGGATAAGGTAATCATGCGTGGATAAAAGAGGCTGCGGAAGATTTTTTGAAGTTGTGGCATAGAACAGACAAAGATGAGATTAGGGTGCATAATAATTTGACCGATGGTAGGAGCTAGTAAATCGATGCCATCGCGAGAAATCAGGAGAGGCTTGGCGGAAGCTTCGATAGCATCGGTGATGGCGATGGCGGTCTCAGCATTATGGGATAAATCGCCGGCAAGAAAAGTAAAATCGCTGGAATCGAAATATTCATTGAGCACGTGTGACTTAGCAAAGGAGCCGCTGGTGGTAGAAGCAGTAAAGCTGAGGTTTTCTAGGCTAGGAAGCTTGCTACGCAAGGCGTCGGGGAGAATTAGATTAACATGTTTGATGGGAAAAGTATGAGTCAAATATTCGGCGGTACGGACGACGCCAGAAAAACTTTGGGCGTTACCGCCGACAACTGAAATAGTACCGGTCTTCTGCTCGGGAATATTCCAGGCGAGATCGGGAAAAAGAGGCTTGGTTTGTTTTTTCCAGAAGCTAAGGTCGTTACTAATCGGAGCGAAGGCGGGCATGACTAAAACTCCAGAGTAATGGAAATAGGACAATGGTCGGAACCTTGAAAATGTTCATAGATTTCGGCGGACTTGAGATGAGGAAAGAGGCGCGGCGAGATGAAGAAATAATCAATGCGCCAGCCGACGTTGTTTTCGCGGGCTTTGCCCCAATGCGACCACCAAGTATAACGCTGATCATCGGGATGGAGGGCGCGGAAAGTATCGATAAATCCGGCTTGAACTAAATTTTCGATTCCCTGGCGTTCCTCTTTGGTGAAGCCGGCGTTATGAGTGTTCTGCTTGGGACGGGCTAGATCGATTTCGGTATGAGCGGCATTAAAATCACCGCAGATGATGATAGGTTTATGCTGTTCGAGATTTTTTAACTGTTGTAATAAAACGGGATCCCAAATCTGCTCGCGAAGGCCAAGGCGAGAGAGATCGGGCTTGCTATTGGGGACGTAAACATTAACAAGATAGAAATGTTCAAATTCGGCAATTTGGAGGCGCCCTTCGGAAAGCGGGTCGCCGTAGCGATCATCATGCCAAGGATGACTGATTTGAAGCTCGTCGTCGAAAGTGTTGCGGTAATTGAGAGCGGGAGTTTTGCTAAAAATAGCAGTACCGGAGTAGCCGGCACGATTAGCACTGTTCCAGAACTCGCTATATTCGGGGAGATCGATTTCGACTTGGTCGGCTTTGGCCTTGGTCTCTTGTAAGCATAGGATATCGGGTTGTTCTTTATTGATAAAATCAAGAAAGGTGCCCTTTTTGAGGCCGGCGCGAAGACCATTGACGTTCCAAGAGAATAACTTCATATCATTATTATAACATATTGTGATATAATTATAGATATGAAGAAAAAGAAAGTTCCAGAATCGGTGACGGTGAATCGGCGGGCGCATTTTGATTATGCGCTGGGTGATGAGCTGACTTGTGGAATGATGCTGACGGGGCCAGAAGTGCGGATGATTCGTGATCATCATGTACAGCTGAAGGGGTCTTTCGTAACGATTCGGAATGGTGAGTTATGGCTGAATAATTTGACGTTGGGTGCGGATACAGAGCGAAATGTGAAGCTGCTAGTTACGAAAAAACAGCTAGCGTTACTCATGCGCGAAAAGCAGAATGGATTACAACTAGTGCCGGTGAAGCTTCTAGGCGGAGGACGATACATAAAGCTGGTGATTGCGACTGGTAAAAGCAAAAAGAAATATGATAAGCGTGAAACGATTAAAAAACGTGATTTGATGCGGCGAGAGTGGTAATTTCCGGGAAAATGATTTTGGAAAAAGTGATATAATATAGATAAATATGCGTATTGCAATTACTTCTGATTTATATTATCCGATGTCAAATGGGGTGGCGGTATTCGCTCATAATCTAGCGAAAGGGTTGGCGCGGCAGGGGCACGATGTGATGGTGATTTGTCCGAGCTTCACTGGGAAAAAACATCGTACGAAACAGGACGGCGTGACGACGGTATATATGCGGTCGATTCGATTCCCTTTTTACCCGGATCAGATTAATGCAGTGCCAGAGGGTAAGAAGATTTTAAATAAATTGCCAGTACCACGGCTGGCTTATCGCTATGGGCTTTGGATTACGGTGGATCCATATCCAGAGCTAAAGAAGGCTTTGAGTAAATTCCATCCGGATGTGATTCATAATCAGACAGCAGAGATGATTGCGATTGCGGCGCAGCGTTATGCAAAGAAATATGATGTGCCGATGGTGAGTACGGGACATGCCTATCCGGATAATTTGACGAGCCAGGTCAAGCTGCTAAAGCCGATTAAAAAACCGTTGGATGCGATTATTAGGACTTATATGGCGAGCTTCCTTAAGCATTCAGAGTATGCAACGATGCCGACGGAAATGGCGATTGATGATTTGGTACCGAAAAATCGGCGGAAATTTGACGTGACGGTGGAGCCGTTGTCGAATGGGGTGGATCTCGCGAAGTTTAATCCGGGGCGAGCTTCGGCGAAAGTCTTGAAAAAGTATCACTTGAAGATGGGTGTACCGAGAGTGTTGTATGTGGGGAGAGTTGATCCAGAGAAAAGTATTAGTAATGTAGTGACGGCTTTTGCGGGGGTATTGGAAAAAGTGCCAGAAGCGGAATTGGTGATCGTGGGCGATGGGACGGATCGGCGGCATTTGATAGATCTTGCAAAGTCGCTGGGGATTGAGAAAAGTATTAAGTTTCCCGGCAGGATTATGCCCCCGGATGTGATCGATATTTATAATTCGGCGACGGTGTTTGCGACGGCAAGTGAGACGGAAACGCAAGGAATAGTATTAATCGAGGCGGCGGCGACGGGTTTACCGCTGGTGGCAGTAGATGCAGGGGCGGTGCGTGAGTTGTGTCAGAATAAGAAAAATGGAATTCTCTGTAAGCCGCGCGAGACGGAAGAGATGACGGCGGCCTTAGTGAAGATCTTGCAAGATAAAGACTTGCAAGAGAAATACGGTCGGGCGAGTTTAGAAATTGCGAAGAAGCATGATTTGAATTATACTTTGAAGCGGTTTGTGGAGATTTATGAAGAGGCAATTGAATTGAAGGGCAAAAAGCCAAAGAAAGTGCGGTTTTGGCGGAGGATTTGGCGGGGGTAGGGGGTATTAGATTTTGATATGAAGGCGTATTGAGATTATGCTAAAGCTTAAAATAAGCTTAACATTTATCATTTTGGCGTAAGAAATTGACAAAATTGGTGTTTTGGCGGGAAAATAAGCATAATAATATTGACTTTTATTGCTATGTGTGGTATAATGGAGAGATGGGGGATACTATCAAACTTAATATGATAGCATCTAGTACCTTGAAAGGAGAAGTTTTGGTTAGCATTACGTAAATATGGGGGTGAAAAAAATGATACCTTGGCGGATGTCTCCGCGATACAAAATGTATTTTGCAGAATATATCTTGTCTAAAGGGGGTGATCTTAAAAATGAGCGTATAGTTCTGAAATGTAAGTTGTGGATGGCGCGTTGTGCAGTATTTATAATAATGTGCTACCTGACCCATATGCACATGTCGGGAGCGATCGCGAGCCACAGATGGTATGTGTTGATTGTCGTGGCCTGCCAGGTCATGATATTCATGGTAGCAATGTACGCGGACCGGAAGGCCTTGTGCTGGAAGGCGGATGAATATGCCTTGTGCAAAGCTAAACATGAAAAGGAGGGGTAAAAATGAGAGCTTGGCGAAACTATCGGCGAAAGCGTAAAATCCGAAAAACTGACAATTACCAGTGGTTTTATCGGGAATTCTGGATGGAGCATGAGGCGAAGGACTGGCTGCCGGATTGGTGGCGGTCTTATTGCCGATATGCGAGATTCGCGTATGTGATTTTAGCGTTGTTGGGTTTATTGTCGATCTGCCTCGGTATGGCGACGGGAAGCTTAACCGAAGTCTGGCATGGGGCGACGTATTTAGCACTGACGGCAGCATTTGCCGGGTTGTTTGATTTTATCTATCGGACGAGTGATTTGCGCATAGCGGATCAATACGCTTTGACGAAATGCGGAGGTTTGGATGAAACGAAGTCTGAAGCAGCAGATGCGAAATAAAGATTTCGCGAAGTACTATGAAGAATATATGCAGAAATATTCGGATGAGCTGGCGGAGCGGACGAAGGGGCTGAAGTTTTATCATCTTGCGGTGAAAGTGTCCGAGTTCTTTCATGTCACATGGCCGATGTTGACGATGATAGGGATGATGACTGTCTTGCTGCCGTTGGTGTCGCTTGGAATTTTCGCAGCTTTGTTTTCTAGACTGGCGCTGTATTGGCTTTTGGAACTCAGGCAAGCTAATAAAGGTGCCCGAGAGTATGCCGAGCGGCGAATACGCGAGAGTAGGTGATGAATGTGTGGGGAGAAATTCTGAAGCGGTTTTGTGAAGACGCAGAGTACCGGAAATACTTTTGTGAAGATTTGTATGACCATCGGTGGGACTGGCTGAACCGGCCGTCGACGATGCCGCTCGTCGTGGGGATGTCCTTGGGATTTGCGGTGATAGATTTACTGAAGGCGATTGCGTATATCCTGCTGGGCGATTTTGCGGCGGCATTGGTGCGTACTGGTCTTGCGTGTCTCTTCGGCTTCGTGGCGGCGCAGATGATGGGGCTTTCGGAGATGATCGAAAGCGCTGATCGCTATGCGCGGAGGCGAACTGGGCGTTGGTAGCTGAAACTTCTCTTAATGAAAATGTCGCTCTTCGGAGCGGCATTTTTCTAGGCTTGGGGGCATTGATTTTTAGGATTTTTGCAGAAAATCGAGAATTTTCTGGGCGGTAGCATGAGGGTCTTCGTAATTATGTAAGTGCCCACAATTTGGTAAGAAATCGAGGTCACTATGGAGCTTTTTGGCGAGCTTCATGGTCTGTTTTTGGCTGATGAGACGATCTTTTTCGCCGGCGAGGAGAAGCAGGTCTTGATTGGCCGCGAAATCGCCAACGCAGTATTTAGTAGAAAAGTTAGCGGCACTCAAAACTTCGGAGCGGAGAGGTGGGCGGTCATTACTACAATCATGAGTGATCTCGAGGACTTGGTGAAGCAAAGCGCGATCGTGCGGGATGAAGAGAAAACGCGTAGTAATATAATCAATAGTGCGACGAGGTAGGACGGCGCTCAGGGGGGTAATGAGGCGAAATGGCGCGGCGGTGCGATTAGAAATAGGGGAAAGTAGGACGGATTTGTGATGGACACGCTTGGGATAGAGGCTAAGCGTGGCCGAGACAATGATTGAGCCCATGGAATGACCGATTAGGATTGGCTTTTCTATTTTGTGCTCATCCAGATAATTGACGAGATATTTGGCGTAGGCCTCGGGAGTGTAGCGGTCGAGTTTAGTGGCACCGCCAAAAGGCGGAATGGGTGGAATGTGAACTCGGTAACCGTTTTGCTCAAGTTCCTTACCAATAGCTTCGAGGCCGATTGGCGAACCACGAAAACCGTGCACCAAGACGATATCTGGAGTTTTTGGAGAGGACTCAGAGTGATTTTTTTTAGGCGGCTTTGGCATTTTGCTCGGGAAGGTCTTTGAGAGCTTTGATAATGGCGGGGCGATCGAAGCCGATTATACGCTGGTCGCCAATCTCGGTGACCGGTACAGCAGTGATTCCTTCCATCTGGGAGGCGTCGATTTCCTCGTATTCAATACCTTGCTTCTCAAGCCAGTCCATGAGGGCGTGGCAGTAAATGCAGGTTGGGGTGGTATAAACTTTGATCATATTGTTCTCCTTATATTTTATTCTTTCTTGGCGGCATCTAATTGAGGGTCACGACTCATGTTGATATCGTCGTAAGTGCGCTCAATTTCGATGTCGGGTTTAATACCTTCGCTATTGATGCTGTTGCCTTTGGGGGTGTACCAGCGGGCAGTAGTGACTTTGAGCATGGTGCCGCTGGATAAGTCGAGGAGAGTCTGGACGACACCTTTGCCGAAGGTTTGTTCGCCGAGGATAGTAGCCTTGTCGTAATCTTTGAGGCTGCCGGCGACAATCTCAGAAGCAGAGGCGGTGCCACCGTTGACGAGAACGATAGTCTTCATGTCGGCGAGTTTAGCCTGGCCGCGGTTGGACTTGGTGATTTCTTCTTGATGGTTTTTGCCTTTCTGGATGAGGATAACGTCGCCATCAATCCAAAGTGAAAGCAAGTCTTTGGCTGCGGAAACGTAACCGCCGCCATTATTGCGAAGGTCAAGAATGACTTTCTTGATTTTACGTTTGTCGAATTCGTCGGCGACGATTTTTTGAACGATGGTGCCGGTATCAGTATCGAATCTAGTGACGGTAATAATAGCAGTGTCACCATCGTAATCGGCGTAGGCGGAGACGTTATTAATTTCTTCACGAGTGAGGTCAAAAGATTTTTCTTCGCCATCGCAGACGACGGTGAGCTTGACGGTAGTGCCTTTTTCGCCGCGGAGCTTGGAGGCGATATAATCAGTAGTCTTGTCGTAGACTTCTTCATCGTTGACTTTGTAGATAATGTCACCGGCTTTGACGCCTGCTTTGCCGGCAGGGTTATCAGGAAGAGTACGTAAGATGCGCACGTAACCATCGCGCAAGGCCATCTCAATACCAACGCCAGCGCCGACGTCGCCATGGAGGGCGGATTCGTAATCGCGGGCTTCGTCTTTGTTCATATAGACTGTATAAATATCACCAGCGGCATCGACGAGGCCAGCCTTGGCGCCTTCGATAAGGGCGTTTTTGTCTAAGTCGCCATCATAATAAGTAGCAAGGGTATTATAAACTTCATCGAGCTCACTCCAATCGTTGCGAGTATTATTATGAAAACCAAGATAGGGTAAGAAAGTCGCGGCGAAATTATTCCAATTAAGCCCAATCACGAGACCAAGTACTAAAGTGACGGCACCGCCAATAATTGCGCCACCGAGGCTAACTTTGCGTTCTTCCCATTTGTCTGACATATAACTATTTTAACACATTTTGGCTTAGAAAAAGCTAAAAGCGGCGAGAAATCTAGGAATGGTAGAGGTTACCAAAAATGAAAAAGTGGTAACCTCCTAAAACTGCACTACCTCCGTTGTTATTATGGAAGATTGCTTACAAAAAATGAAAAATTGTAAACTGTTTATACTTTTAGAATATGGCGCTACTTACCATAATCTCTGGTCGAAATGGATGTATTGGTACTGATAAGGATTGACATTATAACGGGCGCCAAAGTCGGCAATGGAGCCGCTCAAGCTACTGTAATAATTATTATATTCGCTTAGATTAATAGTGCCGTTGGCATTGACGCTTTCAACCCACATGACATGACCCCATTCGCCGGCGGTGGAGAAGGCGACGGTATGTGGAGCAGGGGTGTTATTGACGACGAAGCCGGCACGGGTGGCGCTATTACCCCAGCTGTAGGCGTTGCCCCAGCTAGCAATGTAATATCCCCAGCGCTCCTGGACTTTCCAGCCGGCGTAGCTAGTACATTGGCAGACATAACCGCCGACGGTGATAAAAGCAAGATTGCTCCAGGGGCATTGACCTGCCCAAGGATAACTATTATAACCTTCGCCAACTACACCGCCGCTGTTGTACTTGGCGATTTCGGCGGCGATTTCTTGCTGCATGACCTGACGGGCTTCTTCGGAGTCGCGTTGGTAGGCAGCAGAATCGTTTTCGTACTTGGCAATGAGGGCAGCTTGTTCGTTGCGGCGGGCGGTGACTTCGTTACGGCTAATTTCAGTACTGGCAATTAAAGCGTCGACGCTAGCTTTCTGCTTTTCCAGGCTTTCTTTGAGGGTGCGAATAGCTTTGGCGGAGAGAGTGACTTGAGTCTGGGCGTTGGTCTGACGGGATTGCTTCTCAGCGAAATCACCAAGCGAGTGGCTGCTGGCGAGCATGGTCAAGGCGTCGGCTTCGGGCTCGTGATACATTTCGACAAGCATTTTAGCTAGAGCGACTTGCTGAAGGTTGAGCTTCTCAGTGTTTAAGATAATTTGCTCGTTAAGGTCGTTGGCGATGGCTTGGTTGCGAGAGATTTCGTCTTCGAGGGCGGTGATTTCAGCATTGAGCCGAGCGACTTCGCCTTCGAGAGTATTAGCATAGGCGGCGAGTTCTTTGGCGCGAGCTTCAGAAGCGTTCGCGCGGTCGGCGGCTTCGCGGCAAGCTTGGGTGACGCAGCCATAAGGATAGGCGGCTTGAGCATCTTCTTCGAGGTTATGAATCAGGTAAAATTGACCGCATAAAACAGAAATGATAAGCGTAGAAATTAGGATAATTTTGCGTAAACCAATAGTTTTGTGTTTTTGTAATAATCTCATATATAATATATATCACACTTATAGTTATTTGTAAATGTTTGTGGCTAAAACTTCCTAGTTTATTATATTTTATATATTTCTGTCAACGGAACTAGAGCATAATCTATGTTGAGCTTGCGCACAGTTATAGATTTCGAGTCGCTTATGAAAATCCCTAGCATTTCCGCCAATGGAGTCAAGGTGGCGCTCTCGTCAATGCGAGATAATAATTCTGCTCCGACAATCCCGAGCGCAATTCCGACCCGCGCCAGCCTATTCAATGTTTAAGACTCCTTATGGCGGATAATACTAGAGATTATTTGAACTTGTAGCATCCTGCCCTACTTCAAATACTTCTGCATTGCTAATCGAGCGGAGATGTTGCCGATAATTACGCCGGCGACGATGACTGCTAAGTAGAGGAGGACTAGTTTGCCGCTGTTCATGATCTCGGCGATCGTGGAGATGTCGATACTGTTGTTGATTAAGCCGGGGGCAATGAGGCGGTAGCCGCCGTAGGCGATAGTGCTGGCGAGGACGCCGGAGATGACACCACAAATCTCAGCTTCGACGAGGAAAGGACCGCGAATAAAGCTAGTGTCGGCACCGACGAGCTTCATCATGTAAATTTCTTCGCGACGCGAGAAAATAGCCATGCGGATAGTATTGAAAATCATGAGCATAGAGATGACAAGGAAGATGGCGCCAAGGATGAGGCCACCGTTTTTGGCGATATTAGCCCAGGAGCTGATGGTTTCGATGACGGCGCGATTTTCATCGTAAGAGGTGTCGGTCTCGGGATCGATATTTTCTTGGAAAATAGCCGTGGTCTCGATGATGTTTTTGAGCTGACTGAGATTATTGGGGTCGTGGACTTTGATGCGCATTTTGGCTTGCATGGTATTTAGCATGATTTCACTCATAGTAGGATCTTGGAGAACTTCCATGAGGTCGGTGTTTTCTTGATTTTCTCGGAGATAAATATTATATTCCATGGCAGAGTCGGAGACTTCGACGCTTTTGACATTGGGGTCGCTTTTGAGCATATCGCCCATGTTTTCGAGAGTCTCTAGGCTAGTACCAGGCAGGAAATAGACTGTAATATCAATTTTGTCGCGCATGGCGTCGGCGGTAGAGCTAAGTACGAGACTGGCGGCGATAGTAACGAGTAGAATTACTAGTGTAACGGTCATGACTAAAGTGGCGGCAATCGAAAGCCAAATATTGCGCGCGAAACTAGCGGTGCCATAGCGAAAAACTCGACCCATGCTGCGGACCTTGCTGACTTTGCTATTGTCAACTAGAGTTTTGAGATTTTCTTTTTGCTTTTGTTTAGTTTCTTTGCTTTCTACCATTTTTTATTTCCTAGATAATACGTTTTGGTTTGGATTTGGCGTTGAGTGGACGCTTTTTGATAACTTGTTTGATGCTGGGTGCGGGTTTGAGCTTGACGGTCTGGCCGGAAGACAGTTTACTGAGCTTTGGCGCAGCGCGTAAGGGTTTGCCAGCGGCATACCATTGGTTGGCGGCATCACGACTGTATTTTTTGACGGGATTATTATTGACAGGTTTAGCCGGTTGATGATTTGATTTATTCTGATTATCTGACTTATCTTTTTGATTTTTTGCTACGGATGGTTTATTATTTGCGATTGGCTTAGAGCTATTAACTTTTTGATTTGGCTTTGGTGTGGTTTTAACTAACTCGTTAGGTGATTTTTTGGCAATTTGTGTAGATTTTGAGCGAAGATTGCTGCGCATGATGCCATTCGGGGCGACTTTTTGGATGATTGGTTTAGCAGTAATGATGAATTCGGGCTCGGGATCTTCGGAGGGTTTTTCTATAATCGGCTCGTCGTCAAGGCGATAAATGCCGTGGACTTTTTGATCGTTGATAATACGGCCATTTTTCAGGGTAACGACACGCTTACGTAAGTTATTAACGATATTTTCGTCGTGAGTGGTAACGAGTAGGGTGGTACCGAAATCATTGATCTTCTGAAGTAAGTCGATAATTTCTTTGCGGGTGAGCTTATCGAGGTTGCCAGTCGGCTCATCGGCAATAAGAATCTTGGGCTGGCGGGCCATAGAGCGGGCGATACTGACGCGTTGACGTTCGCCGCCAGAGAGGTGGGCCGGGAATTTGTTAGCTTTGCTCTCTAGGCCGACGAGATCGAGGACTTTCGGTACGGTCTTTTGGATTTCACGATTGCTCATGCCGGCGATTTCGAGGGCGAAGGCGACATTTTCAAAGACAGTACGGGTAGGTAATAATTTGAAATCCTGGAAAACTACACCGAGGCGACGGCGATAATGCGGAATGTGACGACGTTTAATAAAATCGAGATCAATACCGCCGACAAGAATTTTGCCGGAATCGGGGGTTTCTTCTTTGGTAATCATTTTGATAAGAGTAGATTTACCGGCGCCAGATTTACCAACTAAGAAAACGAATTCATTGGGATCAATGTGCAAAGAAATATTATCCAAAACGGGATCTTCGTCGCCGGGGTAAGTCTTTGACACATGATCGAGTAATATCATGGTACTATCATATCACAAGCATTTAAGGATTTCAATAAAACGGTTTGTTAATTATTTAGAGGACTATAGGATATTTGTGTAAAAACTATTTAAGTTACTTAAGCCTATTACTATGTCTAAGATTAGGATGCATATGATTGGTATGAAGTTTATTATGAGGCTATAAAACGCGGTTTTGTATTCACGAAATCTGGAATTAAGTTTGGAAATTTGGTACATTTCATAACAAGCGATGATTATATTAATTATACTGAGCGGCGTAGTAATCCAGGTGATGATAGGCGGAAGAAAAAGGATGGGCAAAGTTAGAAATAGCGAAGCATTTAATCGTGGCAGATGAAGAAGTCCGATGCAAATCCAGAAAATAGCGGAAATTATTGTAGACATAACACCTAGGAGACACGTGATTTTAAGGCGGCGGTTGATTTGGCCGAGTTGATATTCTTGGGCTGGTAGGATTGGATTCATAGAATTTTAGCTTTAGATTGAGAAAATAGCCCAGAGGAGGATTATCATGATAATGAGTGGTGGAATGGAGTTTAAGATAATACTGAGATGAGGGAGTAGATAGTTTTGATTGGGAATTTGAAGTTGTTTTAAATAGCGAAGGGCGAGGTAATCTACGAAGACAAGGATGCTGGTAATGACTGCGGGGATAAAAGCGGTAACGAATAGCACGAAGCGCATGGGCTCGGCGTCGGCGGGTTGGGCGGAGTAGTATTTGATGATGAAATAGAAGATAAAACCGACACAGACAGTTCCGATGAGAGTGGTGATGATGAATAAAACTTGTAGACGGCGATAATCTTTAGACTGTGCTTTCGGGGCCGGAAGGTTGGTGAAAGTTTTTTCCATGTATTATACCTTTCATATATTAATTATAATTATGTTGTGGTTTGATTTTCTAGATAGCTATTGATAAAATCATCCAATTCTCCGTCGAGGATTTTTTCGGGGTCGGTGCTTTCGAATTTAGTACGAGTGTCTTTAACGAGTTTATAGGGCTGCAAGACATAATTGCGGATTTGTTGCCCCCAAGAGGCAGATTCACCAGCGCGAAGTTTGTCGATATTTTCGGCATGTTGCTCTATTTGTAATTGCACAAGTTTACCGCGCAAAATCTCCATAGCTTTTTCTTTGTTCTGTAATTGTGATCGTTCATTCTGGATAGCGACGACGGTATTAGTTGGCAGATGAGTGATTCTGACAGCGGAATTGGTGGTGTTAACACTTTGACCGCCATGACCGCCAGAGTGGTAGACGTCGATACGGAGATCCTTTTCGTTGATCTTGACGTCTTCGGGGCTGTCGATAATTGGTAATACTTCAACTAGAGCAAAGCTGGTCTGCCGCAGATTATCAGCATTGAATGGCGACAATCTGACGAGGCGATGTACGCCGTGTTCGCTTTTTAATAGTCCATAGACGTCGCGGCCAGTAAATTCGTAGACGGCGGTTTTGATGCCGGCTTCTTCGCCAGCGGTACGTTCGAGACAAGTAGTTTTGATATGATGCTTTTCGGCAAAGCGTAGATACATGCGCTCGAGCATGCTAGCCCAATCCATGGCTTCGACGCCGCCAGCGCCGGAAGTGATGCGGATGATGGCTCCGAGATGATCGTATTTGCCGTTGAAGCGTAAAGCTTGTTTGAGGTGCTCAAATTGCTGTTCGGAGGCGGTGAGTTGAGCCTCGAATTCAGTTAAAATGCTCGGATCGTTTAATTCTAATAATTCAACTAAGTCTTCACATTGGACTTTTAGCAGGCGCCAAGGCTGGACTTCGTCATTCAGACGGGCGAGAGTTTCGTTTTGCTTGCGGGCGTGATCGGGATTTCGCCAAATATCAGGATCATTAACTTCGGCTTCGAGAGTGGAAATTTGCTGGATTTTGTCATCGAGCTGTAGCTTGGTCCAAGCTTTGGCTAGTTCGGATTGTAAATAGTCGAGACGTTTCTGAAAATCACTAATGGACATTTTATAATTCCTGGATTAATTTTTGAAATTCGGCGCCACGAGCGTAAACGTTCTCAAACATATCGAAGCTAGCGGCGGCGGGAGACATGAGAACGATGGTGGATTGATTATTCTCATAATGAGCTTGAAGCTCTTCGGCGAGGGTTTTGGCTAAGGTGATAGCTTCGGCGAGGCTAGAGGCGAGAAAGAAGCGATGATTGGTGGTAATTTCTAGAATGTTTGCTAGTTCAGAGTCGGAAATTTGCGGAGCGTCTGCGGTATTGGTTAGAATTTTGGCGATTTCATGGCCACTTTCGCCGATGAGAATAGTTTTGGTGGAATAAGTTTTGATTAAATCGATAATTTCTGATAAATCTGTATTATTAGTCTTGTCGCGACCGCCAGCGATGAGGATGATATTTTGCTCAGGAAAAGCTTTTAGTGCGACTTCGAGTGAGGTGGGAGTAGTGGAGAAATTATCATCATAATACTTGATACCATTTAGTTTGCGGAGGAATTGGAGACGGTGCGGAAGCCCTTGGAAATTTGTGAGGGTCTTAATAATAATGTCGCGGGATTGATCTAGAAAAGTATCAAGCGGAATATTCAAGAAACTGGCGACGGCGAGAATGGCGGCTTCGGCGTTTTCTTGATTGTGCTGACCAGGAAGGCTGAGGTACTGGACGATTTCAGTCAAAATGGGATTTTCTACAGGGTAAGCGATTTTCTGGGCGGGGCTCTGAGTGGCGATTTTTACGGTGTCAGGGTTGTTTTTGAAATAAATACAGGTATCGGTGGATGTTTGGTGCTTGCAGATATTGGCTTTGGCATTGATATAATCGTCAAAATTATCGTGGACGTTGAGATGGTCGGGCTCGATGCCAAGGACGATGGAAATTTGCGGGGATTTTTCAAGATCCCAGAGCTGAAAGCTGCTCATTTCGTAGACGACTACGTCGGTCGGCGTGAGCTGGTCGAGAATGTCGATGGCGGGATTGCCGATGTTACCGACTAAATAGACGCTTTTGCCGAGGTTTTTAAGAAGATCGGTAATGATTGAGCAGGTAGTTCCCTTACCTTTGGTGCCGGTGACGCCGATAATCGGGCAGGGGCAGTGATCGAAAAAATATCTGGTCATGCTAGAGAAGCCTGACCGGGGATGGACGGAGGGGCTACGAAGGATGAGATCAAATTCATCTAAATTTAAATCTTTGAGGCTGTCGTTAGTGAAGTTGTCAAAAATCTTTACTTTGTGATTGTGCTCTTTGAAATATCGCTCGGCACTCTTACCTTCTTTGCCGTAGCCTAAAATCCCAATTTTCATACTAATATTGTATCATGAAATTGGCAGAAATGCGGATCGATTAGAGTTTTGGTCTCGGAGCGAGAATAACGAGGATATTGTTAAAGCTTAAAATAAGCTTAAAAAATATGAGAATGTAGCGATTTTTGGCATATAAATTGACAAAAATGAGAAAATAAGCATAAAAATATTGACTTTTATGCTAATGTGTGCTATAATGGGAAGATAGGATATCTTCTTAACCTACTAGATCAAATTTTAGCTTCTCTGCCATTTCGCTAATAAGAGCTTTCTCGACGGAGCTGACGGCGACCATGGCGCTAATATCACTACCGATAAACTCGCGAGCAAGCTTGACGATTTCGTCTTTGGTGATGTTTTTGATCAAACTAGGCATGTTGGTGTATTTTTCGATGGTGCCGTTGACGAAATATCCATCGGAATAATAGTCGGAAATTTGACTAACGGTTTGCGCGCCGATTTGATAGCGGCCAGTGGCATAGGATTTGGCGTTTATGAGGTCTTCGTCGCTAATATCGCCTTTGATGACTTTTTTGAGCTCTTTATGAATAAGCTCAAAAAGCTTTACGGAGTTTTCGGCATTGACTTCGCCATCGAAATCCCAGGAGACATTGTGCCAGCCATTGCTAATGTCGCTGCCCATGCCGTAGACGAGACCGTATTTGCGAGCCTGACCGAGGATTTTGCTACTCATAGTGCCATTAAGGATATGATTGAGACAACTCATGGCGTAAACTTCGGAAGGCTCGAGCTTGCGCGGAAGCATCCAGGTAAAAGCGAAGCTAATATTGGAAGCGTCTTTGCGGCGAATGAGTACGGGAGTGGCGGAGTGTAATTCGTCATTTGGAATATCAAAACGTTCGCCGGGACGAAGATCCCATTGCTCGAGCATTTTGATGATTTTACGTTTGCGACCCCAAAGATTACCGGCGATGATGAAGCGTAAATTATGAGCGGTATGGGTGCGGCGGTAGTGTTCGCGGATATCCTTGAGCTCAATATTATTGATAGTTTTGATTCTCTCTTGTAAGTCGGGGACGTTTTCGCCGACGATTTGCTGAAGGCGAGGCCAAAGCAGTCGAGCATAATCATTCATATAGCCGGTGAGCTCGGCTTTGACGTTGCCTTTTTCGCTTTTGAGCTCTTCGTCGTTGAAACGTGGCTCGGCGATGGCGACTTGCTGGAGCTTGAGAATACGTTCCCATTCAAAGTCAGCACATTCGCTTTCGTAACAAACGGAAAAATCGGAAGTCCAGGCGTTGTGATAGGCGCCGTTTTTGGTGAATTCGGATTCAAATTTTTGCTCACTGCCAAAAGCGGCGTTGGCACCAAAAGCAAGATGCTCGACGACGTGAGCAATTTCGTAGACTTCGGGACGTTTAGCGTAGCGCATACCGGCACGAAACTGAAATTTCGTGTTCATCACGCTAGCGCCAGGCACGTTAATCAATAACCCCTTTGCCCCGGAAGCTAGGACAATCTCTTCAATAGAGTGTTTTATTGTCGCTTCCCTTTCTTCTTGTTTTGACGCTCTTTTTTACGATTCTGCTTGGCGGCGTTGTGCTTTTGATTATAAGATGGCGCAGGGCGGTTAGTATTTTTACTACTTCCCTCTTTAAATTCGCTATCTAAGTTTTTCTCGCCGGCGCTAATCTCGTTGACGCCCTTCTCGGTGGCGCTTTCAGCCATCTTGGTAAGCTCGGATTCGTATTCTTGGCCGTCGGTCAAGTTTTCGCTATTGGCTTCGACTTTGGTGAGGCTGAGGAGAATCTTTAGGACTTCTTCACGCAAGTTTTTCTCGAGACCATCGAATAACTTTTGTGATTCACTACGATATTCGACTAATGGATCACGCTGACCAATACTACGCCAGTGAATACCCTCGCGGAGATGTTGCATATTCTCGAGATGTTGCATCCAGAGTGTATCGAGGACTTTGAGATAAACTTCACGTTCGATTTTACGCATGATTTCGTCGCCAAACTCGGCTTCTTTGGCTTGATATTGTTTGATGATTTCGTCCTTGGCGGCATTGATACGGTCTTTTTCTTTACGCTTTTTGCCGATTTCTTCGACTAATTTTTCATCAGTATCTGGGAAAACGTCAAGAAAATCTTCTTTGAACTTCGGATTGACGCGCGAACTATCCTTAGCGAGATCTTCGGCGGTGAGCTTGATTAAGCGTTTGATTTCATTATGAATGTTTTCGCCATCAAGAATCTTGCGGCGCATACCGTAGACGACTTTGCGGTGGCGATTGATGACGTTATCGTATTGGACGACGTTTTTGCGGGAGTCGAAATTGAAGCCTTCGATGCGCTTTTGGGCGGATTCAAGAGTCTTGGAGACAGATTTGTTTTGGATGGGTACGTCTTCTTCGAGACCGAGTCGGCTCATGAGCATGGCAATACGTTCGCCTTGGAAAATGCGCATGAGATCATCTTCGCAGCTGACGAAGAATTGAGTAGTACCGGGATCGCCTTGACGGCCACCGCGACCACGGAGCTGATTATCCACGCGGCGACTATCATGCCGCTCCGAACCAATTACTACTAGACCACCGAGCTCCTTGACGCCTTCGCCGAGCTTAATATCGGTACCGCGGCCGGCGAGGTTGGTGGCGAGAGTTACGGCGCCTTTTTCGCCGGCGCGTTCGACAATGGCAGCTTCGCGCTCGTTATTTTTTGCGTTCAATAGTTCATATTTAATACCTTGACTATCAAGATACTTAGCAATTAATTCGTTTTTCTCGATGCTAGCCGAACCGACGAGGACGGGCTGACCGCGGTCGTGATATTTTTTAATTTCAGCAGCGATAGCTTTGAGCTTGCCAGCTTCGGTGCGATAGATCAGATCATCTTTATCGATACGTTGAATTGGACGGTTAGGCGGAATTTGGATGACGTCGAGCGAGTAAATCTGTTGGAACTCTTCAGCTTCAGTGAAAGCAGTACCGGTCATGCCGGAGAGCTTGTGATATAGCCTGAAGAAATTCTGGAAGCTAATTGTGGCTAAAGTCATACTTTCTTGCTTAACGACGACACCTTCTTTGGCTTCGATGGCTTGATGTAAGCCTTCATTGTAACGGCGGCCTTGCATGAGACGGCCAGTATGCTCATCGACGATGACAACTTCGCCGCTGTTAGTGACGACGTAATCTTTGTCGCGTTTGAAGACTACCTGGGCGCGTAAAGCTTGCTCCATATGGTAAACTAAGCGAGTGTGTTTAGTGGAGTAGAGGTTCTTGATACCAAGTAAACCCTGGACTTTCTCGACGCCTTGATCGGTGAGAGCGACGCTGCGACGTTTTTCATCAAAAACGTAATCATCGGGTGTGAGCTGAGCGGCGATTTTGGCGAATTGATAGTAAGCATCCGGATTGTCACCCGCTGGCGCAGAAATAATTAGCGGCGTACGAGCTTCGTCGATTAAGATAGAATCAACCTCATCGACAATAGCATAGTTTAATTCCCTTTGACGAAGGAACTGTGGCTCGCTGATCATGTTATCACGGAGGTAGTCGAAGCCAAATTCATTATTAGTACCATAAGTAACGTCGGCTTGGTAAGCTTCCTTGCGAGTAGCGGGTTTGAGATGGCGGAAACGTTCGTCTTCGTGATCCTCGTTTTCGTATTCGGGGTCATAGATATAACTGGCCTGGTTAATAATGACACCAACACTAAGACCTAGAAAATGGTAAACTGGAGCATTCCAGCCAGCATCACGCTGGGCGAGGTAGTCGTTGACCGTAACCACATGGACGCCTCTGCCAGTAAGCGCATTTAAATATGCAGGAGCTAAGGCTACTAAAGTTTTACCTTCACCAGTTTTCATTTCGGCGACGTTGCCTTCGTGGAGAGCAATTCCACCGATGAGCTGGACATCAAATGGCCGCATGCCGAGAATGCGCTTGGCGGCTTCTCGCTCTACGGCGAAAGCGTCGGCGAGGATTTCATTAAGCTCCTTTTCGCTACCTTCTTTGAGTTTAGATTTGAGGATTTCAGTCTGCTTGGCGAGCTCCTCGTCACTCATGGTTTCGTATTTTGGCTCGAGTTTGTTGATTTCGAGAACTTTTTTGTACATGCGCTGGAGAGTTTTCTTTTGAGCGTCACCAAAAATTCCCTGCAAAATACGAGTAAGTAAAGTTTTGTCGGCTAACTTGTCGGTCGGCTTCTTTTCTTTGACTGGTTTGGTTGATTTTTTAGCTGTCTTGGCTAACGTAGATTTTTTCTCTACGGCATCCGAGTTGGCTTTTTCTGGTGTGTTGGTAGCCATTATTTTTTCTCCACGAATAATATTATAAACTCTCTTAATTATACCATAGAACTCTATTCTAGGGATAATCATATTGGGATGGAAACCTGTAGATGGTTTTCCATTTATTCTCCTTATTATAGCATGCTTTGGTGACTTTTAGATAGGAAAAATCTTAAAACATCATAGAATAGCAAAGTTTTCTATGAGAGAACTTATTTCCCATAGAAAACTCGCTTAGATTAACTTATTTACGTTAAGATTTCTTAGTAAATAGGCTTTTGAGGCCTTTCTTGCTCAGATGTGGGGTAGCTTCGAGCTTAAAGCGGCGGACTTGGCCTTTGAGCTTAGCTTCGAGGATGTCGATCCCGGCGAAGACATTGGAACATTCATCTTTGGCGGTAATAACTTTGCCGCCAGGGATTTCCATGGCTGCGGAGATATCATATTTATTACCATGAGCACGATCAACTTCGGTGACGACGATTTTGGCAATGACATCTTTTTTGTTCGCGCGAGGTAAGTAGCGATCGAGCTTGCCGATGCGCTTGGTCGCATATTTCCGGAAACTTTCGGAAACTTTATAGTTGTTGCCGCTGATTTCGATTTTTTCTATCAAGGTAACTCCTTTTCTAGAGGCCGAGACTTCCTAGTCCGCCCATTAATGGTTTCATTTTGTCGGTAGCGATTTCTTGTGCTTTCGCATAACCATCGCGCATACAATCTTCAATCCAATGTTCTAGCTCTTCGATGTCGTCTAGGTCGACTTTTTTCGGGTCGATTTTGACGCTTTTGATCTTGAGTTCACCGGTAATTTGGACGGTAACGGCGCCATCGCCAGCTTCGACTTCGACAATCTCGTTCTTGAGAGATTTCTGAGCTTTACGTAGCTGGTTAAGCATCTTCATTTGGTCCATTGTAGCACCCATATTTTACTCCTTTTCTTCCGAATTTAATTCCACCTCTAGTGCTTGATTTTTAGTATACATATATATTCTATCAGAATTATCCGATTTTGACGAGGTTATAATGGTATTTAACTGCCCAGAAATGTCAAAATGACCCAAAGTAGCGTATTTTTCGGGTAAATTAGCTTCTTCGGGAAGGGTATTTTCGACAATGTAGTTATGCCCATTGTCTTGTAAAATCTTGAAAAAGTTATAAGAAGTCTCATCATTAATGATATATAAGGTTTCACCGCGGATGAGGTGTTTCTGGACGAGGGCGATATCATTATTAAATTCATCAGCGACCATTGGCACATAATGATAGCCAAAGAGGAAATGAGTAATACCAGCGATGATCATGATACCCATGAAAGCGCCAATTGGAAAGACGGCGCTAATGCGGGCGTAAGGGTTGTCCGGGAAGAGATTATACCATTTATCGAGGATGTAACGCAAACCGTGCGCGATTAAAATGGCGAGTGGTAAGAGGATAAGGATAGCGGACTCGGGGTTAAGACCAGCGAGGAAAATAGTAAAGACAATCAGGCAAGTTGCGATAGAATTGCGGGAAGCGAAGAAACCCTTAGTAGTAGAGAGAAGCCCAATAACTGCGAGTGCGATTGAAGCGAGGCCGACAAATGGCGAGAGAAATTGACTTTCTAGGGTAATATTCCAAGAGAAGAGCGGCAGGAAGGCAACTTTGATATTTTCGATAAAACCGCTAAAGGTGAGACCAGGCGCCCAAAGTAATTCGGGAATGATACTGGGATTAATGAAAGCCGCGACTACTAATGAGGCCAAGCCCACTAAAATAATAAAAAGTGTAAGGATGAGCGGCACGGTTGGTAAAGTTTTGATGGTGAAGCGTAGGTGCGGATGCAAGAGCGCGAAAAGCACAATGAAAGCGGCGAGATAGATTAGGTGCGGCGTAAAAATCGAGGCGAGGAGGGCGAAGGCGAAGATGAAACAATAAAGAGGCTTAGGCTTAGTCACGCCCTGAATCTTAGAGCCGAGCCAGAGGAGCAAAGTTGGCCAAAATACAAGCATAATTAGCGGTGTGCCGGAGCCGGCTAAGAAGAGAAAAGAAGCGGATAGCACGGCGAGAATCGAGGCTAGGAGGGCGACATTGCTCTTAAACCAACGGTTAAGTAAGAGAATAAGTAATAAACCAAGGAAGAGACCAATAACAATACTTGGTAATTTGACGGAATACATATTGAGGCCGAAGAGCATGATGGAAAGCTTTTGTAAGGCGCGATAAGGGAGATTTACGATATCGCCGCTAAGGATAGAACCTGGCTCGAGGGCATAAGAATGGGCAGCGGATGCCATCTCGGATTCGGATAAACCGGCGGGGGCAAGAAGTGGTAGACCAAATAAAATCGCTACATAGGCCACACTTAGTAAAAAGAAGCCAATATGAAAGCGATAGCGATATAAGAAAAACTGCGATAGCGTACGTTTTTTCACACTACTATTATAACATATATAATATGGAAAATGCGGGAAAATCATGAGTTTTTAGTATTTCGGCGGTTTTGAGTGTCTAGGCTTTCTTGGATAAAAACTCGACATGCGTGTCGAGTTTTTGGCGAGGCGACTTCTGTTAATAAATTGCGAAACTCGACGTGGGAGAAGAGTTTTGATATTTTGCCGGGCTTTAACGTAGTTATAGATTTTGAGATATGGTGCTTAGTTTCTGAAGCATCACCTATCCGTTTTCTCCCGGGGACGCTTCATGTCAGCCCGCCGTCGCGGGTGACATTCGCTCATCCATCGCTTCGTTTCCGTCTTGCTACATTTCTATAATTCCAGCAAAGCTTAGGAATTATAGAATTTGCAAGCCGGCGCTCCGGGAGCCCCGGGAGAAAAGGATAGGTGATACTCTAGAATTTGAATATTTTAATCTTTGGGCTTCCAAGGCAAAACCTTGACAGTGCTGTTAAGGTTTTGTGAGGTGCTCACAGGGGTGGCGTTTGCTAAAAGCTTAACACCGCTGTATAGCCTGCTTGAGTTTTACCTAGCGACACAGCGGACAGAGTAGCCGTGGTAGCGATTGCTGACGTTGGACGGACCGACGTTAGTATCAAAGGCCAGGAAGTAAGCGCCGCTGCTATCGCCGGCTGTAGAAGACCAGTAACGACCTTGGCTGCCGGCACTGACCAGAGAGCTACCAAGGACATAGCCGCCATATACGAAGTACAGAGGCGCTGAACTAATCTTCTGCCCAGTAATACTATTTGTGGCGCTACTAGTCATACCGTACTGATTCAACAAATAGTGGAAAGACTTACTATTACTATTGTTGCTACTTTTACTTAGCGGTAGCCTCCACCCTCTCGGACAAATACTACTCGCTGCATTACCATAATCTGACGTGCTCGACCCCGTCCCCGCTGTCGCCGCTCCCCAGCTATAGTAATTTCCATAGCTCGATAGTCCACTCCCGACATCCGAGTGATACCATTTGATTACATTGTAATCACTACTAGACCCAGTCCACAGCCCACTCGCCACTCCCGATGCTCCGCTCCAGTTTGCTGATACGTCTGAGTTTGCTGTAGTCAGAGTCTTACCCTGTAAGTCTAAGGCTAGATTCTGCACCATCCAGCAGTTTCCATCGGCGAGTTTGGCTACCCAGTATTTCTTATTATCTCGGTTATCCACTAACTGCGCCATTGGTACTCCGGATACAGTATCCCACTTACTCGGCGTAGTAGTATTAGTACAAGCCGTAGCTAGGTTTGTATCTTGCATATTACTTAGGGTGGTTAGCTGGTTGGTTACTGGTTTCCATACTGCATAGAGCGTGGTCGTTGGGCTACTCTTTTGCAGAGTTACATTTCCGCCTGGTTCGTAGCTAGCCGTGCTAGCGGTGCTACTCGTTGACCAGCCTAGGAAGGAATAATCAGTTCTAGTCGGAATCACATTTCCTGGTACTTTTACTGTATAGCTACTATCCAGCGTCGTCTCACTTTGCTCTTGTGGTATGTTACTGCCACCGTTACCATCATACTTTACGCTATACAATGTAGCCACCTCCCCCGCCCCCGCCGCCACAGACAAAGTAATATTAGACTTATAGTGATCGGATGCCGCTCCTTCAAGGTTAGCAGCAAAGGCTAAGGTGTAGGGTTGGGAGATGCCGGTGAGGGTTTTACCCTCTCCAGCATCTTGACTATCAGCACTAGTAGAGACACTAGTCTGGATGGGATGATATGTCATAGTACTAGGATCAACATCTCCTCGACTTACGCCATAGCCCCACTCTTTAGTTCCAACAGTACTAGTACTATCGGAAGTAATGCTTTGGAGCTTATCACCATGACTAGTACCAGTAAGTGCTGTGCTATCGGCTTGTACATAGACATCATAGTTTTGTATATTGTTAGCTCCTACGGTAAAGTCTACTTTAATATACTGTGTGCCAGTACTAGTCACTTGTTCTTCTATAGTATCCTTATCATTCAAAGTAGTATCTATACGTAAAGCTACCCCATTTTCTGGTACTATATCGTTAGATTGAGTGCTGGCATTAGTCTCGGCGAAGGCTTGATGATTATTCTGAGTAGAAATTGGATTAATGCTAAAACCTATCACCAAAAGGAGAGCTAATGTCGACAAGGAAGGAATTAAGTAAGTAAACCACCTTTGTTTATAGAAATAAGTACTTTTACCAGTTTTACTATGAAGCTTATATTGTTCTAAGAACAAGTTATTATTTGTTTCGTTCTGGAAATCGCACTTTTTAGAACGAAACCGAACTGGTCTTTGGCGGTTGGACACCTTTCCTGCGAAAGGGGTCCATTCTTTCTTGTGACGCATTTTGGCTCTCCTTTTAGTTTCTTAAAGTCCCCTTTGGGCTATTTATTTTGCGCAAAATAAATACGACACCGTAGGGGTGTCGAATCCATTATAATTAGTTACGTGCTGTGCACTTAGCCAACTATCTACGGTGCCGTATCTTACTAACTGTCTAAGAAAGACACAGCCTGATAGATAAACTAATATAATGAATTCGACATATCTATTATAGCACAAGCTGGTGGCGTGCGGGGCAAAAAATGTGAAAAGTGTAGGCGGTTTATGGGATTATCGGATAACGCGATATAGTTTTAGATGAGAAACTTAAAAAGATAACAAAAATTGAGCGCAGGCTGTGGAAAAATCCACAGAAGTTTTGGTGGAAACTCAGCTAGACGTAACCGTGTTAATAAGGTACAATTAACTTAAGAGATGAAAGTTAGTCTTTGCCGTTGTCTTTGATGGTGATCTCAATGTGATTGTCATCACCGACAACGGTAAGGCTAATTTTTTGGCTAGTTGATGCTTCTTTACGGTTAAAGAACCAATCAATTAGTCGCGAAAAAAGCTTTGGTTTTTGTTCCATTGCCCACTCCTTTCTCCAAAATCTAACTCCGCACCCTACCTATTAACATCCAGCTCCTGCGCCTGGAGCCATTATATATTAAAAATTCTCTGAGTTGCAAGCACAGGCATGATTAAAAATGCGATTTTGTAAAAACTTCCACTTTTGCAGTGGAAGTTGTAGGCTAGCCTTCTTCGGTATGGTCCTTGTCGAGCGTCATGAAGCGGAGTAATTCTGGATGGAAGTAGAGCTCGATTTTGCCGACTGGGCCATGGCGGTGTTTGGCGAGAATGAGCTCGCTGATGTGAGTGGGTACGAAATCGTCATTGTTTTGTTTGTAATAGTCGGGGCGGTGAAGGAACATGACAAGGTCGGCGTCTTGCTCGATAGAGCCGGATTCGCGAAGGTCGGAAAGGACTGGGCGAGGGTCGTCACGGCCGGTGACGCCACGAGAGAGCTGAGCTAGAGCAATGACGGGGATCTCTAATTCCCTGGCGAGGGTCTTGAGGCCACGGGAGATTTCGGTGACCTCTTGGACGCGATTACCTTTGTAGCGATCGGAGCCTTGGATGAGCTGTAAATAATCAACAATTATCATCGCGATACCGTGGTCATGGACGGCGCGGCGGGCTTTGTTGGATAAGTCATAGATGGTCATGGCGCTAGTGTCGTCGATATAGAGTGGAATTTCGCTCATTTCGCCGAGAGCGTCGCCGATTTTGGCGAAGTCTTCGTCGTCGACGTTGCCGGTACGAATTTTCCAAGCGTCAACGCCGGCAATATCGGAAATCAGACGGTCGACAATCTCGTTTTTGCCCATCTCCATGGAGAAGAAGAGGACGCCGCGATTTTCGCCGTTACGAGTGGCAACGTTGTAGGCGAGGTTTTGGGCGAAAGTAGTTTTACCCATAGCTGGGCGGGCGCCGATGATGATGAGGTCGCCTTTTTGAAAACCGGCGGTCTTACTATCGAGATCGCGAAAGCCGGTCTTGAGACCACGCAAAGCGCCTTTGTTTTTGTGTAGCTCTTCGATGCGATCGTAAGCGTCAATGAGAAGGTCACCAAGAGCACTATAATCGGTCTTGACGGTTTTGTTGGAGACGGCGAAGAGCTTCTGTTCGGCTTCACCGACTAGCTCAGCGATTTTACTGTTATTATCGTAAACGGCACTAGCAATGTCAGTGCCGACGGCGATGAGACGGCGGCGCAGGGAGGCCTGAGCGACGATCTCAGCATAGGCGCCGGCGTGCGAGGCGGTAGGAACGAAATTAGTTAGTTCAGCGAGGTAGGGTGAACCGCCGATGGATTTGAGAGTTTTTTGAGCTTTGAGCTCGGAAGTCAAAGTCATGAGGTCAATTGGTTTGTGATGCGCATAGAGGCTAGACATGCCTCTAAAAATGTCGACATGGCGGGGATCGTAAAAATCTTCGGCTTGAACTACGCTTAGAATATCAGGAAAAGATTGATCAGACAAAAGCAAGGCCCCGAGTAAAGATTTTTCAGCTTCAATATCTTGTGGCGGCACACGACCGTCGTTTGGATGAGCATCGTTCTCCATATTACCTCCGACGGAGCGCCATCCCCCACCTTTTTAGAACGGCAGATCTCCTTTTACTTCTTGTACTTCTCCCATTATATCAGAAATTTTGGAAAGTGCGGGATCTTCAGGCGAATGTTTTTCGCCAACATCATGAACAATGAGAGTAAGATTACTAAGATGTTTGGCAAGAATTTGGTTATTATTAGCGCGCGAGAGAAAAGTCTTGACGAATTTGTTGTTTGGGTAGAGATTAAGAGCGTCATCGGTGATTTCGTAAGTAACTTTTTGCAACTGAAGAAAAATTGCGTCACTTTCGGCATGGATAGCTTCGAGATAATTGTTCCATTCGAAATCAGTATTAATACTCGGCTCTTCCGGCGTCTCGGCAGCATTAACTGGAGCTTCTGGCGCGCTAGGAATTTCTATGGTTTCTGGTTTTTTCGGCTGAGATTCTTCGGGATGAGCTTCTTCTGCTGCTGGAATCGGATCGCTAATTGCGGGTTTACTTTTGATAGAAATTTCTGATTGCGCTGGATTGGATGTCGTAATATGCGTCGTGGAGATGGATGTCGTGGTTTGAGTAATTTGTACTGGCGCGACAGAAGCTTGACTGCTATTTCTATCACCTAGGAAGGCTAAAAGCAATTTAACTTCTGGAAAAGGCGGCTGGATATCCGGAAGCTTAGCGAGAAGGCTAAGCCAAGCTGGTTGAGGATTGTTAATAATGAGATTAATTAACTCGGAGGCGATAATCTCGGGTTTGAGGCCGATATTGAGGAGGTCTTTCAATAAAGGCTGAATTTGGTCCGATGCACTAGTGTAGGCGTCTAATAATTGTCGTAGAATCTGCTCTTGTGGTAAGCCAAGCGCAGATTCGAGAAGGTCGGCGGTGATTTCTTTATCGGTTAGAGTGGTAACTTGGTCGAGCAGACTCATGGAATCGCGAAAAGAACCGCCGCCACGACGAACGATGAGTTTAAGGGCGTCGTCGGTGATTTTGATTTTTTCTTGTTTGGCGACAGACTTGAGGTGTTTAAACATTGTATCTGAATCGGCGAGCTTAAAAGTAAAAACTTGAGTACGCGACGAAATGGTAATAGGGACTTTGTGGGCGTCGGTAGTGGCCATAATGAAAATGACATGCTCGGGCGGTTCTTCGAGGGTCTTGAGCAGAGCATTGGAAGCGCTCTTGGTGAGCATGTGGACTTCGTCAATGATATAGACTTTGTATTTGCCATTAGTCGGGGCGATGACGGCTTTTTCGCGGAGTTCGCGAATGTTATCGACGCCAGTATTGGAAGCGGCATCGATTTCGATAATATCTAGATAGCTATCTTCGACGTTGTAGTCGAAATTATTGACGGCGTGAGCAAAAATACGAGCGACAGAAGTCTTGCCGGTGCCGCGCGGACCAATGAAAAGGTAGGCATGGCTAATTTTGCCGTTTTTGAGAGCATTTTCGAGGGCGGTAGTGACTTGCTCTTGACCGACTACATCTTTTAGTTTAGTAGGTCGGTATTTGCGGTAGAGGACCCTGCCGCTCATCTACAAGGCAGCCTCGACGGCGGCCCAAGCGGCTTGATCATTATTGGCAGGAATAATAGCAGAAACTTGACTGCCTTCGCGGAGATGGAAGTAAGTGACAGAAGCATAGAGAACTTCATATTCGCGACCAGAAACCTCGATGTAATATTTGTCATCATGGTGAACGAGCGTGCCAATAACGGTGCGACGCTCGACGGGTCCAATCTGCTTATAGAGGAATTTACCTTCGGGAGTAATAGTGAGTTTCAAAATGTCGCCTTCGACGAGCTTGGATTTAGAGGCGTAATTAGCGGGAACAGGATAATTTTTGCCGTCGGGACCGATCATAATGGCGCCATCGAAGACACCTTCGATGATTTTACCATCTGGACTACTGACGACGGTCTCGCGGGGAGCGGTGATAACATCGCCATCGCCCAAGACAGAGATAAGTAATTCTTTGGCGGCAGCAAGATTAGTCTCGGCTTCTTGGATTAAGCCGCGCAGTCGCTTGATTTGTTTTTCTGGTAATTCAGACATAACCTCGCATCCCGTCCGTAATTAACTTATATTCTTATTCTCATGATACATCAAGTACATACAAAAGTCAACGCGGATTTTTCGTGGTTTTCCACTGAATTAACGTCGGTGGAATGATAAATGTTGTAAAAATTACATGAAAATTTGTCTTGCAAAATTTTCGGAATAAGCTTATGAAAAATTAAGGTTTTGGACATGAAAAAGGGGCGCCGTGAAGCGCCCCCTGGCGAATAGTTATTTGTTTAGTTTTTGGAGAAAATACTGGCATGTATTGAGCGGACTGCGGCTTGTCTTTTGAAAGGCGGCAAAGGTGCTGGGGTAGAGGTAGCTGTGGAGGTCGGTAGTGTACAGATCTTGGCTGGTGTCGCTGCTGGTGATGCAGACTGGCGTGTCGATGTGGGTGAATGATACGCCACCATGGTTGCGTGATGTGTCGTTTGTGCTGAGCTGGAGTGTGAGCTGATTGTTTGCGTCGACTGTAACCATGGTGTACTGAAGTTTCAAATCGCCAGTGGCGACAAATTTCAACTCGCCGTGGTAGGTGGTCTGGGCTGGGCCGGTTTCGGTCATGACGAGGTCGGCGTACTCAATGGTGATAGTGCCGAGGTCGCCGTTTTTGACATCTGAGCTGTAGTCGACTTTGAAGGCATTGGATAATTCCCCTTCGATGGGTGGTTGGAAACGCACTTCGTAGGTGTAGCGGTTGCAGATTTCGTAAAGGTAGTTTTCGGGCGGTGTCTCGAAATCGGGCTCGATGAAATTGACCTCTTCGGTTAGGCCGGTTTGTGGGTTGTGGTAGAAGAGTTGGATTGGGCAGTTGACGGTGCTAAGGGCGAGCGGTTCGGGAATCTCGGCGGCGTAGGCCGGAGAGGCTCCGAGGAGCAGAGTAAGCGCGAGTGCGAAGCCAAGAATGATCCTTTTCATGAAAATTCCCCCTGAATATTCTAAACATGTAGCTATTCGATTAGTAAGGTGCAAATGGTTATTTCCTCCCCTAATAACCCTATATTTTTGCGATTCCCCGCCAATCGACATTTATGTATTATAGCACACATAGGCGGTTTTAGCAAAGATCTTATTGTATTCTTAAGACCGGCAGTGAATTTTTTACCCCTGTTACGGGGAGCGGTGATTTTGCTAAAGCTTAAAATAAGCTTAAAAATTTACAGAATGAAGTGAAATTGAAGTATTTTTGGTGAAATAAGCACAAGAACTATTGACTTTTATGCTAATCTGTGCTATAATGAGGGGATAGGGTATAAAAATGGACCACTTTCTCAAGCAGTCCATTTTTTTATACAATTCACTAGCGGTAAGAGTGGAATTAAGCCAATTCGACGGTAGCGCCGGCTTCTTCCAGGCTCTTCTTCATAGTTTCGGCTTCGTCTTTCTTGACTTTTTCCTTGACGGTAGCTGGAGCGCCATCTACGATAGCCTTAGCTTCGCCAAGACCGAGACCGGTGATTTCCTTGACAGCCTTGATGACGGCAATTTTCTGAGCGCCGGCGTCTTTCAAGACGACGTCAAATTCGCTTTTGCCTTCATCGGCAGCAGCACCACCTTCAGCAGGAGCGGCAGCAACTGCAACAGCAGCGGCGGCTGGCTCAATGCCATATTCATCTTTAAGAACGTTTTTGAGTTCGTTGACTTCGAGAATAGTCATGTTGACTAATTCCTCGGCTAGTTTCTTAATATCTGTAGCCATGTGGATAATTTCCTTTCAGATTAAAATTTATTAAATATAACTGCATAAGACTATCCAAACCGATCTTTTGCGGGTCGCATCCGTCGAGCCCGTCGTTACGGGTCTCCGGCGCTCATCCTCGCTTCGTTTCCGCCTTTCTACGCCAAATAATTACAGTGAACTTAGTAATTATTCGGCTTGCAAGGCGGCGCTCCGGGAGTCCCGCAGAAAGATGGTTTGTATAGTCTACGCAGGTAAATTGATTGCTTTTTCTGCAACTTAAGCAGCTTTGGCTTCTAGGCCAGAGATGATTCCAGACAAACCATTGCTGGTAGCGGAAATCGTATCGTTGATTGGCGAGAGAAGCTGAGCGACGATTTGAGCGATGAGCTCGTTCTTGGATGGCATCTTGGCGAGAGTATTGATCTCGGCTTCGGCCAAGGCGTTGCCACTATCGTTGAAACCACCAGCGAGCACGAGAGCTGGGTGAGTCTTTGCAAACTCAGCCAGGACTTTGGCAGGGGCGACTTCGTCGGTGCTAGAAATCGCGTAGACCAATTGGCCGGTAAGACCGGTAGTATCGGTGTCTTTGTAGACGGCGATTTCCTTCATAGCGACGCGAACCAAGCGGTTTTTGACGACCTTGATCTTGACACCAGCCTCGCGGGCGGCCTTGCGGAGCTCTTGGAGCTCGGCGACGGTCAAACCTTGATAACGGGCGTAAGCGGTGAGCTTAGCATCGGTCAAAAGTGCAGTTAAATCAGCAACCAAAGTATCTTTTTTTGCTTTTGAAATTGCCATAAAAGTACCTTTGAATTAGATTTATGCATAAATGCAAGCGACGGTATTGTGATTAACCCCACAATAGTCTCCGTGGCTTGCGAAAGTAAAGCCTGCTAGTGAATTGTTAAATTTCGTTACCCGTAAGACCCCTAAGAAAACTCTTGGTTGATTCTTCGGTGGCAAATTGAGAGAGCTGTGGGCACTTTTCTGGGAGAAAAGTTCCCAACGTCAAAAGACCAGGATAACTTTTTCATGAAAAGTGTGATTTCCATGAAAAAGTGATTTTTTGAAATTACTAACGTAATTACGTCTTGTTAAACTCTCTGCCACTGTCTTTAGAATAACTACCCGTATTGTAGCAAAGATTGTGGGAAAAGTCAAGAAAAACTAATGAAGTAAAGATTGATGTTACTTGAACTAAAATGTTGGGGTTTGAAAAACCGCCCCCTTTGGGGCGGTGAGGCTGCGATTCATGGTATTTGGGGCGTCTCAGGGGTTGTCTCGATTAGTTTCTGGATAGCGATGGAGCTGGTGCTAAAGCTAATAAGCGCAAAGACGAAGCAGATAATAGAAAATGTCTGGAGCGGGGCAAGAGTAAAACTGGTAAAACCAAGCTGAACGGAAACATGTGGGTCATAAGCGACTGCTGATGCGATGTCCTGATTACTGTTTAAAAGTGCTGCGATGATTTGGGCGATAGGAATAAAAAACTGGGGAATACAGAAGATTATGCCTGCAAATACATCGTTCGGTGTCGAGATCGTGGTTGCCGTGCTAAATGTAGGGGTGACATGGTCGACTATAATAAAGAATACGAGGATGGCGGTAATGGAGGATAGGTTAAGGATGATTAAGGATGCAGTCATGTGGTAGTGACAGAGGAAGGCGCCGAGCGAGATAATGCCAATTGCAGTAAAAAGAGCGGTAATATCAAGACTTCTGGCGATGCGACGGGCAAGTGGTTTGGGTTCCCGGCCATTGTTGGTAAGCTGATAGCATTTTTCGTGAACATCGTTGAGGTCGATGCCGTAGATCCAGCTAGCAAGAATATAGACAGAATGATAAAATGCGTTTTTGATGGAGCGGGCGGTGTCCCGGATGCGGAGATGAAGGTGATGTTTCTTGCAAAAGCAATAGGATATATAGAGGATGGGGATAGCGCAGGTCAGAATAATTTTGATGGTGAGATTGGTATTGGCTGCGGACGGCGTCGTGCACCAGATAGCAACGAAAAAGATGATGTCGATGACGCTCTTGGTGAAAATGCGGATTTTCATGAGACTCCTCCTTTTTTTTGAATCGTAGAATTTAAAGAGCGCGAAGATGGTTCGATGAGTATATTATAGCAGATACTTACAGTTAGGTCAACTGGCGTAAAAATACCCCGCTCGAGTGAGCGGGGTACTGGGGAGGAATTATGATTGGCCGGATCTATGAGCGGCAAATAGAATGAGGCCGGAGATAGTGGTGACGGTAAGGACGGAGCTGGTGAAGGTAATAAGAGCGATTAGGAGATCAAACAGGATGAAGAAGGCGACAGAAGTGACAAGGCAATAGGTGATCCAGTTTTTGAGGGCGCGTCTGACTCGGAGCTCGTTGTCACAAACAATGCGGTCGGGGTCGAAGATCTCGTCGTTTTCGTGCTCCTTGGCGGTAGTAAGGGCGACCCGATAGATAGAAACGAAGAAAAAGGCAGTATTTGCGATGATAATGGTAATGAGAATGAGGATGAGTTGGTCGATAGGAAGTATGACATGGAGCATGTTTTAAGCTCCTTCCTGATAGGTAGGGGTGTCGAAATCGAGAAACTTGTCGTCGAAAAGATGATCGAGCTCGGTTTGGTAACGCTTGATTTCATCCTGGCGACTAGCGTCGTATTCTCTGCGGCGTTTGGCGCGGGCGATGCGACGTTGGCGTTGGATGGAGCGGGAGCGGAGTTCGAGGCAGACGAGGATAACGATAGTGCAAATGACGAGGTAGGCGACGATTTTTAGGATGAGGATCTTGTCGAACTGGAAGTTAAAATCGATGGAAAAAGGCAGGCGAAGGCCGAAAATCTTAGTGGAAGGTGGAATAGGATTGGGACTTTCGGATTGATTTTTGGCTAAATCTTCTGCGGAGCTCTCATTTGTAACTGGGGTTTCTACGGGTTCGGCGGGTGGACTCTCCTCAGGCGTGGAAGTGACATTTATATGATTACCTTTGTCGGCTAACAAGGTATTAGGAAAAGTGGAGAGTTCGGCTCTCCACGCAGCGGGTGGCGAGGATGATAAAAAAGAGGGCAGAGTGGTATCGGAGCGAAAATCAAACAGGATAATTCCCTTGCTAGTAGTGGTAGGGAGAAGGATTGAGATGTTTTCGTTGGAAGTAAGCTGGTCGGCGGTCTGGAAGGTGGTAGTAGCAAGGTCGGGAAGGCTGACGTAGTTGAACCTAGGGTAGAATTTTAGTTCCTGGCTGGCATCGGGAGTAAAAAGGGAGATTTGCTGATTGACTTGGGCGATAATTTCATTGGTGGTGGAATCCCTTAGCGAAAGGGTGGCTGAGAGATGGGCGGTACTGGCAGAGGTAGTAGTCTTGGGAAGCTTGATGTGGAGCCAAAGTTCGTCGTCGCCGTAATTGGCATAATCGTACTCGAATTGCACCTTGATATAGTAGACTTTATCATCTAAGAGTTCGACTTGGTCGGTACTCCAGATGTCTGCCTGAGTGGCAAGCTGATTATCGGGGTCGTTGGCAATACGGCTAGAAGAAGAGTCTGATGTGACGATGGGGTCGCCTTTGCGGTGGATGAAGAGGAACTCTCGGCTCTTAAAAACCGTGTCATTCAAGGAATAATCAGCGATATCCTCAGGGGGTTCGGTGAGTGTACTAGGGGAAGTGTCGATAGAATCTTCGATGGCGAAAGCCGGGGTAGTGAGGGCAAAAAGGCAGAGCAGCAAAAGCGCGGTCGTGATGATTTGACGGATTTTCATATTATTTCCTCCTATTTGTTAATGTACAAGAGTTTTAAGGATAAGAATTTAGCTATATATACAAACTACCCCTGAAGAAATCTCAGAGGTAGTAGAGAAAGAAGTACTCTATACTTCCATTATATCACACCTTAATATAAAAGTCAACTTTTACTCCATAAAAGTGCCCCTCTGGAGGAGGGGCGGGGCTAGATCATGCGTGGAAGGTTTAGAATGCCGACGCAGATAATGACGACAATAAAGGCGCTGACAGCATTGACGAAGAGGAGAAAGGTAATAAATAGTATGACGTTAAGCAGATATAGCAGGGGCATGGTGCGACTGATGATAAGATAGTAGCGGCTAATAAGTCGGTCACGTTTGAAGTACGGGATGGTGTCGTCGTGTTCGAGGTTGGTGATTTTGAGAGCACTACGAATAATGAAGAGATAAAATATGAGACAATAGATAACAATCGTGCCTAGGGTAATACAGGGGTGGTAGGCGGGGCTAATCAAATGTAGCATCGAGTCCTCCTTTCTAAAGTACGAAATAAAATTATGTGATAATTATAGCACATTTTGGCTAGAATGGGCGATTTGGGCGAATTTAGGGCGATTATGAAGTGATTTGAGGGCGAGATAGAGAAAAAGCTTGGTAAGAGCAAGGTTTTGGATAAAAACGGCTAAAATGGGCGAAAAATGGCCTTAGAATTCAAATTGAACGGAGTTTTGGTGGATTTTGGGTAGTTTTAGAACAACTTTTGTATGAAAAATCCCCACTATTAGAGTGGGGAGAGGTCTATTTGCGAGCGCCATGACCAAGGCGACGAGCGCGGGAGGCGGGAGAAGCGCCTTTGGGACGGCTGAAACAGGGGTGGTCGGGATTCGGCTCCATATTACTGAAGTAGCTGCCGGTGTCTGTGGATGGGTCAGGATTATAACGTCTGCTGCTGGGCCTAGGCATAGGGAGCATTTCAAAGAGGATTTCTCGACGCATAATGACCTCCTTTAAGCTGCATAAGTAGTAAAACTTAACTCGTTTATTATATCATGTCGATTATCAAAAATCTACCTCATGATAGAGGTAGATTTTTGACTAAAATTAGCTTATTAATTATAGAGATTCTCGACTTCGATGGATGGACCCTGAGAAGTGGTCACGAAGATAGACTTAACGTAGCTACCTTTGAGTGAAGCTGGACGATGACTCTTTAATGAATCAAAGAAAGTGTTAGCATTCTCGAGGAGTTTGTCCTGGCCGAAGCTGGCTTTGCCGAGGCCGATGTGGATGATGGCTTGCTTGTCGACGCGATATTCGACTTTACCTGCTTTGGATTCTTTGACAGCTTTCTCGATGTCGACGGTAACGGTGCCGGCTTTTGGATTTGGCATGAGGCCTTTTGGACCAAGTAAGCGGGCGAATTTACCGAGCTTTGGCATGTAAGCTGGGGTAGCGATAAGGACGTCGAAATCGATTTCACCTTTTTCGAGTCGCTTTAGGAACTCTTCGTCTTCGGCGATGTCAGCACCAGCGGCGGCAGCTTTTTTAGCTTCGTCGAGCGGAGCAAAGACAGCGACGCGGACGGTCTTACCATTGCCATGAGGCAAAACGACGGTGGCGCGGATGTTTTGGTCGGCCTGGCGTGGATCGACGCCAAGACGGACGTGAGCTTCGACGGTAGCGTCGAATTTGCTCGGGTTGGTCTTAGCAGCTAGGTCGAGAGCTTCTTTGAGAGTGTAGGTTTTACCCTTTTCGACTAGCTTGGCTTTTTCCTGATATTTTTTGCCGCGGCGTTCGATGCGAGGGCGGGTGATTGGCGCAGCGCCCTTGGGCTTTTCGCCGGCTTCTTCAGCGGCTTTCGTCTCAGCTTTGCGGGCTTGGCGAGCCTCCTCGGCTTTCACCTCTTCAATGTGTTTCTTTGATTTTTTGCCGGATTTGGCAAATTGCTCAGTCTCTTCTGCGACTGGAGTTTGATTTTTGACTTCTTCGTCAGTCATAATTCCCTTTCTGTGGTAGTAATGAAAAACACTCTACACACTCAGGTTTGTTATTGATTAGTCCTCTAAGTTAATCTTTTTTCAGCTCCTCGGCGGTCGGGGTTGACACGTCCCGTCTTTACGGGCGTGCCACCCCTTAGTTCTCGGCAGCTTGCCTGCGAAATTCCGCCTTAGAGCTAGAAAAAGCTTAGCCTTAGATTATCCAAGATTATAAACAAACTTAAGTGCTATTATGATGTGGATTTCTCCCACAATTGTTAATAATGAGCTAATTATAGCAAAAAATCTCTCAAAAAGCAAGATTTGAAGTAAAAAGATTGCTAAGCCAAGATTAAGAGGTTTTGGTGGAATTGGCGGATATTCGCCAGGGTTTTATGAAAAATAAATTAAAAAGTGGTAAAAGTTGGTGGAATTTTGCAAAAAATTGTGAAAAATTAGTGAAAATGGGGTGTAAATATTGACTTTTTGAGAAAAGTGTGCTATAATGAGAGGATAGGAAGTGCTTTGGCGACAGTGGTCGAGAAAGCGACTTTCTCTCGCACTTTGACACTCTCAATTTTTGAAAGGAGGTACATGAATTATGTACCGAAACGCTAGCTATTACATCACTTCCCCGGCGAGCGGACCTGAACTGCACGAGGCTTTTGACTGCGGGTTCCTGATGGCGATGAAAATCTTCCGCCATGCGGTGCCGGTGAATGGTGATGCAACTACTGTGTCACGCTGGATCGCGCAGAAGGCAACTTTGTACGAGCTGGAAACGAGCGCTCAGGCGCGACAGAATGCGTGCAAGCTCCTGGATTCGGCGCGGTACGATGTGAACGAAATGCGCGCCATGCTGTTTGATGTGGCTCAGGTGAACAATTTCGGCATGGAGGTCGACGAAAATGGACCGATTTATGGCGAAGACGGCGAGCTGCTGGAAGGTGCTACACACCGGGAGTGGCCGCTGTACTGTTATTGCGATCGCGAAGGTCGGCAAGTGGCTGGAATGGACGCAGATCCGGATACGATGAAGGCGAAAGGCTGTCGGCGGGTGAGATACTTTGAGATCTATGACCGCGAGTCTGGAACCGAGATCTACCGGGTGACGTCTGATGACGAAGTCATGGTGCAGGAGCTGCTGCGGCGCGATATCGCGGCGAATTCTCAAATTGCATTTCAGTATATTTGCGAATCGAGGCCGGATGGTCCGTTGGAGGATTATATGGATGCGATCAGAGAAATGACAAAAGGAATTCCGCTGCATTGCAACCGTGGAGTCACCTTGAAGTCGGCTTCGGCACAGGTACTCATGTCGAGCGATGGTCGCACCGATAATGGACGCGTCCAAGAGGAATGGTGCAAGGACGATGCAGATATCTGTGCTCTGCTGGTAATTTGGATTGCGCATCAGCTCAAGAGCTACCTCACTGAGCAACACGTATTTCGCTACGAGAAGATTTTGAGCTTCCAGAGGGTGCGAAGGCAGGCCAATGAGGCTTGGCGTGAGGCGCTGAAGGAGGATCTGGAATGGCTCTTGGCGATGACGGAATTTATAGTTAAATCTCGTGCCGTACAGCTGACGGAAAGCGATGCGACGACGATTAATAAGATCTATGCGCGGCTGCTGGCGGCAGGCAGGGCCAAGACTTATACTGAGGAGGATGGCTTGCACTAAGAATTGAGAGACTAAGAACGGGCTCACCCTGCGGGGTGGGCCCATTTTCTAGCAAATCTTTCGGCTGAACTAGCATTTCTCGATGAATTTAATCAGATCTGGATCACTATAGAGGTAGGAAGTCTCGACTTGTTCTTGGTCGCGGACGGGGAGAAAGACGGTGAGTTTGACGACCTTTTTGTTGCATTTCGGGCAATAGTAAAGATAAGCGCCGCAAGCGTAGAGGCCGGTAGGGATGTCGGCTTTTTTATTGACTTTGGTGAGATTCTGGAGGAAATAATTGGGGTCGTCGTGCTCAACGTAATGACCGACGGTCATAGGGAGGGCAAAAAGCTGCTTTTTCTGGAGATCCATGGCGGTGGTGCAATCTTGGCACCAGTCGTCATGGAAGAATGATTGGATTTTGCGAAGGAAGCTCATTATTTCTCAGATTTCTTATCGTTAGTGGTGGATTTTTCGGACTTTTTGGCGGATTCTTTGGCAGATTTGGAGTTCGCCTTGGCTTCTTCGATACTCTTGACCATCATGTCAGCCTTGGAAATACCAGTCAAGATATGCTTATCGTCCATGCGGAAGCGCTGGTTGGAAGTGAAAGTATCGACGCGGATTTTGACGCCATCTACGATGCAAAGGAAGCTGACGCGGCTACTGCCTTCCATGAAACCGGAGCCCATTTTGCCGTCGTCGGTCCAAGCTTTTTCGACGCGAGGGGCTGGAATAATATAAACTTGGAAGGGATTCCAGTAGAAAGCCAGGCCGAGCATGCCTTTGTCGATGTCGAGCATGACGGTCTTGCCGCGACCATAGAAGGTTTGATTGGCTTTGTAGCCTTGGGCTTTGAATTCCTGGGAAAGTTTGTAAGTGGTCTTTTTCTTGAAAATGAAGGCGCCACCGAAAATCCACCAGATGATGGCGAGAATGGTCGGTACCATAGTAGTGAGGACGGCGCCAGCACCACCATCGCGGAAGCAGAAATAACAGAGAGTATAGCCGAGAGCGCAGATGATAATTGGTACGAAGATGTAACCAAGTAGGTACCAGATATTAATTTTTTGTAATTTTTCTTGCATAAATATCTCCTTTTATTTAATCCCAATCCGATTTTTTCTCGTTTTCGGCACGCTTCTTGGTGTAAAAAGCCGGGAAAAGACCGATTTTGGAACCTGCAAAATGCACCAGCGCGAAGACTATGATAATAGTGAGAAGCTGAAGGAGGAGAGCTGGTGCTTCGATGAAGGACTCCTCGCTTTCGATAGCGGATTCGCCGACCATGTCAATGTAAAAATCATGACGACTCAGCGGCTCTTTGAATTCGATTTGGCTAAGGAAAGTCGGATGGTCGGTGAGATCGGCTTTGACGATTTGCCCCATAGGAAGGATGGATTCGCCACCGTATGGCGAGTCGCTACCATCGGCTTTGGTGACGTTTTCGGTGTTGATGCGAGCGGCAACGATTTCGCCGGAGGGTAGAGTGAGGGCGTAAAGATACATGCCATTGTAATAGCCGGCACCACGATTGCGATATTCAATGCCTGGAGAGATGACGGTGAAAGTATCGTGGTTTTCGAGGTCGGTGATGCTTTCGGCGCGGAAAGTACTATCGGTGGCAGCTCCGCCGATTTCGCCACTAGATACGACATGTTCGGCTTTGTGGTCTTCGTATTGGGAGGAGCGGATGTTTTTGACTAGGGCTTCGACGCCGAGACTGGCGACAAAAGCAATAGCTAGACAAATCCAGATATCATAACGTAAAATATAACGTCTTGGCATGTTTGTTCAATTCCACTTTTTAGGTTATTTTTATAATAGCATAGAAAAATAGCAGATTCAAGGGTGAAAACGGGGATTTTTAGTGGAAAATGAGAAGATTTTTTGACTAAGCTAAGAAAATAAGCGGTTTTGTTACACAAATACGATTTTCTAGGGACGTGTCGCTCGCGCCCGTCGTTACGGGGCTCCCGCACTGCATGCTCGGTCGTAACCTCCGCACCCCCTAGAAAATGTACTTTGTGCAACAAATCCACGTTCCTGCCAGTGAAATTGTGCAACGGTGTCAAAATAAGCGTAAAAGTATTGACTTTTTAAGTAATGTATGCTACAATAGAGAGATAGGGTTAGCCCCTAGTACCTGAGAGTTAGAAAGAGGTGAAAGTTTGAGCTCAATCTGTATTACGGCAATATTGATGTGCTTAGTACTCTATAGCACGGTGAGAGAGCTGAAACGTAAGCGTGGACCGAAAAAATGATGGAGGGCAGAAAAATGGCTGACGAAGTGAAGGAAATGCGGGGCGCGATACAACATGCGCTGGTAGTTCTGGATCTGGGAAAGGTGGATCTGAAGACGCTGTCGCCGCAGGCGCTGGGGATGATCGAGAAGATGATGGTGGATTCTGCCATCGAGGATCTGAAACTGACGGCGCCGACGGAGCTGCAGAAGACGCTCCTGGAGGAAGCCGTGCACAATGTGATGATCGAGGCGATCAACGGGCGCCAGAAGGGCGTGAGCATTTGTATGTTTCCGGAGGAGGAGTAGAGAATGTATACAAATGCATATAGTCTGAATCGGATCGGGGAGCTTGACAAGCGGAATTTGCCGGTGGCACCGGGATCACAGCGTGGTTCCCTGCGACAGGCAGAAACATGTCGCGAGAAAGTGAGTCCGACGAAGCTTGATTGGCTGGATACGACGCCGGCATGGCGGGGATTTGGTCAGTTGAGACCTTAAAAAGAGGTGCGAAGGTCGTGAAGATAGCTGTAGGTTTCTTTGCGTCGATGATACTTTTTATCCTGATCGCGACGGCGCTGAGAGCAGCGCTGCGGCGGATAATGAGTAATGCACGCAAGGCGGAACAGATAGCATACGCCGTGGCATTGGTACCGGCGATAGCGTTCGCGTGGTTCGTGTATGGGCTGGTAGTGACGATAATCGTCGTGCTGTATCTTGTGGGGGCGGTTGTTGGCGATTATTTCGGCGAGAAGTGTATATTTGGTAAGCTAGATAAGCCAAAGGCGTAATTCCCCTCTTTCACAAACAAAAAACGGTCACCCTTGCGGGTGGCCGTTTTCCGTATGTAATCTTAGTCTTCGACGACTACACCCATAGAACGAGCAGTGCCGGCGATAACCTTGACTGCGCCGTCCATGTCGATGGCGTTGAGCTGGCCCATCTTAACCTTGGCGATTTCTTCCAAATCGGCGCGAGAGATTTTGCCAACCTTCTCGAGATTTGGCTTGCCACTACCCTTTTCGATTTTGATCTTTTCGCGGATCAAATCGTCGACGGGCTGACCGAGACAAACCCAGTCGAACGTGCGATCGTCATAAACTTTGATATGGACGATGACATTCTTGCCCATGAATTCTTTGGTAGCCTCGTTGAACGGGTTGATGAATTCCATCATATTTAGACCCCATTGACCGAGGGTAGAACCTACTGGAGGCCCTGCGGTGGCTTTGCCACCAGGAATGCGTAATTTGAGATTCCCGATTACTTGTTTTGCCATAATTTTTCCTTTATCCGGGCTAGAAGCTCCCGAAAACGATTAATTAATCGTGCGTAACTACTTGATTATAGCGCAAAAGGATATAAAAAGCAAGGGGCTACTGCTCGAGTTGGCTGCGGGATTCGGGAGAAGCGTAGGGGTTGTCTTGGAGCTCGGCTTGGACTTTTTCGGGAGGAATTGGGGTTTGCTGGAGATTTTGCATGTTTTGAAGGCGGTCGCTGGCGGATTCGGCGTCGGCGCGAGTTTTGGCGCGGTTGTAGGCTTGATTACGTAGCTCATTGAGGGCTTGGTAGTATTCATAGCGCTGACCGTAGACGGCTTTCTGGAAGGCTTCGAGGCTATCCTCGAATTGGTCAATTTCTTGACCAGGGACGCCGCGCTCTTTGAGCGAACTAATTAGAATTTCGCCACGAGGCGCGAATTCAACAGGGGTAGGATAGGCGGTAAGAAGTGAGGCGAGAGTATCTGGTGTGGGTTGATTAGGTTGATGTTTGCCGAAATCACCGGTGAAATATTTGAGGATAGTTAGTCCATATGGAGTGTTGATTTTGGCAAAAACGCCGGTGTAATTTTCATGGCCGGGCTGGCCGGAAGGGAGCATGATGTTTTGAAGAAGTTTGCTCTCGGCAGCAGGGGTAATATGGTCGGAATCGACACTAGTGAGGGCGTCGTAGAAATTATTGCGTTCGGCGTCGGAGACGGAAACCGAAGGTTGACTGATGGCTTCAGGGCCGTGGTAATACATGGCAATAAGCTTGTCGCCTTGGCGAGCGAGACGGGCTTGATCGGACTCATGCTGACTAGAAACATTGGGCTGGGTCTGATCGCCAGCGAAGGGGGCTTGGCTGAGACTATCCCAAGGATTTGGCTCGGACGAGGCAGCTTCGGTAGGAGCGGCGTTAGCTGATTTGTTTTTGTTGAAAAAGTTAAATAATCCCATGAGTTTAGTATAGCAAAGAATAAGAAGTTTGGGAAGGAAAAAGTTTGTTTAATGAAAAATGCCGCCCCAGCGGGGCGGCGGAGATTAGCGTATGGGGGGATCAGACGATGCCTTCGGTGGGGAGGACGTCTTTGCGGAAGAGGATCAGGCCGTTATTGACGGCGAGGCTGGGATCGTAGGTGGGCGGCGTAATAATGCAGCTGCAGTTTTTGGTGAGCTCGTTGATGGCCTCATGGGCGTGCCAGGCACACCATTTGTCTTCCTCGCCGGTAGCGCCGCTGACGCCGACGTAGATGCGGAGCCAGGGACCTTCGGCCGGGTCTTGATAGGATGGTGTAATGTCAAAGCACATGGCGCCGCGGGAATTGACGCAGCCATCGGTGACCAGCTGCGGCGGTAAATCGTCGGAGCAGTGGCCATGATCGCCGATGACGGCGCGGGCGCAGCCTTCCAGCTTCAGCATGACATAGCCGGCGCAACTGACTTCGCGATTCTCTGGATTACCACGCCAGCCGGGGCTGCGGGTCTTGGGCTTGCCGGGGACGATGCTGTGGATGAAGTCGACGTCGATATCGGTGTCGCCGGGGCAGGCTTCGACCTTGCCCAACCATTCGATAGCATCTGGATGTTTGGCAACGAAGCGGACGGCGATAGCGCCTTCTTCAAAGTCGCTGATTTGGCGGGCGGCGGCACGGACTTTTTGGACGATGATGTGGTGGAGCGAGTGAGCAGGGCAGGTGATGCGAAAATTCTGATCGGACATAACAGTAGCCTCCATAAGAAATATAGTCTATGGCAGAACACTAATCTAATTAGAAAAGTACTCCCCTCATATATTTCCATTATAGCACACTTTTGCGAAAAAAGCAATAGTTTTTTGCAAAATTGTGGAAAAATGCAAGAAAAATGGGGATTTTGGGCGAAAAATAACGGTTTCTAGGGAGGAAATGCGGTTTGATATTTTTTGTATGTATGATATAATTAGCCTTCCTGGAGACAGGGAGCCTTTTTATGGTACAAAAAGAGCAGCTGGGATATTCTATCTGAGCTGCTCTTAGGCGGAAAATGGCTATTGTAGCTTCTGGACTTGGAGGGCGTCAAGCTCGACAGGGGTCTCGCGGCCGAACATGGAGACCATGACCTTGAGTTTGCCTTTGGTGGTGTCGATTTCGGAAACGGTGCCTTCGAAGCCCTTGAATGGACCGTCGATAATAGAGATGACTTCGTTGATCTCGTAGTTGACATTGTATTTTGGATCTTCGACGCCCATGCGCTTTTTGATCTTGTTGATCTCGGCTTCGGAAACAGGGGTCGGCTGAGTGCCATTGCCGATAAAGCCAGTGACGCCTGGGGTGTTGCGGACGATGTACCAAGTCTCATCGGAGAGGCACATTTCAATTAGAACGTAGCCCTGGAAAATTTTGCGGTCGACGACTTTGCGTTTGCCATTCTTGATTTCGATCTGTTTTTCTTTGGGGACGATGGCGTCGAAAATTTTGCCATCAACTTCGCCGCTTTCGACATGCTCACGGATGCTGCTAGCGACTTTGTCTTCGTAACCACTGTAGGTACTGATTGCGTACCAGGCGCGGTCGGTGTTTTCATAACGGTTAACTGCCATAAATTTTAACTCCTATAGTTATTTCTTAAATATTAAATCAAAGATAAAGGTGAAGAATACGTCGAGAAGAGTGAGAAAGATCATGAAGAGAGCGACGTAGACGAGAACGGCGAGGGTCATCTTCCATGTGGCTTTGCGGTTGGGCCAGCGGACTTGGCGAATTTCGCGCCAAGAATCGCGGAGGTAGCGACCGAAGCGGACGAAAGGACGGAAAAGGATAAAATAGCTCTTAATGGGGCGTTCTTCGTCAGATTTTTGGGATTTTTTGATGGCTTTACGCTCTTTGCGAGTGAGTTTCTTAGGGGTGTTTAAGTCCTTGTCGGATTTATCGACGGGCTGGACTTCGGTCTTGCCGGTCTCATCGACAATTAGCTCGGTCGCGGGAGCTTTCGTACTCTCGGTATCTTTGCGATGGCTGGAACTAGCGGTGATTTTGGTGATGTGTTCGGAGGTTTTGGTGTTGCCGGCGGCGCTACGGAGCGCAGCGGTTTTGGATTTTTTGGTCCGATTCGACATGATTGTTTCCTTTCTTGTCCGGAATGACTTTCTCGGTATCTATTTATATTATAGCATACTATCAAAAAAAGTCTGTTTCCAGACTATCTGTAATTATAGTAGCATGTCAAGAGGAATTTGTAAATATTTTTTGTGAGATTTTAATTGGAATATACGTAAAAAGTTTACTTAAAGAGCTATGTTTGATGGAATGAAAACAGAGCGGAAGCTTGCAGAAAGTTAGATAGATCGATGCAAAGGTCAAAATATTAACTAATTTACGAAAGTAGAATGCCTATGGGTATAAAGAAAGCTACTCTGTCATTAGAGCTTCTTAATCAAGATGATTCTGTGACAAAAATTGTTCTTAGCCGTAAGACTAAGAACAACTAGAATATTTATATCCTCATTCTAACACTTAGAGTAAAAAATAGCAAGACTTTTCCGCTCTTTTTGTGAGTTACAGGGAGAAAATGCCCCTCCGGGGAGGGGCTAGAGGGTATGGGGAGTGGAATTACTGGAAGGGTTGTCGGCAGGAAGAGGCGGCTTGGTGAAGATGGTTTCGTTGCCGATGGTGAAGATGTTACGGAGCTGGTCGGGGTGGATTTGGTCGATTCCGCAGCGAGAGTGCATGAGGCAGCCATAATGTAATTTACTGTTATAGCGAATGGTGAGCTTCGATTGGTCGGTCAGGGCGTGAACGAGAGTGTCTAGCCGCGCGTCGATGCTGGATGTAATGGAAAGCGGTGAGCGGGGATGCCCGACTAGGCGGTCAGGAAGTAGCTCATGGTCGGTGTGATTGGCGTCGTAGGTGGTAATGTGAAAGTTAAAGCAGAGCTCGCGGCGGAAAAGCGACATGTAATTCTGTTCGGTGGGGTTAAAACGGTATTTTTGTAAAGCGAAAGTAAGATCTTGGTCTGCGCTTAAAATAAGCGGACGCCGAGGGTGGTGCGGATCGTAGGGGCGAATGATGTAGAGGTCGCCGGGCTCACAGAAATAAATGACATTGTTGAACATATTGATTCCCTCCTTGGTAATGTACGATAAGGTTCTATTTAGGGGTTAATTATATCACTGATTACGATAAAAAACAAGAATTTCAATAGAGAAAATCGGATTAGTGAAATAAGAATGGAAGTTGCTATTGATTTTTATGATAAAGTGTGATATAGTAGGAAGATAAGATGTAAAAATCTGTAATTACATCTGTACCTTGGAATGCGAGAAAGGATTGGTGGAGCTAATGCGAAGTACAAAGAACGTGACTCGTCGGGGACGGGTTGGATTCCGGGCGGTAATACTATTAGTGGCTCTGATACTGCTAATAGCGGGCGTAAGCTTGCGGATGCGGGCTAATTCGGACGATGGGCTCAGCATTGTGACGAAGTCTTTTAATGAAGCCGTGAGTATTGCGCCGGACCTGATGGATGCGACTGGCGTCAAGCTAAATCGTGATGAACAACATGATGGGAATATTATGCTGGGATTCGTGGGATGCTGGGGCGCGGTGCTGCAGGATGGCTCGGTCATGCTTGGTGAATGTGATCAGAGTGAGATCCGCTATGACGCAGATGGTTTGCCATACGATATGGTTCAGACGCCGCTGCGATCGGATCTCCATCTGATCATGCACCCGGGTTTGCCGAAGTCGTGGCGGGGAGGCGTGATTACGCTGATTCCGAATCAGGAGGGCGATGATTCGTGGTTTTACATTGGCGTGGGCATGGAGACGACGAACCATGAATATACTTCGACGTTATGGCGATGGCTGCCGGAGGCTCAGACTTATGTGCCGGTAATCAATGAAACAACAAAAGCCAAGGCAGGCGTGCCGATCTAAATTTTCGCAAAAATGGCCCTTCGGGAGAGGGGCCATTTTGCTTGGCTGGGGATGAGGGAAAATGCATTTTTGCGAAACATATTGGAAGCCAGAGGGGATGGGGAAAACTGAAAACTTCGTTTTCAGACAAAACGGCGTTTTCTCGGAATAAAAAGTAAGAGAACGATATTAGAAATGAGGGACAACGCGAGTTACTGCGTAAATCGCTACACGATGGGCGTCAGCTCGGAAGAAAGATTCTTATCTTTCTTCTCTCAGCTCCTACATTGGGCGAACCAGGGAGGGGATGAGGGAAACTGAAAACTTTGTTTTCAGACAAAACGGCGTTTTCTCGGAATAAAAAGTAAACTTTTTCTTCTCTCGAAAACTAGTTTTGACGAACCCCAAAGCTAACGCTTTGAGGTTCTAGTTCCCTCTATCCCCGTAAGTCATAGAAATAATCCATCGAATGATGGATTATTTCTATGGCTGGGGATGAGGGACTCGAACCCCCGAATGGTGGGACCAGAACCCACTGCCTTACCACTTGGCGAATCCCCAACGGATTGGTCTGGTGGTTTTATTATAGCACATTTTTCGAAAAATAATAAAAAATCTCGAAAATAGCTTGATTAGGCTTAAAATAAGCTTAAAAATTATAAAAATAAAGCTAAGATCACAGGGCTAGGTGGGATTTAGTAAAGAAATTATGCTAAAATATTGACAAGAATAGTAATGTGTGCTATAATGAAAGGATGAGGTGATTCTATCTCAAATTTATGCCTAAGGGCAAGTACTTTGGAGGAACTGACAATGTTGTACGTATTAGCGAATGGGCCAAGCGCGGCCGATTTGGGGGTGCTGGTTTGCACGGACGGCAAGCTGCAGGTGTCGCTGCGCGCCTTTGACGTGGCGGAAGACGGCAAATGCCTGCTGATGGACTGTGAGCCGACACTGGATCTGGAATTTCATGAGCTGGCGATTGGCCGGCTGGATGAAGACAGGGATTTTCCGGTGGGGCTGATGGCGAGCGTGCATGACGAGACGGGGCGCCTGTTTGCCGGAAAAGAGGAGCTGAACGGCGCCATAATGACCATTTATTACGACGCAGATCGTAGAATTGGGCTGTTGGATGGCTTTACGCCGGATGAAGGTGAGCGGGTTTCGTTTACCTGGCCAGATTGTTTTCCGGATCCGGACGATGACATGGCGGTTGAGCAGCGGCACCGGTTCGTACAGACGCTGAATGAGCAGGTGGAAGCTTTGCGACAGAAGCAGGAAGAAGCGGCGGATGCGGCGCTGAGCGAGAGGCTGAAGACCGGGGCGGGGTCCGGTGACATTGACGATTAATTCCCTTTTCCGTTTTGCCACACGGTAAAAGCGGCAAAAATTAGAGCGCTCCGGCTTTGGCTGGGGCGCTTTTCCATGTGGTGAAAATACAAAATAGTTGAGTTTGAAGAATTAAGAATGATGAAGCTCGTGAAAACTGCACAGGTTTTGTGTATTAGATGAGATCGGAATTGAGGTAATAGTAATATTCGAGGAGGTCGCGAGAGTAATTTTTGATGAGAGCGAGACGAGGCTGGGATTTGTCGCTATTCTGAGGAGGGAGGATGAGCATGCGGGTGATGCCGACTTGCTCGACGAAGGCAGGGTTATGGCTGACCATGATGATGGTGCCGGGATAGTCGCGGAGGTTCTCGCCGATGATTTTCTGGGTGTCGGGGTCGAAATGATTAGTAGGCTCATCGAGGATGACGAGATTGGCGCGCTTCAAGAGAGTCTTACAGAGGGCGACGCGGGCCTTTTCGCCAGGAGAAAGGACATTGACTTTCTTATAAATATCATCGCCATAGAAGAGAAAATTGCTAAGAATGCTGCGGAGGTCGGTGTCGGTGAAATCATAGCTGGTGACATTTTCGAGGATAGTACGGCGTTCGTCGAGGATTTCAAATTCCTGAGCGTAGTAAGCGGTAGTGGTATTATTACCGAAGATGATGCTTCCCTGGTCGGGAGTGAGCTGACCGACGATGAGCTTCAAGAGGGTGGATTTGCCGACGCCGTTTTCGCCGACGATGAGGAATTTTTCGCCACGAGTAAGAGAGAAAGAAAGATTTTCGTGGAGAACGGGGCCGCCTTCGTAATGAAAGGTGAGATTTTGGACTTCGAGAGGAGTCTTATTGCTCTGCTTGGCGGGAGTGATATTGATGGCGACGCGGGCGTAGGCTTGCTCGCGGGTGCCGAGCTCTTCGAGCTTCTTGGCGAGGACTTTTTCGCGCTGATGGCCCATGCCGATGAGAGCGGTATTACTACGCTTGGCGGCGCGAGCACGGGCGACGAATTCGGAAAGACGCTTGATCTCGCGTTCTTGCTCGGTAATGCGGGCGTCTTCGGCGGCGAGGTCGGCGGCGTATTGACGGCGAAAGTCGCTGTAATTCCCCTTGTAGACTTTCATCTTGTGGGTGGTTTTATTAACGAAAAGAGTTTTATTGGTGATGGTATTGAGAAAATCGACATCGTGAGAAATGACGAGGACGGTGCCTTGGTAATTACGGAGAAAATTGGAGACGAAAGATTTGGTCTCGACGTCGAGGTGGTTAGTAGGCTCGTCGAGTAATAAGAGACCGGCGTTTTCAAAAAGAACGCGGGCGAAGGCAACTTTGGATTTTTGACCGCCGGAGAGCTCACTCATTTTTTGATCCATGAGGCTGGACAAGTGCATTTTGTCGAGGATTTTGAGGAGTTCGTAGTCGAAATTCGCGATGTCGTAAGAGTCGATGAGGTCCTGAAGGCGATTGATGCGATCGAGGATAGCTTGGCTGTCGGGATATTTGGCGAGCTTCTCGTATTCGGCGGATTGCTCGGCTTGGAGCTGGTCGACGGGGCGGCCGGCGGCGACGTATTCCCAGACGGTGATGTCGGAATGTTCGGGCGGAATAGTGATTTCTTGCGGGAGATAGCCAATACGGAGGCCGGGGAGAGTAATTTCGCCGTCGTCGAGCTGCTGCTCGCCGAGGATAATGCGAAAGAGAGTGGTCTTGCCGGCGCCATTAACACCGACGATGCCGACTTTGTCGCCAGATTCGAGTACAAAATTGCAGTCATCGTAGATGACTTTGGTACCGTAGGCTAATTTGAGGCCGGTGGCGTTCATGAGTATTATTATAACACGGGTAGACCCCTTTTTGTAAAAGGTGTCTAACCTCCAAAACTTATAGTAAGATTTCTCGCTCAAAAGCGCGGTTTCGAGCGAGAAATGGATTAAATGTCTAAGCAAAAAATACGCTATCAATAAACGAGCGGAAAGATTGACGACTTACAAAAAGTTTGCTAGAATGGAGTTATAGATTTATAGAGAATCACTCTTGCTATTTGCTGAGAGTGATTTTCATTTTTTGGATTTGACGGTTTTTAATCGTCAGCTCTAAAGAAGCTTTTCGAACCATATAGCCCACCTTCCACAATATTAAACTACTATCAATCATTCGACCAAAAGTTTGCGTCAAAACTTCCGCTCTACTCCCATCGTATCAGTAACTATGTCTGATGTAAACGATAAAATTTCACGTTTCTTAACAAACTGTATGAGAACGTAGAAAAATCTTGGGTTTTTGGGGTGAAAAAATTGGGAAAATGGTGGGGTTGTGAAGAGCTAGGATTTGCGATATAATGGTATTGTTCAGAATCCACAGTTGTAAAACTGTAAAATGTAAAATATTACCGTTAATTGATGGCGCCATGAGGCGAATCAACGGCCAATGTTTTTACATTTTGCTTGTGGATTCTGAACACCCTCGTGGTGCCATTTTTGTATGAAGAGGAAAGGTTTCCGAGGGTGGAATTAAACCAAACTAGGAGGCCAGATGCTAAAAATACATAAATCTCATTTTAAAAAGTTATTACTAATATCAATAACTTCTATTTGTATTACATTTGGTCTCCTAGGGCTTTACTATTTAACTTATATTCCGGAATTATCTCATGCCGAAACTGTAACTTATGATCCAATTCCTAGATATCATCCGAATATATCTGATATAACTTATATGCAGGATATGACGGAAGAAGTCTGTCAAAACTCTTATGAAAATGATACGAAACAGCTTATTGATAAACGCGATAATAAAACTTATTGGGTAACGAAGCTAAAAGACGGTAATTGCTGGATGACGCAGAATCTAGACTTAGATTTATATACGAATGGCGCAAATCGAAAGCTAACTACCGTAGATTCAGATGTACAAAGCGACTGGACTTCGGTTACTGGACCTTCTAACCCATGGGCTGGAAGCCTCTCTACTGCTAATATGGTAAGATATTACGACCCAGGAGAATATATTTATACTACGCCGACTATTCAGAACAACTGCACTAGTACTAGTGGAATCGCAGGTTGCACGAGTAAAGGATGGCAGCAAGTAGCAGGTTTAAGCAAGGATATTTCTAGCAACAGACAGGCACATTACTCAGTTGGAAACTACTACTCTTGGGCAGCAGCTACAGCTAATTCTGGCACAAACATTATCAATGGCGATAATGCTTCAAGCAGTATTTGTCCAAAAGGCTGGCAGTTACCAACTGCTAGTAGCAATGCGAAAAGTAAATCTTTTGCCCATTTATTTGAGAGCTACGGTTGGACTTGGAATAAAGGGCAGTATACTGATACTTTGAATGGCGGAACAGTGTATAATATCTTAAATAGCCCATTCTACTTCCTCTACGGAGGCAGTGTTGCAGGCGACGGGTCTTTGTGGAGCGTTGGTAGCGATGGCCGCTATTGGTCGTCCACGACCTACGATAGTGACCGCGCCTACCACTTGTTTTTTAGTGATATTGCTGGTCCGTTTGGTGGTGGCGGTCGCTACAGTGGTTTTTCTGTCCGCTGTGTCGCTAGGGGTGAAGCGGTGGTGCGACCAGAAGCTCCATCGATAGATAGTGTGACGATTAATATCAATCCGCGGGTTTCGCTTGATGTGGCGGATGAAGTGGTAGTGGAGAAAAGCGAAACTAATCCATCGACGGCGGATTTGAAAGTGAAGGTGAGCTCGAACCAACCATACTCAGTGAATATTAATGCTAAAGATCATGCGGAGTTGGTGTCGGAAAATGGGGATAAAATTCTTTCGAATGGTGGTGCATTAACTACTGCGGAGAACAACTGGGGGATTATGAAGCCGGGAGATACGATTTATACGAAAATTACGACAAGCCCGGAATTATTCTATCAAGCGACGAGCGCAGAAGCGAAAGATATATTATTTAAGATTGGGATAAGTACGGCGCCGGATTTGGCGAATGGAACTTATGCGACAGACATCGTGATTACGGCGACACAGAACTAAACTCAGTAAAATCAAAAAATCTAACATGGTGTTAGATTTTTTGATGGGGCTAACAGGGGTGGACGGAATTAAAAAACTGACATAGTGTTAGATTTTGGGCTGGAGGTCGGCGATTTCGGCGATGTGTTCGTTGCGGGCGATAGTGTCGGGGTGGATGCGGGCGCGGAGGAGATCGTCGCGATATTTGATAACGTCGGCGGGCTGGAGCAGGCGGGGGCTTTTAAGATTAGTGATGAGCGGGCGGACTTCGGGATGGGTGCAGACGAAACAATGATCTGGGATGTCGGAAATTTTGCGCAGGGTGGCGTCGCTGCTGAAGACGATAATTGAATAAACGGAGACTTCGGGCGGGAAAAGATCGGCGAGGGCGCGGAGATGGGAGGAGTTTTGCTTGATGGGGTTATAGAATTGGTGCTTTTCGCGGCCGAAGTTGAGGACTTGAGTCCAGTAGCGTTGTTTGCCGTTGCCAAAAATCCAGCCGCCGTGGCCTTTGGATTCAAAAACGAAAATTCCCTGCTCGTTCACGGCGAGAACGTCGATTTGGATATAATTGGTACTGGTAGGAGTATTGGAGGAGCTAGGGAAGTAGCTGTCGACTAGGATGTTCTCGGGAGAAAAGATTTTTTGGAGGGAGAAGACGAGGCGGGTCTCGGCAGGAGTGAGGTGGACGGGGTAGGGAGAAGTTACTTTAGTGCCTTTGATTTTGTAAATGTTTGTGTTTGATTCCATAAGTATATTATATACCGATTTATCGACAATGTGTTATACGACGCCTACCTAGTTTTCGAAACATGGCGTTCTTCCAGCCCGTCGTTACGGGTGAAAGCCGCCTCTCCCTCGCTCGTGGCGCTCCGGATGGTTTCTTAAAGCTAGGATAGACGGCGATGGCATCCTTGCTCGTAAGCTCCGCACCCCCCCTATAATTCTCCCAGAAGTCAAGTTGGGCGTGGTAAAAATACATACTTCTCCTACGCGTCGAGTGGTGGGGTATAGTGTGTCATGGCTCCACCTAAGGCGGAGCCATGAGATATTTAGATTAAGAGGACTCTATCGGCTACTTCTTCATTGTTTTGCGATTAGCTCGAGTAGCTTTCTTGGCGTTTTTCTGCATGGTGCGGGCGGTTTTGGAATTGGCGACAGATTTTGGCATGACTTTTTTGCTGCGTGGGCGGATGGTGGTGGTGGCGGGCTCGAGATTGATGAACTTGCGCAGGGAGAAATAAGTCGAGAAGGAGCCGGCGAAAATGAGCAAGACGGCAAGGACAAACCATTGCGAGAGGACAACTTCGGCGAAGTATTGCTCGAAAATAGGAGCGATAACGTCACCGACGACGCCGGTATTTGGTACGAAGGCGGTTTCGCCTAATGGTCCAGTATAGATCAGTTCGTCATCATCACCCGGGATGACTGGGATAGATGGAATGAGATTGTCACCTTCTTCGGGCTGGCTAGGGTTCGGGCCGGGGTTGATCGGATGATCTGGATTGGGATCGACTGGATCGGTAGGACCAACCGGTGGAGTGTTTGGAGTGTAGGTAACGGTGAAGACTCGGTCGTTGGTGCCCATGGTGCCGCTAATGACGGCGATGTCCTTAGTGTAGCCAGATTTGTCGGGGGAGTTGATAGAGAACGGTTCGCCTTCGGCAAACATTTCGTTGTAATCGTCAAAGGCGGTAGTACCGTCAGCATGGACGTAATGAATAGTAACGTTATGTTTGATGATAATTGGAGTGTAATAGACGAATTCTTCAATATCTTCGTTTTCGATGGTGACGGTAACGACTTCGGGAGAGCGAGTGTAGCCTTCTAATTCGGGAGAATCGACCGTGACGGTCTCGCCAGGATCGTGTTCACTAATGTGATCAGGGTAGGCTTTGGTGCCATCGGGCTTGATATAGTGGATAATGACTTTGTGCTTTTCGCTTGGAGCATCTTTAGTATATACTACAGTCCACTTAGCATTAGCGTCAGTGATATCGCCTTCTACGACACTAATGTCGGGCGTAAAGCCATCGATGCTAGGTGAAGTAATCTGATAGTGGCTGCCGTTCTCGAGCTCTTGATGGACGCTTGGCGGAGTCTGAATATTAGGATCTGGCTCTTCATCGCCAAAGTTGATAATGTATTCAATATCGAGAGTGTACTTTTCGGGAATATCTTCGCCGCCTTCGGAGCTTTTACCAGTGTAAGGCAGGACGGTATGATCATAAGTGACACCGGCTACATCATTTAAGGTCGTATAATAACTAGTACGATTGGTAATATTGCCAACGTATTCGGAGGTCTCAGCATAATAGCGGAAATAGACGGTATCGCCTGATTGCCCAGCAGGGGCGAGACGAAGCGGCGTAGCCAAAGTAAAACCGTTGGCACTATTGGTCGGGGCGGAGATATCAAGAGGCTGCCAGCTGGTATCATCTTCTGGAGAAGTGCTGTAATAAAGCGTACTCTTGCTCAGCGGAATGAAGCCGGAATTGGTCACGGTTTCTTCGTTCCCTTCTTTGTTGGTGAATTTGGCTTCGTCATATAGATAAACGGACATCCGCTTGAGATCTAGAGGATATTGAGGGTCGCGATTTTTGATGCTTGTAGTGTATTCGATGAGATTGCTTTCGCTGCCTTCGATCTTGCCCTCGATTTTGCCATCGACATTACTATCGGCAGAGATGGGCCATTCCATATTAGAAATGGTAATCTTGGTATTAGAGGCAGTGGTGCTGCGCTCGGCGTAGAAGAAATCGAGATTGACGACGTCGCCAGATTTGAGACCGATGTCGAAAGTCTTGGTCTGATCGGAGTAAGTTTTGCGGTTGTGGTCATTGAGATTATTGATGTAATTGTATGCCCAAGTGCCGGGTTTGCCGAGTTTCTCGCGGTCACTAACGTCGTTTACATGCTGGACATAGCTAGTGATAGTGCCATCAGAATTGATGATGAAATGGCCGTTAAGAGCTTCGTGCAAGCCACCGATGTCAAGGACTAGCTTGCCGTTGAGAAAGACCCAGACGTCGTCGTCGCCAGAAAATTCGAATTTTTCGGTACCGTCGGCGGTAATTTTGATAGGGACGCTAAGGTGAGCAGTGAAGTGAAAATTATGGTTTTTCTTATCGTCGCTGTGGCCATCCTCAGAGGCAGAATCACCATTGGAAAAGTCGACTTGGTCGAGCGGGAAGATGTTGTTGCCGCCGTAAGTATATGTATTACTATTGCCTATGCGGTTAAAGGTGATTTCGCGATTGAATTGCTGGGAAACGGAAGTGTTGTGGAACCAACGATAGAAGTTGTCGGTGGTGCGGACTGGATCGTGGCCAGTGACATTGGCAGTGAAAATATCGTGATTAGCTGCCCAAGCATCGGTGGAATTGGTGTACGCTGGGACAGGTAAACCGTCGCTACCGAGGGTGTCTTTTACGACGCCTTGAAGCGCACCGGCAGTCCAGTATTGACAAATAGTCCACTCGAATTGACGGTTTTCGTCGGTACAATCATCTTGGCGCTGGTCCCAATAAGTGATTGGTACGGTAATAGAACTTGGTGCGCCGAGCGAGGCGACTTGCCAAGATGAAGGGATGCCATTTTGATGATCGATACTTTCGAGAGACATGGCACGAACCAGAGAGGAGACACCGATAATGGCGAGGACCAAAAATGAAGCGCAAGCCGTAATGCGAGCGATGACGCTAATGCGGTGCTTCATTAACTTTTGTTTAGCTTTTTTTGTAGGCATGAGAATAACCTTTTACTTTTGTTATAATGACTTAATATAATTATAAGCTTTATTGAAAAATAGTCAAGATATTGATTATACTTGGTTTGGAACTTCTTTTTTGAGGGATGATATGCTATAATCAGGTAGACAAGGTTAGAAATTGTATACGGAAAGGCAGTTTCTAAGGTTCTTTAAATTAAAAAAGGAGGTGATCCACTTTGTTTGATATGAAGTGGACGACGCAGCAACCGTGGGATTGCGATAGAATCGAGCGATCGATTCGGAATACTAAGAAGTATCCGGAGGAAAATGCGTGGGAATATTCGATAAAATATATTCTAATCACGCTATTCTGCAAGCTGTTTCGCATTAAGACTCCGCTGAAGAAGAGAGCGCGGTTCTATGAAGACGCGCGAGAACTGTGTCGGAGGCTGGCTAATGGCGATGACGGTCTGCAGCAAGCATACCTCAATGGGTTGGAAGCAATGTGGCCGAAGCTGCAGCAGCAGATTCTGGATCCGGGGTTCTACTATTTTGTGCAGAAGTATGGGATGGAGTCGGCGTTTTTGCTGACGTATTTTAGCGTGCTTTCGCCGAATGCGCCGGCCCTGGAAGCGGCGCGCGGGTATAGCGTTGATATCGCGGGAAGGTATCGGGAGATTCCGGAGAGCGATTATCAGGCTTATAACCTGTGCGTGCGGGAGCCGACGTTTAGATCGTTTGGACAGCGAGTCTGGTGGGCGCAGTCTTGCATGCTACAGAAGGTACGGGATTATGAAATGAAGGCGCCAGAAGGCCTGTTGGGGTATTCTGGCAAAATCGAGAAGCCGAACGTACTTTTTGCGCCGGCAGGAATGATACCAGAGGTGCGCTACTATCATCTGAAACCGGAAATGCTGAAAAGTATGTTTGGGCGGATCGTGGCATACGACCTTGACCCGGAGATGCCAGGGTATCTGAATATGGTGTTTGAGCGGTCGATGGAAGAGTACGGTATCGACTATCGGCTGGAAGCATTGGAACGAGCGTTCGTTAATCCGGAGCTGCAGGGACTGTTTGACGTCGTGGTGGCGAATGGGTTTATGTCGTATCACCAGGATGAGGCGGAGACGCTGTATTATCTGCGGGGATTCCATAAACTGCTGAAGCCGGGCGGCGTCGTGGTCTTTGATGTGCAGACGATGGAGCCGAGCATGGTGCGCTGCGCGGTCACTTTGGCCTGGAAGCTGCCGTTGAAACCGGACCGGTCGCCGAAAGCGGCAATTGAGCGGATTCAGGAGGCGGCGAAACGGGTTGGTTTCGCGGGGTTTGAGTACGAGATCGATAAGTATAACAAGCGTCCGGCGTTGGTGAATTTCCGCCTGACAAAACAAGAGTAACTTTCCGTGTACTTTTCTTAGCTTGTCGCCCTGTCTCGAAAGAGGCAGGGTATTTTTTATAGAGCGGATTAAAGCTGATTAAAAACTGGTTGACGAGACGGAAATGCCTATGGTATACTGAGGTTAAGTATTTATATAAGGAGGTAGGGGTGAGTCTAATTTCGATTCTGTTGTTTGCGACGGCAGTCCTGACGCTTTTGACGGGGTTCATGACGGTGATGGGGTCGTCAAAGTCGGATCGTAAGCATAGTTTGTGGTTTATGCTGTCGGCGACGGCGAATGCAGCGTGGGCGATTTCGATTGCGCTGTTTTTGGCGCTGACGAGTGAGTCGGAGGCGGCAGCACCGGGAGTGATCTTGGGGATTTATCTGAGTGCGCTTTTGGTATCGCCGTCAATGTTGGGATATACGAGCTGGAAATACAAGATTGGTAAAGTCTTGACGATCGCATCACTCGCAATGGGGTGTGTGCTAGGTGGTATTTTGATTGGGAACCAAGATTTACTCTATACGTCTTACACGGTTTCGCGCATGGGAAATTCGGTGGAGCTGATAAATAATTGGTTTTACTGGTTGTATATGATGTATTTCGTGATAGTAATGTCGGCGTTTTGTATTATGACGTATTATCGAGCGCGACATGCTACGACGAAAAGGATTAAGACTGGAATGTATGTACTGCTAGGTGGGATGGTGCCGGCGGCGCTATGTTCGACGGTGTTTGATTTGATTTTGCCACTATGGGTGCGCTATGATTTGATCTGGGTGGGGCCGTTGATGACGAGCGTGACGGTGATTGCATTCTTCTATGCGGCGTTGAAATACCGGATTATCTCGATCGCGACGCGATGGCTGCGCGTGATGGCGTATGCGGTGATTATGTCGGCAGGGGCGGCGATTTATATGGTGCTGTTCTATATTATCTTTACGGCGCTATTTAAGATTCCAAATCCTTCGACTTCGGTATTGGTGCTGAACTTCGTGATGATTGTAATAGTATTGTTGTTGATGCCGGTGATTCAGGAGATTAGTGCGTCGATTAAATCTTTGATTCAAGTGGGGCAGGTGGATATTGCGTATGTGATTAAGAAATTAAATCATCTGGCGACGAAGAATATTGATTTAAGGGATTTGGCGGGATTTCTGGCGGATCATCTGCACTTTGCGTATATCGGATTTATTATTAACGGAAGACTATATGGTTCGAAATCTTTGGCGATTTCACCGGCAGAATTAAGCAGCATTTCGCATTTGAAGCCGGCGACGCGGGAGATTTGGCAGGAGCCGAATAAGACGGTACAGAAGACTTTTGATGAGTTGGGGCTGTATGCAGTGGCGGAGCTACGAAATGCTAAAGGTAAGGCTTTTGGGCAGCTCGTGGTAGGTAAGCCGCTAGGTAAGGCAAGCTTCGAGCGAAGGGATTTATTACAGCTGGAGATGTTGATTAACCTAGTAGCGACCGTGATTGATTCGGAAAAACATTTGCGAGCATAAAAGTGTAAAGAATAATTGGCGAGGAGTGAATAAGTGGTTGCAAAAATGATGCACCAGACCAAGGTGACGATTCTACTATCGTTGAATGCGGTAGCGATTCTGATAGTTGGTATCATGATTTTCTCGGCGATTAAGCTGAACGGGGGGATTGAATTTAAGGTGGTCGCGGAGCAGACTGATGTGGTAGCTGGGAGCCTGGAAGAGTTGGGGCTGACGGCGCCGGGTATGGAAGAGCTAGCGCCGCCGCCGCAGGTGCAGGTAAATATTGGTGGAAATACGACGACTTTACCGGGCGGGAGTAGTGGCGGAAATAGTGGAAATGTAAGCAGCGGTAGCAGTGGTGCGAGTAGCGGACTGAGCGATGGAAATGTGAATTCGGGAGAACTATGGGCAGAGACGGCGATTACGATGTATCAGACGGCGAATTTCGATATTTGCGTGGCGAGTGATGCAGGAAATATCGGTGATATGTATTTGCAGTCGAGTAATCAGGCAGTAATTTCGAAATTCTATAATGCGTCGCGGACGTGGCTGGGGTATTCGGCGGATAGATGTAGATATCCGGTGGTAGTAGGAACTGGTACGACGACGATTACGGGCGGTACTTATGATGGTAGACGGTATGATAAGATTACGGTAACGGTGATTGCGCCGCCGGTGGAGCAATGGAAACGGGATGTGTTGAACTTAGTAAATCAAGAGCGGGCGAAGAATGGGCTAGGCGCATTAGCTTGGAGCACGACGTGTGAGGGAGCGGCGAATTTGCGGGCGAAGGAGATTATGAGTAATTATTCGCATACGCGTCCAGATGGAAGCTCATGGAGTACGACGTGTCCGATTCCGCAGACAGGCGGGAAAAGCGGGGAGAATTTAAATGCAGGTAATGCGGCGGTATCACCGGAGACGGTAGTGGCTTCGTGGATGAATTCGCCAGATCATCGTAAGAATATTTTGGACCCGGATTTTAAGTACGTGGCGATTGGATTTGTGTTTGATCCGGGGAGTAAGCATCAGACGTATTGGTCGCAGTACTTCACTACCTACTAATGCGTAGATTAGCCTTGGCGAATAGTACCATACTACGGCGTTGAGAGCTCCAGTCCGCGGAAGCAGTACCCTAAGTACAGCTTCCTTGCGGGCTTCACTTTCGCCTTGTATTATGGTGCTCTACGCCAAGGTTTCGCATTGGAGAAATATGTCTGAGAAATATAGCCTCCAACTTTTGGAAAAGCGTAGCATCACCGCTATATGGATCTTTACTATTTCACTACGCCTTCGCTCTGCATAGTGACGGTATCTTCGATCATTTGCCCGAGGCGAGTGATCTTGTGATAGTCGGATAGATTACTGCTGAGTACAACCGCGGTATAGTAATGTTTGAATTCGGTGAAGTCGATGATGGCGGCGTCGCCGTAGATATTCCAACGGGTACCGTTCCATTCCCAGCCGACTTTATTGTAGACCTTGACTTTGTTGGAAAATCCAGCGGGCAGACCTTGACGCCAATCGTAGATTTTATCGCCTTCGCCGAGGCTGGGAGGTTGATTTAGCATAGAATCGCTAAGCTGTTCCCAAAGGCTGGCGGTGATATCGGTATGGCGCCAGTAGGCGCGGAGGAGCTTAGTAAGGTCGCTGGCGGTGGATTCTAGGCCGATATTACCAGTATTCGTCATTTCGAGCTCGCGGATTAGATTATTAACGCGGGCGACGCGGCGAGAATCCTTGGCGAGAACGTCGGCACAGCCATTGTAAGATTCACGAATGATGAGGTCGAGGCATTGTGACAGGGTCAAACTGCCTTTTTCTGAGGTGTTAATGAAAGGCTTGTTAGCTTGGTCGAGGCCGAGAGTGATTTGGCGGTAGCCGTCGTAGGCGAAAAGGAGTTTGTAAATTGAGGCGACGTTGAATTTTTGATCGGCATTGTAGCTGGCGGCGGTGCGGCTATTATTAAGATCGTAGATCATGATGCCGACTTTTTCGCTACTGCTGATTCCCTGCAGCCATTTGTCGACGGTGGGTTGTAAATCGATGAATTTGGCTTCGGTAATCTCGTTGGAATCGGGAGTGATTGGTTTGGATGGTTTAATAATTGGAATATTAGTAGTCGGATCATCGGGTAGATTACCAGATTCGGTAACTTCACGTTCGACGTGGGCTTTAATAATAAAGCTAATGATAATGACGGCGGCGCAAAGGATGATGACTACGATGCTGGTAATAAAATTAATAATACGACGGCGTTTGTGGTCCATAGGAGATTAGTCTTGTGCGGGGCGCACGTTAACTAAACGTTCGAGAAAAGTTTGGGCGCTGACGGTATCCATGAGTCGAGTTTGAAAATTATCATTGTAAATAGTCGGAACGATGCGAGTTTGTAAGAGCTTGCCTTTGTAGAAATAATGGACGAGCACAAGGCTGCGAGTAGTGCCAGGCCAGGCGCTTTGGTCGAAGAAGAGATTACCGAGGCCGTAATAGATTTCGCCGTTGTGATAGATTTCATAAGTTTGGGGCTGATGGGCGGCGGTGCCAACAACGATATTTGCGCCCATATCAATTAAGCTGCGGAAGAAGCCAATTTGATCACCAGCGGAGGAATTGGCGGCGTCACAGGTGGCGTCTTCGGTGGTGCTGGCGTATTCATTACATTCGTAGTATTGAATATCGACAATAATGAAGTCTCCGCGCTCCTTGGCGGTGGCAATATCGGATTTGGCTTTTTCTTCGGTGTAGAAATTGGCGCCAGGGGTGCCGTCGAGGGTATAGCCGCCGGTAGATAAGTTGTAAGCTAGCATGGTAATATTGGTAGATTTCTCGTCAATTTCGAGAGGAATGGCAGCTTCGACGTCGGAAACTCCACCGCCAAAAGTACGTATGCCGAGATTGTGATATTGCTCGATGGTGGCGATAGCATCTTCGTCGCCGCAATCTTGATTATGGTTACCGGTAAGCTCGACGAGATCGAGACCGATATCGGTGAGTGCATCGATCATGGCGGGCTTGGAGCAGATATTGCTACCATTTGCGAAGTTGGAAAAAGATGATTCGTTGCTAGTGTGAGTAAGGTCGAATTTATTAAGAAATGGCGCAATGTAAGTAGAAAAATATTTAGCATCGCCGACTTGGTCGAGCTTGGTGTTCATGCGGCGGGATAAGGCAGTAACGCCGGTCTGAGCGAGACTAAGTACGGTGCTTTCGCTAGGAAATTCGGCAATGCTGCTAGATAGTTTATCGACAGCTTTTTCTACATCGTTGAAATCTTCACCAGTAACAGTATAATATTCAAAGAAAGCGCCATGGTCAAAATCGTCGAAAAAATACTTATCATCAAGCGAAAGCAAGCGCTGCTCGGCATTGAGATCCCAAATTGAAACCAAAGTGCTGTTCTTGGCGTCTTCTGAGCTGATGTTGCTGATCGTGCTATAAAAATCTGTAACCGGTAATAATATATCATATAGAATGTACCCTGGCGTGGAAACACGAGAGGTCTCAGTGCTAGTGCCGATGGTGACGTCCTTTTCTAATTCAATATCAGTGAGGTTTGTATTGACGAAATCACGAACTTCTTCGGTAGCGGTGTCATCGAAGATAATTTTGCCAGGCTCATGATGATTGATAATTAAGAGAATGCCGAAAATAATAGCCAGAATGATTACGACACTAGTAATAATAATGCTGCTAAGGGCAATTTTTGATTTTTGCCTAGGTGACTTTTCCTCCATATATTATTATTGTAGCACAAAAAACTTCCGCGATAAGAAAAATGTGATAAAATAAGCTTAAATAATTTAAGAAAAGACAAAAAGATGTTTTTGAATATTTTACTTTTGATAGTGGGATTCATTCTGCTGATTAAAGGAGCGGACGTATTTGTGGACGGAGCTTCGAGCACGGCGCAGAATTTCAAGGTTTCGAAAATGCTAATTGGATTAACTATTATTGCTTTTGGTACGAGTGCGCCAGAGTTGGCGGTGTCGGTCTCGGCGCTGGCTTCGGGTAGTACAGATATGGTGTTGGGTAATGTGATTGGTAGCTGTATTTTGAATATTCTTTTAATCTTGGGATTGGCGGCAGTAATTCGACCGATTAGGATTAAAACAAATACGGTGCGGAAGGAGTTGCCGCTATGTATGCTGATTTCGACATTGCTGGCGGTGTTGTTTTTGGATGTGTCACTGATGAATGGCGATCAAAATCAATTTTCGCGAGGGGATGCGATTGTGGTATTGTTGTTTTTCACGGTGTTTTTGTATTATCTAATTACGCTGGCGAAACAGCACAAAGAAAATAAGACAAAAGATGAGAAGCCGAAGTTTACGCTAGGGAAGTCATTGCTTTTTGTGCTTTTGGGGTTGGTTGGGATTGTGATTGGTAGCGAGATGGTAGTGCGGAATTCGACGGAGATCGCAACGGCGATTGGCTGGAGTGAACGGCTGATTTCGCTGACGGTGATTGCATTTGGCACTTCCCTGCCGGAGCTAGTGACGACGGTGGTGGCGGCGCGTAAGGGCGAGCAGGATCTTGCGGTAGGTAATATTATTGGTAGCAATATTTTTAACATTTGTGTGGTGCTAGGCGTGCCGGTGGCGATTTTTGGCTCGATTACGCCGGCAAGTTTCCAGATGTTGGATATTATTATGTTGGTGGCTTCGGCGGTGCTATTATTCTTCTTTGCGTGGACGAGAAGAAAAATTTCGCGTGGTGAGGGGGCCGCGATGCTGGTGGCGTTTGTAGCATACTATATTGCTATAATAGTAATGTAGTATGTGGTGACGAGTAATCTTCGCGATAGCTGGCGTGATACTACGTTGACGGTTCCGTTGCTTCTTTGCCGTATCCTAAATACGGCGCAGTCCGCTACTCGCCGTCGCCTTGTCTCGCGCCGTTCTCGCAAAGGGTCCGAGTCGGAAAAACTGTTTTAATTATCTTATTTAGAGAAAAGACTTTATATTTCTTTAGCGGTGATGATGAGGCGATGGGTGGCGTCTTGGTCGGCGAGAGGTTCGCCGGCGCAGGTCATGATAATGATGGTTGGTTCGGATTCGGCTTTGAGGATTTCGTTCATGCTGATTTCGGCTTTGGGGATAGTTTCAAGCTTTTGAATTTGATAAGTAATGCCGTCGTAGGAGAAAATGTCGTCGACGTGGACTTGGTCGAGTTTCTTAAAAACAGTAGAAGAGTGACCGATAATGAAAAGTTTATTTTTGGCGCTATTGTAGATACCAGCAATATGGTCGGGCGCGATAAGTTGGCGATCTACTAATTCGACAGTGGCGACAGGTGTGGTGAGATTGATGCTTTCAATTTCGAGCTTAGGAAGGCTGGTGGCTTCAGCATTCGGGATCGGCTGGAGGCCAATAAAAATATAAATCGGCAGCATGATGGCAAAAAAGGCACCGAGGAACATTTTGATTTCGGTATTGCTCCAATTCAGCGGGTTGAGATTTTCCCAAGAGCAATAACTTTTGAAGCTGTGCCATTTTTGGCTCAGCCAAGGCTCATGGGTTTTGGCTGCCCTATTCTGCGTTTTATCTTGTGCAGAAAAAATTCTCACTATACATAACCTCCGTACTTATACTTATTATAGCATAAGCGGATAAAAGTTAAGTAAAAATTAGGAGAGTTTTAGCTTGCGGACGGTCTTGGTTTTCTTGGCTGCGGGTTTTGCAGTCGATTTCGCTTTTGATTTCGATAATCTCGTAGATTGTTTGGTGGCTTTGGCGGATTTTTGTTGAATTTTAGTCTGTTTCTCGGCTTCTTTGCTGGCTTTCTTGGCTATGCGTTTGACTTCTTTGTCGGCTTTCTTGGCGGCAATGGCAAGCTGGCGCTGGGACTTGGCGACTTTGAACTTGCTGGTAGATTTAGCGGGTTTGCTCGCTGAGGATTTTGGCGTTGTTTTATCTTTCCCTTTTAGCTTCAATTTGGCGCCGAGACCAAGAGTCTTTTTGCCGCGCTTGGCTTTGGTAGCGATGGAAGTTTCAACGGTAGTATTCTTCTCAGTGCTATCAATGTTGGCGCCGATGGCGACGTCTTCGATCTGCAATTTTGCGGGCTCGGCTGGGACTGGGACAGGAAGTTCACGGGGCTGAAAAAAGATTTTTACGGTAGTGCCGAAGCCGACACGAGATGAAACGTCGATGTATTTATTGCTCAGCAGAGCGCAAGCGGCGCGTGAGAGCGTAGTAGCAGAATCGGTAATCGTGATCGCATTTTTGTCGACGCTAATGGTGACTTCGCCTTTGTCGGAACGCTGCAAAGTAGAGCTAAGGTGCTCGTCGAGAAATTGCTTAATGCGGTCGGGGTCAGAGATTTCTTTCGTCGTATCGGAAAAGTCGAGATTTAGGATAATGCCATCTTTCTCGGCCAAAGGCAAATATTTGTTATAAATCTCACTAATAATTAACGATAAGCGATACATATTTTTATTATAACAAGATACTCGGAAAAATGAAAGATGGAATGTTGGGCTTTGGCGCAGTCATAGATTTCGAGACGCGGCGTCCTTAATGTCGTCTATCCAAAGCCTTTTCAGCTCCTCGACGGTCGGGGTTACAATAAATCTTCCGAGCTTTAGTGTAGTTATAGATTTTGGAATGTAGTGCTTAGTTTCTGGAACATCACCTATCCATTTTCTCCCGGGGACGCTTCATGTCAGCCCGCCGTCGCGGGTGACATTCGCTCATCCGTCGCTCCGTTTCCGTCTTGCTGCATTTCTATAATTCCAGCAAGAGCTTAGGAATTATAGAATTTGCAAGACGGTGCTCCGGGAGCCCCGAGAGAAAACGGATAGGTGATACTCCGCAAGCTCAACTTAATATACTCTCCTACTTCCTAGTTTCGCTGGGCGTTTGGTAGAGTATTGGTTATTACCTAGCGCCACTGAATGGATTTGCTCCAAGATGGCATCCACCAATAGTAGCCTACTACTGCGTCAAAGCTTCTAGTACTCATTCGCCGTACTTTTAGTACGTCTCATTCCGTGCTTCGGCTTTTCCTTGTATTAGACTACTTTTGGTGAATGGTTCGAGTTGGCTAGTTATTCTCCTACTTCCTAGTTTGGTAGATGGTTAATTACCTAGCGACACAGCGGACAGAGAAGCCGAAGTAGCGACTGATATCGTTTGACGGGCTGACGCTAGTATAGAAGACCAGGTTGTAAGCGTAGGATGCATTGACGGCCGTAGAAGACCAATAACGACCGTAGCTGCCGGCGTAGTCTAGAGAGCTACTATTGACATAGCCGCCATATACGAAGTAGAGTGGAGCTAGTCTAATATCGTAACTATTAACAGTCAAGCTGTTTTGTAGGCCATATTTACTGAGTAAGTTATAGAATGATCCGCTAATTGCATTGTTACTATTCTTACTTAATGGTAGTCGCCAGCCTTTAGGACAGATACTTTGAGTTGATTGTTCGCCGGCAGTGGTACTAGTTAGACTTGCGGCTTGTCCAGCGGTAGCGGCACCCCAAGAGTAATAATTACCAGCTAGATAATGCGTTGTCTCGCTTCCAGAATCATTAGTACTAGCTCCACTCATTAGTTTCCAGCCTGCATTTGCACAAGCAGTACTGTCTAATGTACCGCAACCACTACTTAAGCGATTAGTTGGATTAGTATAAGCATACTCGCCCGGATCATAGTATTTGACTACGTTGTAATCCGAACTACTACCAACCCATAATCCTGAAGCTCCAGTCGTAGATGTCCAATCACTTGACATGTCTGAATCAGCGCTGGTTAGTTTACGATTTGCGCCATTGGCATATAAATCCAAATCTAGGTTCTGAGTCATCCAGCAGTTACCATCCTTGAGTTTACCTACCCAGTAAACCTTACCGTCACGGATATCTTCTAGTCTACCTTTCTCTCCATCTGCAGCTCGATAGCAAGTCACCTGATCCATTTCTTGCATATATTCTATGCCAGCAAATCCCAGACCTGTCACCTCCCCCGCTCCGGCGGCGGGGAAATTTGCGCAAAAATAATTTTGTGTGATACAATAGAAGTGGAGAAAAAGAACATTCATTAAAAGCGACATGATATTGTTTTTTGTGATACGTGAAGCTTATACAGTGTATAAATGGCGCCGTGAGCGGCCAAAAAGTATGCTGTATAGCTTCGTGCCGTAGAGTGTTCTTTTTCTCCACCGTTCGCGGTGCCATTTTTGTATTTAGCCTCGGGCGGTGGATTAAATAAAGCTAGGAGGCCAGATGCTAAAAATACATAAACCATTTTCTAAACATAAGTTATTACTAACATTAATAACTTCTATTTGTATTACATTTGGCCTCTTAGGATTATATTATTTAACTTATACACCAGAATTATCTCACGCCGAGCAAGTTACTTATCCAAGCTTATCCAATATTACCTATATGCAGGATATGACAGTAGACATCTGCAAACATTCTCATGAAAACGAAACTAAACAACTCATCGACTCTCGTGACGGTAAGACTTATTGGGTGGCGAAATTGAAAGATGGTAATTGTTGGATGACCCAGAATTTGGACTTAGGCATCCCGGCGGAAGGTTTGAAAGCTGAAGATACCGATATTGAAGTAGATTGGAATAGTATTACAAACCCTACTTACGCTCCAGTTGCTACTCAGACTGGTAACCCGAGCAGTTTTAGCGGAAATAATGATATTAATTCATATGATCCAGGAGAATTTGTCTATACTACGCCTATTGCCTTAAATAACTGTGGGACGGTTATTAAAATAGAAAGCTGCAGGAATTGGATTAAGGTAGCGGGACTTAGTACGTCGAGCAGTGATGATGAACGAGCGCATTATTTAGTGGGTAATTATTACTCATGGGCAGCAGCAATAGCTGGGCAGGTAGCGACACTAACTAGCACTACCGTCGGTGAACAATCTACGCAAAGTATTTGTCCAAAGGGATGGACTTTACCGACGAGTGGTGATGGTAAACAATTCGCTATGCTAACTAATGGGCTTAATGCTAGTGTTACTGTTACCGCCAATAATCTGAAGTTAGCACCATACTACTTCGTATATAACGGTGGTGCTAACAGTAATTCTCTTGAAAATGTCGGCGAGCGCGGTCACTATTGGTCGTCCACGGCCGGCGATAGATTCAATGCGTATAGTCTATACTTCAATACCGGTGTCAATCCATCTAGCTACGACGGTCGCCATTATGGTTTTTCTATTCGTTGTATTGCTAGGAACGACACGGTATTGAATGAAAATGTAAAAATTAATATCAATCCACAAATTTCTCTGGATGTGGCGGAGGAAGTAGTAGTAGAGAAAGGTGAAGTTAACCCATCAACGGCGGATTTGAGTGTGAAGGTGAGCTCAAATCAGCCATATTCAGTAAATATCAATGCGAGAGAACATGCGGAGTTGGTGTCGGAAAATGGGGATAAAATTCTTTCGAATGGTGGTGCATTAACTACTGCGGAGAACAACTGGGGGATTATGAAGCCGGGAGATACGATTTATACGAAAATTACGACAAGCCCGGAATTATTCTATCAAGCGACCAGCCCAGAAGTAAAAGAGCTCCTCCTAAAAGTCGGTATCAGCACCGCCCCCGATCTACCTAGCGGGGAATACTCCACCGACATCACTATCACTGCCACCCAAAACTAAGCGAAATTAATAAAACTGTAAAACTCTCCACCGTGGAGAGTTTTACAGTTAGCTAACAGAGGTGAGTATTCCTAAAACTCTTTTTCGTGGAGAGTCTTACTTGCTGCCACTGCTACGCAGAATTAATAAAGATAGGCGATTTCGGCAAACCTGTGAAGCTTTCATGAGTTTGTAATTTACTTACTTCTGTTGAGATAAGACAAAACCTGTGAAGCTTTCACAGGTTTTGCGGATTTTGAATTTTATGAGATCAGGATTGGAACAAGCGACACAGCGGACAGACATGCCGTTGTAGCGATTCCAGTTGTTGGACGGATTGACGCTAGTAGTGAAGTTTAGGTTGTAAGCGTTGTCTGAATTATAGGCCGTAGATGACCAGTAGTTGCCTTGGCTGCCGGCGTTGTTCAGAGAGCTACCATTGACATAGCCGCCATATACGAAGTAAAAACCGCGGAAAAGCGGAGGAAGTTCTTTGTAGTTAAGCTAAGCCGTAGCTTATCATAATATGCTAACCTATGTCGATTTTCGTCAAATCGATCACAGGAGAACTTCACAATCCTGGTAATTTCGGGGCATCTCCAGCAGCCGGAGCTTGACCTCAATTGCATACCTTTGAAACCCGGGGAACATGGTTCCTTACTCTAATTATAGCATAATTATAATTTGGTGCGGTTTTCGAGGGCGGCGCTGAGGGTGATTTGGTCGGCATAAGAGAGGTCTACGCCGAGCGGCAGGCCGCGAGCGAGGCGGGTGATTTTGACTTCGGGATATTGTTCCTGGAGCATTTTTTGGAGTAGAAGGGCGGTTGATTCCCCCTCGACGCTAGGATTAGTGGCGACGATAACTTCTTTGACGTCGTCTTTGCTAATACGCTCTAGCAGTTCTTTGATGTGCAGCTGGTCGGCGGTAATACCGTCGATAGGTGAAATGGCGCCGCCGAGGACGTGATAAGTGCCTTGGTATTGTTTGGTCTGCTCAATGGCGTAAATGTCGAGCGGCTCTTCGACGACGAGAACGGTAGACTTATCGCGCTCAGGATCGCTATAGAGCTCGGAGACTTCTTCGTCGACGTCGATGAGGGCGAAGGTGACGGGGCAATTTTTGACTCCGGCGTGCAATACGCTTAGCGCGCCGGCAATATCGAGGCTAAGGCGGGGACTATTCTTGAACAAAAAGTAAGCGTAGCGTTCAGCGGTCCTGGCGCCAACGCCGGGCAGATGACCAAGAGCTTCGATGGTATCAGTAAGGGCTTTGGGTAGCATAGTAGTGGGGCTTTTCTTTGGAAAGTAAAAGCCCCAACGAAAAGAAACCAGAATGATTTATTTTTGAAAAGCGCGGTTTCCAAAAATAAATGATCTAGTATCTTTTTAGTCATTAAGACTTTAAAAATACTTACCTAAATAATCGTTATTTTAATATTGTGTAGCGTTATGTCTAGGGCTTGACGCCCTAGACATGGGATCTCTGATGAGACTAACGCTTTGAGAACTGCTCTTTCTTGCGGGCAGAGCGGAGGCCGTATTTCTTGCGTTCCTTTTCGCGTGGATCGCGCTTGAGGAAGCCAGCCTTCTTCAGCACTGGGCGAAGATCTGCCATCTCGGTAGTCAAGGCTTTGCTAAGAGCAAGCTTAATAGCGTCGACTTGACCGGCCAAGCCACCGCCAGAGACGCGAATAGAGACATCGTATTCGTTTTGTTTCTCGGCGAGAGCTAATGGATCGGTAATCTCAGCGAGCAAACCTTTGTTGCCGGAGAGATACTCGAGAGCAGGCTTATCGTTAATGGTGATTTCGCCTTTGCCTTTGTAAAGACGGACTCTGGCAGTAGCAGCTTTGCGACGGCCAAGGCCATAAATATAAGAATCTTTAGTAGCCATTATTTAATCTCCTTTGGATTCTGGGCGGTATGGGCGTGTTCGGTGCCACTATACACCCTGAGTCTTGCTAGTCTGTCGGCTGCCAATTTGTTCTTGGGAATCATGCCTTTGACGGCGTGTTCAATAGCGACTTTTGGATCTTTCTCGATCACTTCTTCGAGCTTGAGCTCGGTCAAACCGCCGGGGAAGCCACTGTGGCGATAGTACATTTTGTCGACCATCTTGTTGCCGGTGGCTTGAATGTTTTTGGCATTGATGACTACGACGTAGTCGCCATTGTCGACATGTGGGGTGTAGGTAACTTTACTTTTGCCCATTAATTTGTCGGCAACAACTACGGCGAGTTTGCCAAGAGGCATGCTGCCGGCGTCGATGAGCCACCATTCACGCTGAATTTCAGCGGGTTTTTGGCTATAAGTTTTGCTTACAGTTTTCATTTATTTCCCCTCCTTAAGGTCGATATTATCGACGAAACTGATGGTTGCCATTTCGGCATTGTCACCGCGGCGGAAACCGGCACGTTCGATGCGAAGGTAACCAGAGTCGCGTTTGACTTGTGGGGCGATCTTATCCATCAAGAGATCGGCGGTCTTAATATCGTCTAATCTTGAGATCAAGAGGCGACGATTGGCTAAACCACCTCTCTTGGCAATGGTGATAAGCTTTTCAGCTTCACGACGGATTTCTTTCGCGCGAGCGAGAGTAGTCGTGATCGACTGATTTTCGATTAGCGCTTTGATGAGCCCACGTTCTAGCGCACGTCGCTGGTCGGTTTCGCGACCGAATTTGCGACCTTTATATCCATGACGATGCATTAGAGTAACTCCGTTAATTTTGCTTTAACTTCGTCCAGGGCTTTGCTACCGAAACCTTTGAGATCTTTGAGATCGACCTCGGAGAGTGATACCAAATCATGAACGGTTTTAATATCATTGTTGATAAGGGCATTCGTAGTACGAGCAGAAAGCCCAAGCTCTTCGATCGGAAGGGCTAAGCCGGAATCATCATTAGATGATTCGACGCCTGGAGCGGGAGCAGATTCTACGGTAGTACCACCAGCAAGAGCGGTGTATTGGTTTACCAAGATAGCTGCAGCTTCTTCGAAGGCTTCTTGCGGGGTGATAGTGCCGTCAGTATCGACAGTCAAAGTCAATTGCTGATAGTTCATATCCTGACCAACACGAGTATTTTCTACTTTGTAACGTACTCTGAGAACTGGCGTAAAGACAGCGTCAAGCGCAATCATATCGCTATGAATGCGGTCTTCGCTGGATTTTTCGATACTGAGGTAGCCGCGGCCAGTCTCAACGATGAGATGCATTTTTAGAGTGAAATTTGGATCGTCGATGTGGCAGATAATTTGCTCTGGATTACCAACCTCAATGTCAGCTGGAAGCTTGATATTACCTGCGGTAACGGCGCCATCTTCGCCGGCGTCTTTGCCTTTGCATTCAAAGTCGATTTCGACTGGCTCTTCAGAGTGGGATTTGAAACGAATATTCTTGAGATTAAGCATGATGTCGACGATATCTTCACGGATACCTGCGACAGCAGTATATTCATGAGAAGCGCCTTCAATGCTAAATGAAGTGATTGCCGCACCCTTAATGCTTGAGAGCAAAACTCGACGAAGTGAATTGCCCAAAGTATTTCCATAGCCATAGAAAAGTGGGCGAATCACAAACTCAGCACTCGTATCACTTAGTTGATTAACTTCTGCCAAGTTCGCTTCGTGGATAACTTTTGTAGTCATTTATTGTTCTCCTTAACGTGAGTAGTACTCAACGATTAGCTGTTCGTTAATGCCGGCTTCAGCTTCTTCACGCTTTGGTAAGCCGGTGATTTCAATCTTCATTTTCTTTGGATCGGATTTTAGCCAACTAAGCGGAGTGGTGGAGGCACTACTGACGATGCTCTCTAGATTCTTGAAATATTCAGACTTCTGTGATTTTGGTCGAACCTCAAGGACGTCGCCTGGTTTCAACCGAATAGAAGGAATATCAATGCGTCTGCCGTTGAGCAAGAAATGCCCATGGGAGACTAATTGACGAGCCTGACGGCGAGTGAGGGCAAAACCTGCACGGTAGACAGTGTTGTCTGCGCGGCGTTCAAGATATTGAAGAAGGTTTTCGCCAGCAAGACCGTCTGCACGTTCTGCTTCTTTCATCAACTTTGCGAATTGTTTTTCCAACAAACCGTAAAGTCGGCGAACTTTTTGTTTCTCCCTCAGCTGAGTGAGGTACAAGCTGCCACCGCGAACGCGCATGTCTGCGTGCTCACCGGGGATACCGGTTTTCTTGGCCATAACTTTGTGGGCCTTTGGCGCAAGAGCATAGCCTTCGCGACGACTTTGTTTAACAATTGGAGAAATATCTCGTGCCATTACGGTTTCCTTTCTCCCTTAGGGCGCACACCACCGTGCGCGATTGGGGTAACATCAGTAATACTATCGATTTTAATGCCAATGGTGGAGACAGCACGAATAGCACTATCACGACCAAGGCCGATACCACTGACGTAAACATCAACACTATTTAGACCGTGTTCGCGTTTGGCGACCTCGAGAGCTTTCTCGGCGGCAACTTGAGCAGCGTAAGCGGTGCCTTTTTTGCTGCCACGGAAGCCATTAGCGCCAGCGGAAGATGCAGCGAGTGCATTGCCGGCTTTGTCGGTGACGGTGACAATAGTATTGTTAAATGTTGCTTGCACATGGACTTGACCGGAAGTGACGATGTGCTTGCCTTTTTTGCCTTTGGACTTAGCTTTAGTCTCTACGACTTCAGCGGTGTCCTTAATGATTTCTTCTGCCATTAACTTCTCCTAACTAAGTCTTACTTGCTGCTTTTGGCTGTGCGCCACCTACGGCAATAGCCTTACCTTTACGAGTACGCGCATTCGTGCGGGTGCGTTGGCCATTTACTGGTAGACCAGCTTTGTGGCGAACGCCTTTGTAGGAGTTAATGTCTTTGAGACGTTTGATATTATTAGTTACGAGGCGCTTCAGATCACCTTCGACGGTGTATTTTTCGCTGACCAAATCATTGATCTTCTGAACTTCAGCCTCGGTGAGATCTTTCACCCGAGTGGTAGGCTCAACTTTAGCCTCCGCAAGGATGGCTTTACTCGTGGTCTGACCAATCCCGTAGATGTAAGTAAGTGCGATCCACACTTGCTTTTCATTAGGGATAGTCACACTAGCAATTCTTGCCATGCTTAACCCTGCCTTTGCTTATTCTT
>CAZOPB010000004.1:0-80612 GCA_964581595.1 uncultured Candidatus Saccharibacteria bacterium
TATCCACTCAAATCCAGTTGGTTCACGATTTACCACCTCCCCCGCTCCGGCGGCGGAATAGAGGAGCATAGGGGGGTGGATGTGATATAATGGATATAATGGCGGAGAAGCACAGTTGGTTTTTATTGATGATAGTGGCGATCCGGGATTTAAGTCGGTTTCTAGCTCTCATTTCGTGATGGCGGCAGCAGTTTTTATAAAGCCAGAAACCGCCAACTTGCTTTCTAGGCGAATAGCGGAATATCGCAAGTCATTAGGCTGGCGTAGTGATTATGAATTTAAATTCGCAAAGATCCGTAAAGACATCATCATAGACCTGTTGAAGATTGTTAGAAATTACGACTTTCGGATATATGCAGTTTATATCAATAAGGCTGATTTTAGAAGTATAGCGCAAGTAGTCGATGTTCAAAAGTTATATAATTGGACAATCAAGGAGTTATTGGCGTCTATACCAATAGATGAAGCAAAAATTGAAATCGATGGACGCTCCAGCAGACAAAACATGCGCAAGACCGCCGCATATTTACGGCACCAGCTTAATCGAGACAATTCTAAGAAGATTGAGATAAAGTTTGAGGATTCGGTTCACGATAACCTTATTCAGCTGGCCGATTTAATCGCTGGCTCAATTAATCGTTCTATGAATATGGATAAGACCGACCATAAAACTTACATAAATATTGTCAAAAAGAAAATTGTAGAAATTAGGCGTATTGACCGACGATAAAATCGCTTCATGAAAGAAAAAAATGAAATCAGCCCTAGCTCCTTGTGGAGGCAGGCATCCATACGGATACTTTTCGGGCTGATTTCCTCTGCTTTTATATTAGCATAGGTTGGATAAAAATGCAATGTTTTTGTTAATTTTGGGTGGCGGTGACGGTAATATCGGTAGAGTATTCGCCACTGGGTAAATCGGGGGCAGTACTGATGCCGACTTTTAGGAGGAGTTCTTGTACTTCTGGGCTGGCGGATTGGTAGAAAAGTTCCGGAGTATTAGTAATAGCCGTGTATTCACTGGCACCATGCTTCATAATGCCCCAGCCATTCTCAGCAGTGTTTAGTAAGCCGGATTTGGCGGGGATAGTAGCGCTAGTCGTGCTGGATTTCATGGTTGCGTCGTCTGAACTAAGTTCTACTACATAAGGCTGGTTCGAAGAAACTTTTACTTTTAGATCTCCGGTGGAGGGGTTGGCGTCGGTTTTATTAACTGTGGTTTCGCTGGCGACGTCGAGGGTGAGCTGGGGATTTACCGTGATCTCGATATTATCATAATTCTGCTTTTCTCCGCCCGGAGAGACGCAGCGGATGGAGTTGCCATACCACCAGCCCCAATAGTCAGATGGAAAGACGCGGGTATCAAAGTATAGGTCGTAAGCGCCATCCGAGCTATAGACCGTAGAAGACCAATAATAACCACTACTACCAGCATTGTCCAGAGAGTCGCCAAAGACATGGCCGCCATATACAAAATAGAAGGGGCTATCGAGAACGCTATACTGTGTGCCGCCATTAAGATTACTAGTCATATAACCTAGATCCCAAGCCCAGCCATAGCTCTCAAATAAGTAGGCAAATGATCTACTATCATTCCAGAGCACATTTTCTGAGCTTTTACCGCTTAATGGTAATCGCCAGCCTTTAGGGCAAATACTCTGTGTAGATTGTTCACCACGCGTGCCACTAGTTAATGTTGCTGCTTGTCCTGCAGTTGCCGCTACCCAGGAGTAGTAATTACCCTGAGCATCATGTCCATTGTTTACGGATGTAGTGGGGTTACCGCTGGTTTTACATTTACTAGCCGTAGCGCCATCATTGCAATAAGTAGCTGTTCTGCCCAACGCTGGATCCCAGGACATAATGACATCATTAGCACTATTGAAACTTGGAGCGGTTGTAGTTTGAGTGGCTTTTGGTGGATAGTTGGAACCGCTATTCCAATCTTTGGGAATATCAGTATCTTCGGCTTTCAGACCCTCAGCAGGAATGTCGAGATCAAGATTTTGCGTCATCCAACAGTTGTCATCTCTCAACTTTTCTACCCAGTATGAGGGGTTGGTGCCGTTGAAGTTTGTGCGTTTATCGATAAGCTGCTTGGATTCGCCTACTGCGGAGTTCTTACAGACATCCATCGTCATATCTTGCATGTAAGTTAAATCGGAGAGAGTGCGGGTTTCTGGCGGGTCGGTGCGGGCGACGCAGCGGACAGAAGTGCCGACGTAGCGAACTAATGTGCCGGACGGATTGACGTTAGTATTGAAGTTGAGGTTATAAGCTCTGGTATCATTGTTGGCCATAGATGACCAGTAATAACCAAGGCTTCCGGCGCTGACCAGAGAGCTATGATGGACATAGCCGCCATATACGAAGTAATATGGAGCCAGTTTAATATTATTAGCTGTGTCGGTTATGCTGACCGTAAGGCCATTTGTTAAATTAGTATAGTCATCAGTACTTGGTAGCCTCCAACCCTTAGGACAAATACTGTTTGAAGCTCCGCCGCTAGCAGGTGCACTACCTACTGTAGCTACTTCATAACTATAATAATTACCAGCTAGATAATGCGCTTGTTCATTGCCGCCAATATCTTTGCTAAGTCCGGATGTTAGTTTCCAATTCGGACAACCTTCTATTTTAGTAATGCTGCTAGTTCCACAACTATTTCGTTCCATAGGGGTAGTATAGACATATTCTCCAGGATCATAGGAAAGAGCCATGTCGCTACTGCTGGGAAATTTTGTAATAATACCTTGTTGTGTATTGGCCGGCGGCGTCCAATTGCTGCTTATATCGGAATCTGTGCTAGTTAGTGACTTAGTAGTATCTAAATCCAACGCTAAGTTCTGGGTCATCCAACAATTCTCATCTTTCAATTTTGTCACCCAATAAGTCTTACCGTCACGAGAGTCGATGAGCTGTTTGGTTTCGTTTTCATGAGAATGTTTGCAGATGTCTGCTGTCATATCCTGCATATAGGTAATATTGGACAAGCTCGGATAAGTAACTTGCTCGGCGCGGGATAATTCGGGAGTGTAAGTCAGAGCCGAGAGACTAAGGAGAGCACCGATACAACAAACAGAAGTTATCACTAGGATTAATAACTTATGATTTCTTGGTTTATGTATTAGTAGCATGGTGCCCTCCGTTAGATTTTTGATTCCCTGTGGCGACATTCCGATGCTAATAAAAATGACGCCACGAGGGTGTCTAGAACTCACAACGATATCTGCGTTTGATAGCTTCAACCGACGCTTGTTCGCCTCATGGCGCCATTATCACGTCTGTTGATACTACAAAAATAAATTATCAAACGATACTAATATCGTGTGAATTCTAGACACTTCCATTATACCATGGATTTGAGCTGAGGGAAGAATTTTATGGAAAAACTTGTGCTTTTATATAAAATACCATTTTTATCGAGTTTTGGCAAACCTGGTCCGCGTTCCAAGTTTGACGAAATCTGACCCCTGTAAGCAAATAGCCAGACCTGGACAAAATTCAAAGTTTTACATTCCTCTTCTGAAATTTCTTGCTAAGATAATGGCCAGCTATTTCAAAAAGTAGCCCCGGACTAGGGCTACTTTTCTATACTTTTTAACTAAGACTATTTCTCGGATTTCTTAGCAGACTTCTTAGTAGTCTTGGTAGCCTTCTTAGCAGCAGACTTCTTAGCATCTTCGGCCGGCTCGTTCATAATGGCATCGCCACCATTAGCCGCTACGAGGAAGTCGAGTGTCTTGTCGATGATTAAGCGATTCTTGATATCTTGGCGAACTTCGGGTTTCTTGAGATTCTCGATAGCTTCTTTGGACTTCTGGTAGAGATCTCGAAGCTCGGCGACTTTGGCGGAAACTTCTTCGTCGCTAGCCATGATATTTTGCTCGCGAGCGAGAATCTGCAAAACCAGCGAAGCCTTAACGCGTTCTTCGGCGACTTGCTTGGCTTCTTTCTCCCAATCTTCATACTTGCGGCCGGCGCTTTCGATGAAATCTTCAAGCTGCATGCCGCGGCTCATGGCATTACGGCGCATGTCATCCTTGATGAATCGCAATTGATCTTCAATTAAAATCTCTGGCGCGGAAACCTTAGAATTCTTCACCAATTCGGCGACCAAAGCTTCACGATATTGCTCAATCGCGCGGTGACGATTCTGAGCTTCGAGATTCTTCTTGATGTCGGCACGAAGTTCATCCATAGTCTGGAAATTGCCGCACTTCTTGGCGAGATCATCATCTTCCTTAGGCTTTTGAACTTCATTGACTTGTTTGAGCAGAGTCTCGAAGATGGCTTTCTTGCCAGCGAGAGACTTCTCTGGATAATCCTTAGGGAAGGTGACATTTAGATCAAATTTATCGCCGGCACTTTTACCAACAATGCCTTCTTCGAAACCGGGGATAAAGGTATGCGAGCCGAGGACGAGGTGATAATCTTTGGCGCTGCCGCCTTTGAATTCTTTGCCATCCTGCTTACCGACGAAATCGATAATAACTTCATCGCCATCCTGAGCGGCGCGCTTGGTGACGGCTTTCTCGCTATAGGCATTGACGATATTATCAACGATTTCTTGAACTTCGGCGGCGGTAGGCTCGGTAGTCTCCATCTTGGCCTTGAGTTTCTTATAATCGCCGAGCTTGACATCCGGCAAGACTTCGGCAGTAGCCGTGAATTCAGCGCTTTCACCGGGAACATATTTACTAATATTGACATGCTCAATCACGATAGGCATGATTTTGGCCTGATTGAAAGCTTCGGGCATGGTCGTGCGAACGGCAATGTCGATAACTTCACTATTGATATCGTTCTCGGAAACGTGCTTCTCGACCATTTCGACAGGAACTTTGCCCTGGCGAAAACCTTGGACTTTGAGATTAGTAGCTAACTTCTTGAGCGCAGCTTGACGAGCAGTGGCAAGATCGGCACCATCAAGGGTGACCTTCAACTCCACTTTAGTGTCAGATAATTTCTTAGTTGTAGTCTTCATGATGATATTATAACACACTCTTCTCTATCTAGGGAAGTTTTGCGCAAAAAACACTGTGTCTTGCGAATCCGCGCGCTGACTACACCCCGACTACGCCGCCGAGCTCGGTAGTGCGAATATGGCGAATGGTATCCTTAGCATCGGCGCCGAGCTTGACCTGGGGATTCATAATGTTATGCGGATCAAAAGCTTCCTTAATACTACTATACAAATCCTTCTCACCAACGCTGAGACTACGCGAAGTCATGAGAGCCTTGACTCTGCCCTCGGGGCCATTGCCAGTTAGCGAGCCGTGGCAAGATTCAATTAGCTGCGTATAAAGGCGGATGAACTCGATCATTTTCTTACGATCCTCGAGTGAGCGACAATCAAGGTTCGGACGGACATAATAATTAGACGTAGCGAACGACCCGAAAACCGGCAGCTCGACACCAAGCGTCTCCTCTAACGTATGTAAGCCTTCGAGAAAATTACTAAAATGCATGCTCGGTACAAAAACGTCATCGAGGATAGGAGTGCGTTCGCCGCCATCATCGGGATTGAGATAGCATTTCAGGGCGTTGTCGACGCATTGGAAGGCGTCGCGATTATCGGGAGTCTCTTCGACGTAGAAAGTACCGGGCGGCATGACTTCTAATGTGCGCTTGAGTCGCTTCTTAACACGGATGCGACCGTAGCCAAAGTCAATCATGACTGCCATGCCGCGACCAATTTTGCGGATGAAGAGGTCGGATTTTTTGCCATGATCGGAGGCGTTTTCGATAATGCGAAGATCGCAAATTTTAACCGTGGCCGGCTCAAGATCGCAGACGTAGTTTAGAAAACGCTGGGCGGCCTTGAGATCGTGGAAAGAAACTAGAAGGCGCATGGATTCTGGTGGCAACGGTTCGACGCGCAAGATGACATCAGAAATCACCCCTAATGTACCTTGCGAAGCAAAAAGCAAAGGCAAGAGATTTACGGTATGCTGCTCGCGGACTTTGGTAATATTAGCATAGCCCATGGCATCAAATGGGCGCATGGAACGATCGAGAATCATGTCATCATATTTATCAAGAATCTTACTAATTTTGCGATAGAGCACGCCTTCGGAGGTATTTTCATTAGCCTTGGACTCGGCAGCACGAACGTTAATAGGTGAAACTTGTACGAGATCACCATTGGCGAGGACGATTTCGGCACGTTCGGTATATTGATAAATGCCACCATAGCGACTAGCCGCGTCGTCGTTAGTATAATTAGCAATGAGTCCACCGATGGTAGCGCGAGGATCGGCGTCGAGCGGCAACCAGACACCCTGGAGGCGTAAGGCTTCATTCAGCGCACCAAGAGTCATACCAGGCTGCACACGGACGAGACGACCACGCAAATCAATCTCTTCGACGTGGCGGAATTTTTCCATTGAGATAATTAAGCCATCGCCAATACTAGCGCCAGTCTTATCAAGGCCGCTACCACGCACGGTAACCGGCAAGAAGAAATCGCGGTCAGCCAATTGATCAGAAAATCTGAGTAGCTTACGAATGTCATCGGTATTCTCGGGAATCGCAACGAGGCGCGGAGTAATTTTGAGAATGGAACGATCGGTAGAGTATTTTTCTAGAATCGATGGGCGATCAAAAACATTCCCAATGGTATGTCGATTCAAATACTCTGCAAGTTTGCTCACCCAATCCACCTATTTAACTTATGATTATTATAGCACAAGCGCATGAATATATGAAGACTTTTCTACACTTGTAATTATGCAATAAATCTAGTATAATATGGAAGATGAAAAACTTAAGCTATCATGAACATGTGCCCAAGAAATGCTGGGTCGGCGAGCACCAGAAGATTTGCTACGACACGCGCGAAGAGGCGGAAGTAGCGGCGCTGGTGGCGCAATATGATCATGGTGCGCCGAAACTTAGCGTGTACAAATGTGAATACGGTGATCATTGGCACTTGAGCTCGCATCGAGAAGATATTAGTAAATAAAACTGCCAGTGTCGGGAGCAATGTAGGCGGATTCGCTGGCGGCTGTTTCTGATTTAATGACCGGCGCTGCGGCTTGCGCAGTTGATGTAACTGTCGACTGGTAATTGCCGTCAACTTCTAATTGATAGCTAGCGCCGCGAGTTTGATTGAGATAGGGGACAAGTGTAATCTGCGTATTTCTAGCAATTTCTTGGAGGGTGAAATTCCCTTGCGAATTTTGCGGAATGATGAAGCCGGCTGGCATGTCATTAATGAGAACAAGTATCCGCTCGGCGTTAGTAGTGAAAGTAATTTTGGCAGTGGAGCTAGAAGTTTGATGGATGCTGGCGTTAGTAATTTCGGCGGTGACAGGAGGCGTACTCGTGACGGAGACTTTGGCGGACATCGTACTAGAACTTTTGGCGTCATGCACTCGAACTTGAATATAATTAGAAAATTCTTCCTCATAGGCCTTTTGAACAATTGGAGCGGCGCTCATAAGCTCAAAATCTCCATCGCCATCCAAATCCCAATCAAAAGTTAAATCAGAGTCACCTAGACTATAAGACATACTTGCATCAAAAGTGATTTCCTCGTCGACGAGACTAGCGTAATTTTCTAAACTAAGTTTGGCGACAGGGCGCTGAGAAATTTGGTCGGTAGAAAGCTGGATGTCAGTATCAGAAGTATAACTGTAGACTTGGCCGCCGGTCGAGCTGGTAAGATTTTTGTAGAATTTAGCGAGTTTTGATTGAGTGACGACGTAAATATTAACTGGGTCGATTTCGAGACTGCGCTGGACGACGTCTTTCAAGCTGGTTTTAGCCTCGTCAAAGTCGGGGTCATGATAAGTGGCATCAGTTAATACAACGACGGATTTGGTAGCATTGCGACGCCAGTTAGTCTGATTCATAGCAGACATTAAAGCCGAAAGTAGCGACTCTGGCTCGTCGCCACCTTTATTAACCGTTAAATCATCAAAGCTAGCGTTAAATTCAGCAAGAGTGCATGAAGTGTGGCAAAGTTTATTCGGAAAAACATTGTCCTGCAGGTCGCCATAGGTAAAGAGTGAAATACGTCCACCATTTGCTACGATAGTTTTAGCGAGATTCTTGGCTTCGCTAACATAGCGCGAGAAGGCATGGCTCATCGACCCTGTAATATCGAAGAGAAAAACTACATCGTGCAAAACTTGCTGGGGAGTTTTTTGGCTAGTAGTAAATTTGTCTGGAAAAACCTGACGGAGTTTTTGATAGATTTTGGATGCGGCGTCTTGATAAATATTCTCGGCAACATAGGATGTATGGTCGTCAATACTAAAACCAGAACTGCACATGATATCGTGATTATTACACCAAGTACCAATTTTACCATCGTATGCTGGCGGTTGATATGGGCGCACGCTACCAAGGGCGCCTTCGTAAGCATAGCAATCGGCGACGTCAACACGATAAGGTGATAGATTTTTACCCTTACAAGCGTCGGGTATTTTATTAAGACGGCCGAAGCTGCCCTTACCTTCAGGAAGATAGAGTTTTGGGTCGCCAAAAGTGGTAACGTAGAGAATATTCTCGGAAATTAAATCATTGAGCGATTGCGTGATTAACATAGCGCCTTGAGAATAACCACCAAGGACAAATTTTGTATTCGGACAGCCGGAACTAATGCGACGAGTATAGACATTGAGCTCGATCTCACCCTGCATGACACTCTCGCCAAATTCGTAGGCCTGCCCGGCGCCAACGTAAGCTCCGAGGAGATTCGTAACTCCCTGAAAATCTCCGCTCACAGCGACGGCGGGATACTGATAACCGGATTGACTGCTTGAACCCAGCTCATAAAAACTATGTTTCAAACTAGAAGATGCGATTCGACTTGTGATTTCGGACTTCCAATTTTGATAACTTGTATCATTTAACTTTTCTCCGGAACCGCGCGCAAAGATAAATTGCACATCATCACAAGTTTTGGCCTGCGTAGGATGAGTAATAAAAGCGTTGGCGAATGTGCTGCAAAATATAATTAAGGCTAGGTTTAAGCTTCGCCAGCGAATTTTCTTAAGGTGCTGAATGGACCGATAGATTTGGTTGTACATGTTTACTCCGTTTAATTATTTATGCGAGGAGTATAACAAAATTTTTTCAAATTTTACAAGCACATCCATGATGAAAATAGCAAAATTGCGTTTTTCTACAAAAAATGGGAGATTTTAGAAAAGTTCTCCCACTTTTTGGCAAGCATAGAAGCTATAAAATTAAGCAAAAACTTTATAAAAGTAAGCATAGGCTCGCCATTCCATCGCCACCATTTTTACGGAACTTATCTATGGAACACTCTACTGTGTTGCCTAATATCCAAAGAACAACTGCAAAATCACCACTCAATTTCCGCAAGCTGGTGTTCGCGCAAGAATGCGTTTGCCTTCTCGAAATGACCATTGCCAAAGAAACCGTTGAAGGCCGAAAGTGGCGATGGGTGCGCAGATTCGAGCACTAAGTGTTTGCCCTGATCAATGAGAGGCTTCTTACTGCGTGCGTCGCGGCCCCATAATAGAAATACGAGATGCGGACGATTTTCATTGAGATACTTTACTGTCGCCTCTGTAAAAGTCTCCCAGCCTTTACCGCGATGCGAGCCAGCTTTATGAGCTTCGACAGTCAAGACATTATTAAGCAATAAGACGCCTTGCTCTTGCCAATGTTTGAGATTGCCAGTGCGCTCTTTATGCTCGCCAAATTCAGCGTCAATTTCCTTGTAGATATTAACGAGCGAAGGCGGGATCGGCTGCGAATCTGGTACAGAAAAGGCTAATCCATGAGCAGCGCCGGGCGTGTGATAAGGGTCCTGCCCGAGAATGACAACTTTTACTTCATCCAGATCGCTACTAAACGCTCGGAAGACTTGAGCTTTAGCTGGAAAAATTCGTTTGGTAGCATATTCTTCGTGAAGAAACTTACTAAGTTCCTTGAAATAAGGCTTATCAAACTCGCCCTTGAGGAAACTTTTCCAGCTATCGTGCATAATGGGTTACTCGGCTTCTTTCTCGGATGATTTCTTTTTGGCAGTCTTAGTCTCGGCGACTTCGACTACTTCAGCTTCTTTGACTTCTGGATCGGAAATTTGCTTCTTGCGGTTTGGTTTGATGCTTTGCATGAACAAGCCAAGACCAAGCAAAGTAGAAAGTAGCCAGATATAACCACCGAGCCATGGAATCATAATGATTAGAGTAAGCAAGGTGACACCGATTAGTAATTCAAGAAAGGCATTGATCTTACCATGGATGAGTTTCTCAATGATGACTTTACCGAGCCAGAGACCGGTATAACCCTTCGCAATATATAGAGTAATGAGATAAGCCACCAAGAGGACAATACCAGCAGGCGCACCGATGAAGGAAATAAGTAGGAAGATGACGATAATCGGAATAAAGACGAGTGTCACAATACCGATTAATAGATCCTTGCCAAACTGAAGAGTAGTGAGTTCTTTGCCGACGCGACGATTGACGCCCGGGAACAATGCCATAATGATAACAAAAGTAATGAAGATGCCAGCAATGCTCAAAATCTTGCCAACAAAAATATCAACGGCGGTAATTTCGTACTCGACGATTTCGTATCTTTCGATTTCTCGATAAGTGGCATTGTCGATTCCGCTAACATTGGCATCCTCATTGATTCTGAGCTTACCGCTAATTTCGACTTTGCCCTCGAAATTTAGCCGGTCGACAGCTAAGTCAACATTGCCGTCGATCTTGACGTCTTTGATGGTGATGGTCGCACCAGTCACCGAGAAAGCGCCTGGGAGATTCGCTTCGAGCTTAATATTATTACCAGCGACAAAAGTATCACGGCCAATCTTAGCATCTTTTTGGATTGTAATAGCATTACCAGCGATGAATAAATCTTTTTCGGTCTCGGCGTCGTAATTAATAATATTCCCGGCGACAAAAGCGTAATCGGATTTAGTCTGAAGGTCGAGCTGGTTGCCAGCCGAGAAGAGAATGCCGCGCGAAGTTGCGTTATTAATTACATTGTTACCAGCCAGGAATAGATTTTGCCCCATCCACATAGTGCTAGTATCGCCAGCTTCTTCGTAGCGAAAAGTCTCTTCGGTATTTTCTCCAGCTGCAACTACAGGTTGCGCCCCACCGACGATACCTAAGCCTAGAGTAATCGCGAGAACTAGGCTAGTTAGTATTTTGTGTTTCATTGGTCCTCCTTTCCTTCGTTGACCAAAATATTATAATGTTTAGCGTGATGATAAGCCTTGACAGCTTTGCAGCAGAGCATACCGGCGATAATCAGAATAGCAAGATAAATAATTGTATCAATACTAAATTTCAGTCCAGTGCCAAAGATGAGACCGAGCACACTAACTATGGTAAGGAAACTTACGACGATAACTAAGCTCCTGACCGTACCAAGGATACGTTCATTGGCGCTCCTAGCGACGAGGCGCTGCGCCGACTCGACATAGCGACGGGTCGTATCCCAAAGTGACTGCATATAGCTCAATGTCCCACTAAGCGCGGCGTAACGATAGCCAGAAATAGCCAAAAAGTCCATCAGCTCACGGTCGTCCTTGATAGTAGACTCGCGGACTTCGACATAGGTAGACATTTGTTCGAGACGTCCTTCGATGACGAGCGCGGTCTTTTCGTATTGCTCCAACTTGGTGCTGGCAGCAAGTAATTCTTCCTCAGTACGATTGGCTTGCTTCTTGATATTATCAATTTTACCCCAAATTGCCCGATGAAGATTGAGATAGCGGTGAAGCTGACCTTTGAATTCGCGAATAAAGACTTGTTCTTCGATATAGCGTTCAATATTAGTAAGGGTGGCTTTTTTATTATTGATGAAATAATATTTATCGCCACGGAGGACATTATAATTCTTGCCATCAAACTCGAAGTACTTCTGACGTTCGGTCTTGGCAAGAAGATCGGAAATATCTTTGCTACTGGCGTTATCACAGACGATAAAATACGGATAAATACTCTCGACGCGAGAAAGCTCCTTGAAAACTGGTGCGCCCATGCTAAAGAGGTAATTCAAAGCCGGAGATAAACGTTCTTCGTAATAACCCCTCAAACGCTCGACATCAGCAAACAAAGTCGGCTCGCTGACTTGCTCGCTACTCACAATCATGAGACCATCTTCGAAAATTTTGACCTTCACATGCTCATTGGTGATAAAAGAAACAAATTCTTCGTTGGCTACGCCGTATTCAATCGTATCAATACGTAAGTTGTCGCGTAGTTCTAAGAGTTTATTGCCGTCCAGACCAAGCTGCGATGTGCCATCGCGTAAAAAATCGTAAATCTCGGAAAGCTGCAACGTGGTACGCTGGAACCATCCGCCAATATAGATACTTTGGATTTTCAAAATTTCCTCCTCAAGCCGGCTGGCGGCTCGTAATTTTTGACCTCACTTGTTATGTTAATTGTAACATACTTTTAGGCTTTTTAAAGAATTTCTAATAACTTTTCCCGGCCACGAGCGCCAGATTTAATGCTAATACGAGTTTTGGCAATGTGAAAATGTTTAGATAATAGCTTAATTAGCGCCGCGTTAGCCTCACCGTCAATTGGTTTCTCGCGAAGATAAACCGTTAAATTATTACCATCTTCGATTACAAGCGGACCTTTCTTGGAATTTGGCTTGACGGTAACATGGTGAATCATATTACATATATTATATAATATAAAGTTAGGATTTATCACTCAAAATCCATTGAATAATTTGTTGCTTGAAAAAGTAATATTCGTCTTTTTCGAATTGCATGTTGGCGATGCAATATTCATGATTAGAAATGTGGCTACAAAAGATACATTCGTGAAGCTGACCGCAATCTTGAATAAAAAGCGAGTTGCTAATGTTGCCGGAGCAAATAATATTATATGAATTTGTGCAGGCACTGGAATCGTCGGCGCGAATGCAAAAATCAACTTTGCCGCTGCGCTGACAGGCTATGGAAAAATTACTTTCGTGAGTACCGTCGCAGAAAAGAATATTTTTGCACTTACCGCAATTAGTAGAATTATAGACATTGATCGATTCATAAATCGGGTCACTAGCTACGACATTATCGCTATTGAAAACGCGCTCGGTAGTAGTAGAATTAATTTCGTCCCATTCGGCTAGAAGTTCGTGGAGATTATGAAAAGTTTTCTTCGGGCGCATCCAGCCAGTAGAATCGTCGACTTGATTAGAATTTTGATTGGTAATAAAGGTCTTAGCATTTGGCATAGCCGTCCAAGTCGGCTGATGGGTCCGAGAATCTTTGACCTCTACCGGTAAGATAATATCAAAGGCAAATTTTTCCTTTAGCTGCTCAAGCGTATAGGGATTGTCTTGATCGAAAATTGCTCGGAAAACTTTGTTTGCAATTTCGAGAAATTGATAGTTATTCATTTTTTTACTCCTTATTTTTTGGTTTACGATTAGTGGAGAAAGTTTGGGCAAAGGCGGTGATGTTGTCACCTTCGATCGAAAAGCTGAATTCGGGAACATGCACGGCAGTTTGGTCGGTAGGTTCTGGTATTTTCGCATCGAGTACTTGCGTGCGCAGGGCGGGCTGAATTTCCATAGATTCAACATCGTAATCCGTGGTGTGGGCTTTAAAAATTGGCATCAAATCATCATCGCTACTAATGCGAACTAGGCATTCGCGACACTTCAAACCGATAAGAACTTTTTGAGCAGCGTCGGCACTAGCGTCGCCTTCGACTTTGATTGGCAGATTCTCAGCGATTAAATCAGCGTCACTTTTGGAAACGCGGAAAAGATAGTAATTGGGGATGTTTGCGAAGATAGCCGAGCGCAAAGCGGACTCGATTTGGTCAAAATATTGACCGGCCAGAATTACCGAAGCATGATATTTCCGTAACTCAGAAAGGAAGCGGGCGATGATAGGATTTTGGACGGTAGCAACTTCATCAATGATAATAATTAAATGCTGACCCGCCGGCTGTTGCTGGGCAAGCAGGAAAAGTTGCTGCATCAAAAGCCCGGCGATGGTACGAGTAACTTTGTCGCCGAGCTTGAGACGGTTGAGCGAGAAAATCGTGAGAAAATTCTGCTCAACTTTGCTGGCGAGGTTAGATTGGCCGGAATTTTCGTGATTAAAAACCGGCACCATTTGCATTTCGTCGATAAAAGCGATGATTGGCGCGATGGCGGCGGCGTAATGCTGAGACTTGATTTCATTAAAATCCGTGAGAAAGAAATGCGATACGCTAGTAGGCAAAGCTGTTTGATATTGCCGGAGAATCTGATTGCGATATTCGAGATCGAGAAGAAGTTTGCGCAAAGTCAGAAAAGAGAAATTTCGTGCGATCATGAGAAGATAAACTGAATATCTGAGCACGCGCTCGAGATTACCATTGTAATTATCGCCAATTAAATTTTGAAAAAGTGAAAGCGTGAGCTCGACATTAACGTTAATATCTTCAACTTTAGCGCTAAAAAGATCGATACTACTAGCTAAAGTTTGGAAATTAATCAGATTAGTCGCTGAAATATTGGCGCAATCCTTGTAAAGAGCGTCGTGCGGATCGATGACGACGATTTTGTACTTCCCAGAATCGTTTCGAGAAACTTTGTCGATGAAAGAAGCGATGAATCGTGATTTGCCAGAGCCACTGCTACCGATGATTAGTGAATGTTTGGCGAAATCGAAATGATTTAGGTCGAGATAATAAGGGCGCTCAAAATACGGAAAAGGATCAATTTCAAGCAAAGCTTGAGCTGAATTTTCAGTAAGGATACTAGTGACTTTGTCGAGCTTAAAATATTTCGGAAACTTTTTATATAAAATAGTTTTAGACTTATCAAAATCAATACTCAAAAGCTTCTCGGGCGTAAAAGATGTAAATTTTTTGGAATAAGTTTTGTCTTTGAAATGGTAGAAAATTTGCGCGCGTCCAGAATATAAATTATGAATACTATAAAAATCGAGTAAAACTTCGTAAGCCTTTCTACCTTGCTTTTGAAAATCTTGAAAAACATCGACGAGATTATCTTTGCGATTAGAATTATAAATGCCAGTAAAGTGACTAGAAGTCTTGGGAACATTCGCGCACGACTTAAGAAGAAAATTCTCGAGGCTAAAACTATTCGGAATAGGCTGATCGGCGAGCAAAAAGTAATGCAACAAGTTCTGGTTATAGGAAAGTTTGATTTGCCAGTGCGAAAAGTTGTCGAGATATTTGGCGACGGCACGCAAAAGAGTGTTCCAGTCGGAAGAACTGACGTGGCCATGCTTCAGATAAATTTCATAACAGTACCGCATTTTTCATATTATAACATAAGGCGCTACTGAGAAATTGACATTTTGCGCACGGAAAAAGTAACTGTGAGCCTAATAAATTGGAATCAGAAAATCGGTTTTGTCATCATGATAATATTCCAAATCTGCCTCGGGGCGTAGCTGATAGGGACAAGTCGGGAGAAACTTTTGGTAAAAAAGTTCACTAATATTCTGAATGTCTGTAGCATTTTGGGAATTGATCGAAAATTTCAGCCAACGCAAGGGTGGAATATGATATTGCACAAAATCTAAGGCATGGGGCAGATGCTCAGGCAACCACAAAACGTAATAGTGATATTTATCAAGATCATCACGCCCGTAGTCGTAATGCAGTACGCCATAATCGGGATGCGGTAAAGTGGCATACTCCTTCGCGACAAGTTCAAACAAAGCTGGAGCGTCGTGGTGAATGTGATGATAATCAGAAATAATTTCAAGACCGCAGAGATCGAGCGCGCCCATTTTAATAACTTCATAATTCAAATCTTCGATTTCGGCGGGCTTAGCGAGAGATAACTTTGGATAATATTTCAGATGCTGCGCGCTTTGTTTAACTTCACTAGGCTTAATCCCGTGATAACGATAGAAAGCACGCGAAAAGGTAGCCGTAGAAGTATAACCATATTTCAGAGCGATGTCGAGAATGCGTAAGTCGGATTGAACTAAATCTTTGACGGCCAAAGTCAGGCGACGCTTGCGCACATAATCTGCCAAGGTAACTCCGGTGATGAGCGGAAAAACTTTTTGAATGGTGGCTAAATTTAGTCCTGCACCATTAGATAGTTCTGAGCAATTAATATCATCGAGATTCTGCTCGATTAAGTCGATAAAGTGATTGAGCTGCTCGTAAAACATTTTAGCTATTTGATACTCCAAATAATTCTAAAACTTCGTGAAAGTGAGAAGAGGCAGTTTGGAATTTGTCACTAAGGCTTAAGATTTCGGAAAAAGAGCTAGATATGCCAGCGGTCGGACCTTCCTGTAAAGTAGTTTTTAAGAAGTTTGGCGCCAGCTGGAGACCGGACCTTAGTAAATCCTGGAAATCTCCGGCGGTGCGCGAAAGGTAAAACTCGGTAATTTGCTGAGCAAGCAAAGTCTTAGTATCGGCAGAATTATTCATAATTGTATTAAGGCCGAAGAGGGCGAGGAAGGCCTTGGCCATTTTGAAAAGAAAACGCGGCGGAGCGATGTCGTATTGCGTGAAGATACCAATCATTTCGACAAAAAACTGCGGAACAGGAATGTCGTGTAACTTATCAATTTCCTTGCGCATGTCGGCAGTAAGCTGTGCGCGGTCGACGCGTTCGAATTGGCTCTGCTGAAATAGTAAGTCTATAATGCGTTCGACTTTGCTGGTATACGAGCTTAAGAAAAGTTCACGCGTAAGCTCGGCTTCGGCAGGACTAAATTCAAAAATCAAGCCCATATCGAGAAAACCGACATTCCCCGCTGCGTCAAGATAAATATTGCCACCATGCGGATCCCCATGGAAAACTACTGGAAGCTGATGGAAAAGCGCGTAGAAAGACAGCCGGATGTAATCGTTTTCGGCTTGAGAGATCTTGGCTTTGTTTGCAACGGTTAATTCAAGCTGATTAACTGTCGGATGAGGAATAAATTCCATAACAATGACATTCGGAGTACACAAATCTGCATAAAGCTCAGGTGTAACGATTTTAGTACGAATACCTTTGATTTTGCCATTTACACTCTCGGCGAATTCACGATAACGCAGAATATTATGTTGCTCATTTTGAAAATCAGTTTCTTGGTAGATCCAATCAAGATAATATTCGAGAGCTTTGTCGCTACCAAAAAGATTGCGAAACCGAACAAGCTTACCGAAACGGTGAATGATTTTGCGAATTTGTCGGACGTCATGCTCGATGCGATGCGTCACATCGCAACGTTTGACTTTAACTGCGACAATCCTACCGTCTTTGAGCACGGCGCGGTGAACTTGGGAAATCGAGGCAGAACCGAGTGGAGCTTCGTCAATTGATTGAAAAACTTGTTCAAGCTTATCACCATATTCTTGCTGGAGAATATGTTGAATCTTATCAAACGAGAGTGGGCGACAATGGTCGCAAATGCTAGAAAGCTGCTGACGATCCGCTTCCGTAAAGATGTTGCCAACATTTTGCATGGCGAGAATCTGGGCGACTTTGATATAGACGACACCCATACTACTCGCAAAGTCGCAAACGACCTTGCCGGTGTTTTGGCGTAAAATGAATTTCTTGATAAGTGCTAGGAAAGCTTGCCAATATAGCCGCATTGCATTCCAACCTAACGACTTATCGGATAATTTTGCTGAATAGATTCGGAAAGGCTTAGCTTGAGACTGACTAGGCTGTCACTATGGCTAGCAATAGCCGTCTCGGAAAGTTCCTTCTCATCTAACTCTTCGATAGCTTCGACCGGGCGACGATTAAGCCCAGCGATAATAACTGGAATGACTAGGCATTCGGCAACATGAAAAAGTAAATGCCCAATGATTAGTACGCCACCAAGCAAACCGAGCTTGCCGGCTTTAAACTTCTTGATTTGCTCATCGATATGACAGTGACAACAGTGCTTCATACTTATATTATACCATACTTTATTAAAACTTCATGCCACGGAGTTTCTGCTTGTCTTCGGCGGAAATACGACGAGATTCACAGGCCTTTTGGATAGCCTTATTATGAGCGAAAGTGGAAAGCTGATCATGTAAAAGATATTCAAGCGTCTGGTCGCGAAATTTGGTAAAAAGCTCGGCGACTAGCCAAGCCTTGGCCATTTCGACATAATGATAGTCGGATTTAACAGAATCAAGCAAACTAAAAATCCTATCTAAGTATTCGGCGCAAATAAAATGGTCAAGTATCATCACAAACATAAAGCGGAGTTCGTATTCAGCGTTGCTTTTGGCATAACTAGTGATAAAATCCCAAACTTCCGGTAAATCTTCGTCGCGAAAGTTAAAACTCGCGCAAAAACAGTCACAAATCGCCCAGTTATTAATTAGTGGAACGAACCAAGCAACGTAACCTAGCCGCTCGGATAAGCTCATCGGCGCCGTAGCAATCACGACGCCAGCAATGAGAACTTCCTCGTAATAATGCGGCTCGAAGCCATCGAGAAATTGCCAATAATCACCTTTTGTGATTTGCTTGGCAAGTTTACGCTGCTCGGGCATGCGCACGCCGATGACATACTGAGCTTGTGGGCAAGTCTTGAGATGGAATTCGCGATAAGCTACATCCTCAAGATCGAAAAGTCGTTCACGAAGCTCTGTAGGTGTCATAATCTACTCGGATAAAAACTCGTCTAGACTAAAGCCCTCGGTATCAACATTTTCGTGGCCAAGGTCAAAGCGCATCTGAGGATTTTTAGTAACGATTTCTTCGCGCGGATAACCTTCGATGCGAATATCATCAACCGTGAAATCGAAGAAGTTCTTTTTCTCGGGATTGAGCCAAAGGCGAGGCTGGCAATCGACCGGCTCGCGAGCGATGAGCTCTTTGGCAAGCTCGATATGACGATCATAAATCTGAATATTTTGGACGAACCAAGAGAAACGGCCGGGTTGGTAGCCGCAATGCCGGGCAACCAGGCAGAGGAAAGTAGTATATTGAACTTGATTGATACAGCCCGCGGCCATGAAGTCGCTCGAGCGCTGATACAAACACATATCAAGATAGTCAATGCCATCCTTACCATGACGGACATTCCAAGCGGTCTGATAAGCACAAGGTTTAAGACCGTGTTTTTCTTTGAAATCGTCGACTTGCCACATATTAATAATATGGCGGCGACCATCAGGATTATTCTTAATATCATCGAGCAAATCTTGGACTAGATTGTGGCGCCGAACCGTCTCACCATAGACGGTGCCGATTGTGCGATCACCAATATCCCATTCATCCCACCAAGTAATACCATATTTTTCTTTGAGCAAATCGAGATTATTGGACTGATCTTGATAAATCCAGAGTAATTCACTAATCGCCCACTTCACAGCAATCGGGCGCAAAGTGATGAGCGGAAATTCACCCTTGGACAAATCATAAGTCGTCATGATATGGTTAATGCTCAGAGTATGCGCAGGCACGCCGTCGCCATATTTGGAGCTGGGCCATTTATCCATGCAGCCTTCGTCAAGAATGCGCGAAATAATTTCCTTAGTATATTGATCGCCTTTAGTACCGTGCGGAGTTTCAGCTGGTTTCTCTGGCTCTGACGCAGAGACTTTTTCAAGCGTTTTTCCTTCAATTTCACTACTGCGTTTTGTGTAAGTCTGAGTCTTCCAGACTGGAATGAGACCAAATAAGCGTCGTTCCCTGACTTCGGTCGTTTCTGTGATTTTTGCCATAAAATTACCTCCACTTATAGCTATAGCTACTGTACCTGCCCACCGGTTGTTTATCTTATAATTAGTATACCAGAAAAGATTAGTAAATGGCGTGTAGAATTTACAACGAGATGAACTTTACATGTTAAAATAGAAGCATGAAAAAGCGTGGTTTTGAAATCGCAAAAGGCTGGGAGGGGCGCGGGATAAATTTACCGAAACGGGCGACAAAGAACTCGGCGGCTTATGATATTGAAGCGGCAGAGGACGTGCGAGTGCCAGCGTTTCGGCCGGGAGTGAAGCCGACTTTGATTTCGACCGGGCTGAAGGCTTATTGTGAGCCAGATGAATTCTATGTGGTATGCAATCGGAGCTCGGGACCGAACAAAGGAATTGTACTGAGCAATGGAATCGGTATCGTCGATGCGGATTACTATGAAAATAGTGACAATGACGGGCATTTCCGAGTGATCGTCTATAATGTCTCGGACAAAGAAATTACGATTAAGAAGGGTGACCGAATCGCACAGGTGGTATTTCAGAAGTATTTGCTGGCGGATGGCGATCTTGCCGAGGGCGAGAGAACGGGCGGAATCGGGTCGACTGGATAGATTTAGTATAGTCTCAGATATTGAAATTTCTTGGAGCCAGGGCTGGACTGCATGAGTAAAACTCGACAGGCGTGTCGAGTTTTGGAATGCTCCACCCCTGTAAGCTAGAAGTGAAACTCGACGGGCATGTCGAGTTCTGAGGTTGGCTCAGGCAGCGGGGGAGTTCTTGAGAGCTTTGATTTTTGACAAAAAAGTTAAATGCTTATGCTTGGCTTTTGAGATGAGGTGTGCGATAATGGACTTAACGAGGAGGAATTTAGGTACACCCTGATGCTGGGATTCTCTTAGTACATTAAGAAGGAGGTTTGGTAGTATGACGCCGAGGTGGCTTTTTGAGCGCATAAGGCAGCAATACCTGGCGCTCGGGCAGGAAGAGGTCTTGGCAGTATATGATGCGGATGATATTCTCTGGATGTTGATGTGGCGAGTAGCACAGGAGCTGAAGCTGGACTGGGAGACGGCGACGGCAGTTTTCTCGATTCGAGACAACAGGCGACTGACGCCTTACCAGCAGGACGCGATTATCGAAGCTTTTGGCAACCCGAAGATGTTTGAAAACATTGAGTTTTTGCCGGGAACAAGCGAGATCATGCGACCTTGCGAGCTGGGAGCGAAGGTAATGATTAACAGTAACTCGTTTAATGAGCGAATTGGTGAGCTGAAGTGTATGCAGCTGCTCGCGGCAATTCCTCGCCTGAGGCCAGAAGATATTCAGATGAACATTATTTCGCATAGCGAAGCCAAGAAGAAACCGCTGGATCCGCGGACGACGATTTTTGTCGATGACAGTCCGCACAACGTAGCAAAATCTCCGGCACTGATCAACGTGATGCCGAAGTATATGCCGTGGAGCTGGTGTCCGCAGGCAATCCTGGAGATTAACGGTAAACCGACGGTTTGGCGCAAAGATCTCATCGCAATCAACGAACTCGTGTATGACCTGACGAAGTATTTGATGGGAGGCGAAAAATGTGCTTAGTGAGCAGACGAAGAGCGTAGCCAGTAAGCAGGCTGGCGGTACGGAGGAGATCGTGACCACGAGCTGCAGCGGGCGAGTCATTACGCCGGAAATGATTGAGTTTGCCACACGCAGAAAGCTGGCCAGGCCACTGAAGACTGTCTTCGATATTGATGATGTGGCGTGGGATCTTTCGGGTACAGTGGCGAAAAAGGTAGGCGTGAATTATGAAGATCTAATTGATTTTCATATTCTGCAAAATGAGCGCTTAGCTATGGAAAAACGCCTGGCGATAAATGACTGTTATCGGCAGATGGAGACTTTCCAGAACATGCAGTTTTATCCGGGGTTTGATCAGGTGATGGACCTACAGAAAATCGGCGCACTGATCCAGATGAACTCGAATTCGTTCTCAGTGGAGGTGCGCGACAGTAAGATTTCTCAGATCTTCGCAGCGGCGCCGGGAGTGTGGTATGATCATCTGCGGTTCAATGTCGTAGATGAGAAGACTACGCTGAAGAAGCGGTTTGACGACGACACCTATATCTTGGTGGATGATAGTCCATACAACGTGGCGATATCGCCGGCAACGTGGAATATTATGCCGTGTGTCCCGTGGAATCAGACGACGAAGGCTCGTGCAGTCGTCAGGGGCAAGACAGTAATTTATGTGCCGGCCGGAGATTTCCGGACCATTATCCGGCTGGTGGCAAATTTGTTGCATCCGGGTATTACCTCCTTGGAAAATTGCGCCTAAGTACCATAGGCGTAATAGCCCTCTGCACGAGCAGGGGGCTTTTTCTTTTAGAAATTTGCTTTGGCTATTTTATATGACTAGCCTTTTGCTACACGAACCTACATTCTTATTAATGAAATTATGCAACAATATCCTATGATTCGGTTTAGCGCTTGCGTTTCTTGCGGTGCTGGGCGGCAGATTTCTTACGGGGATTTTGTGAATGATGATAGTCTTTGGGTGAGGTGTAATTTATTTTCTCAATAATAGGTGGTTCGTCGGCAGTGGGCTTGGCTGGCTTAGTTTTGCTAAGATTCTCTGACTTAACTTTACGAGCTTTCTCGGGTTTAATAGGCTCAACTGGGATTTCCTCCTCGATTTCAATGACCTGAATATGTGGGAGGACGACATTCTTGGCAAGTTTACCACTCATAATGAAATCCAATAAGTATAAAACATAGCCGGCTAATAAAATTCCTACGCTGGCCGCCAATATCCATTCAAGAAAATTCCAAAGGCCGAAATTATAATAATTAAGAATCTCGAGCGGATAGATTAGTTCGGAAGTACTGGGCAGAAAACCGGCAGTAAAAATCATGGTCGCTACATAGCAAGCCGGTAAGGCTAGCCAATAGAATGGCGCCATAATTCGCCAACGACCTTTTTTCACGAAGAGAAGCCAATCGAGAAAAGTCAAAACTGGCAGGACGAAGCATAACATCCAGACCAGCCAAGTCTCAAGATGCGGCAGAGCAAAATGATGCTGGACGGAAAGAATTGCTACGGCAATCATGAGAATGTAGCTCATGATAATCATACCTTCGAAGACGGGTGCAGGATTTTTGCCAGAAATCTTTTTGCGAGCAAGGGCAAGATCAAGGGCAGAAATGAGAAAGTAAATGGCGGTGAGGATGAGCACCCAGGTCGGGAAAAGCCGAAAAGCGGCGAGGCCAAACTGGCTAAGTAAATACCATTCAAGCGCCAAAGCAAGCGTACCAATAGTAAGTTTATAAAATGCAGCAACGGCTTTGCGATGAATATACATGATAATTTAATTATAATGCTTTCTCGGAAAACTGGCAACGGAAAATTATACTCGGAAAGTTGGAAAATATGCTCCGGTTTTCTTAAATTATACTAACAGGTTTCACAAGTATGTTCTTGTGTATATGCGCCAGGCTGCCCCTGTTATTTTGCGGAAAATTACAGCTTAAAAAATCGTACCCTCGATTCTATTAATCATACTCGCCGTAAGCTTAATCTTACTCGGAAGTTTTATAATCATGCTCGCGGTAATTCTGAATAGCGGCGGCGAGAGCTTCGTGACCCAGGACAGAGCAATGGAACTTGTGCTGAGGCAATCCGCCTAGATATTCGGCAATTTCGGTAGGGCCGACTTTGAGCGCGTCGTCTAGAGTCTTGCCTTTGATGAGTTCCGACAAGGCGGAAGTAGAAGCGATGGCGCTGGCGCAGCCGTAAGTCTTCCATTTGACATCGGTAATAATATCGTCTTTGATACGGAGGAACATTTTCATCTGGTCGCCACAGACGGGATTGCCAACGATACCCTCGGCGTCGTGCGGATATTTAGATTCATCGCCCATCAGAAAATTTTGAGGTTTAAGAAAATGTTTTTTGACGATTTCCGAATACGCCCAAGGTTGTTCCATGATTAATCTCCTATTTTAATTGTGCTGATGCCCTGCAGCTTCTTAATAATATCTGGTAAAACTTGCATAACATGGTCAATATCCTGCTCAGTAGTATTAAGCCCGAGAGAAAAGCGAATGCTGCTATGCGCAATTTCGGCGTCATCTTGCGTGGCCATAATGACATGACTAGGCGACAGATCGCCTGCGGCGCAGGCCGAGCCAGTACCGACTGCAATGCCGGCAAGATCGAGATAGAGCTGAATACTCTCGCCTTCGGCGGCACGAAAGCTCATATTGAGAAGATTTGGCAAGCAGCCCTCGGCCGGGCTATTAACGCTACTATACGGGACTTCTTTTAGAATTCGCTCTCTTAACTCGTCGCGCAGGGGCTTAATCTTTTCGGCGTACTGGCGGCAGCTCCAATTATCCCAGCACCATTTAGCAGCGACGCCTAGCCCAGCAATCGCCAAGATATTGCTAGTGCCGGCGCGGAGTTTATTTTCTTGATGACCACCGAAAATAAGCGGCGTCAACTTGCGACTTTTTTTACAATATATTATACCTACGCCGAGTGGAGCGCCGATTTTGTGGCCACTGGCCGTAAGGTAATCAACATCCAGATCCTTAACATCGATATGAGTCTTGCCGAGAGCTTGAGTAGCGTCGGTATGAAATGCAGTATTATTTCGATGACAATTCCCCGCTATTTCTCGAACCGGCTCGAGCGTGCCAAGTTCATTATTGGCCATCATGACAGAAACTAAATCAGCATCACTAGGGATATCCGTAGGATCTATTCGTCCCCAACGATCAACCTGGATAAGTTCTAACTTTTTGGCACGGGCCCTGGCGGCTTCTAAGACAGAAGGGTGCTCAATGCTGCTCACGGCAATATTTTGACCAGCATAGGTATTAATAATAGTATTATTCGACTCGCTGCCGCCAGAAGTGAAGATAATTTCTTCAGGCTCGGCGTTAATCAATCGAGCAACATTAGCTCTAGCTTCCTCAATAATTACTCTTCCCTGCTGGCCAGGACTATGCAAGGCCGAAGCATTACCAAAGTCGAGGTCGATAAGCCGTTTTAGGGTTTCTCGAACTTCTGGAAGCATCGGTGTAGTAGCAGCATTATCGAGGTAAATCATGTTATTTCCTAGTATATTCTACGATTTCGTATTTAATTCCTTCGTATACGCCATCATGAAGGACCTTGCGGGTGAATTTCGACTTGTCAAATTCCGGAAAAAATGTATCGGCAGGCTGCACGGCGGCGACTTCGGTCAAGTAAAGTTTCTCGGCGTCATTGATAAACATTTGGTATAATGCGTTGCCACCAATAATGAATTTCTGAGAGTTCTCTTTCTCTAAAAAACTTCTCAGCTCAGATTCATCATGACAAACTTTAACTCCAGTAACGTCTTGCCGCGACAAAATGATGTTTTCACGGTTTGGCAATGGTTTATTGCCGATAGATTCGTAAGTCTTGCGGCCCATGATGACGGTATTTCCCTGTGTAGTCTGGCGGAAAAAGCGCATGTCCTCGGGAATATGCCAGAGGAGATCTCCAGCCTTCCCAATACCAAGATCTTGACTGACGCAAGCGATGAGACATAGGTTGCTTATCATTATTCTTCCCTTAAGATCTTTCCAGTACCAAGCTCGAGATGCAAGAGGCGCTGATTACGAGAACCGCGAAATTTTAGGGTGAGATCGCGTTCGGCGAGAATAAAAGGTCCATCGATCAGCGCATCAAGGCTCTTCAGGAAGTCGACTGCCGCATCGCCCATTTCGAGGATTTTTTCGTAAGTGAAGCCCGAGAAAGACCAGACGTTCCAGCCGAGCTCGTTGCGACACCAATCAGCGATGACCTTACAAGCTTCGGGCTGTGCGAACGGCTCGCCACCGCAAAAGGTAATGCCGGTTTGCCCGCGGAAGGTTTTGAGCTCGGCTTTGATATCTTCGATATCAACCAAGACGCCGCCATTAAAGTCCCAGGTCTCAGGATTCTGACAGCCAGGACAATGATTAGGGCAGCCTTGAGTCCAAAGTACGGCGCGAAGGCCGTAGCCATTGACGATGTTGTCGTGTTCGAGGGGACCCGATAATCTTATTTGCATGTTTTCCTTTGCTGAGATGGGGCTAGCTTAAGCGCGCTAGTCCCATCCGCTAACTTAGAGTTGATTAATATTATTAATATTAGATTTTGCCGGTCATGGATTCTTGCTCGGCCTTGGCGGCTTCGCGGGCGGCTTTTTCTTCTACGCTGTAGACGCCATTGATATTGCTCTCGACTTCGCAAGCGCAGACTTTGCTAGAGCAAGGACCAACATTATGCTTGACACGGTCACGTTCTTCGGCCTTCTTACCATCGTTCCAACGCTCAAGGCTACCGACGAGATAACCAGTGATACGGCGGAGACGTTCGAAGGGTACATCACCTTCACTTTCGATACGGCCACAGGATGGGCAACGATCACCTTTGATAATACCAGAGAAACCACAGACTGGATCGCGATCGACTGGGTGATTGACAGAGCCATAGCCGATACCAGATTCTTTCATCTTACGAATGACGGCTTCGAAAGCTTCAATGTTTTGAGTAGGATCACCATCGAGCTCGATGTAAGTAATGTGGCCGGCGTTGCAGAGATTATGGTATGGAGCTTCGATTTCGATTTTGTCGAAGGCGCTAATCGGATAATAGACAGGGACATGGAAGCTGTTCGTGTAGTATTCACGGTCAGTGACGCCAGGGATAACACCATATTCTTTCTTATCAATCTTAGTAAAGCGACCAGCAATACCTTCGGCCGGGGTAGCCAAGAGCGAGAAGTTGAGATGATATTTCTTGGCGTAAGCATCACATTTTTCGCGCATATGAGTAATGATATCGAGACCGAGCTCACGAGACTCCTCATCTTCGCCGTGATGCTTACCAGTCATAGCGACGAGACATTCGGCAAGACCGATGAAACCAATGCTCAATGTGCCGTGCTTAATAACGTCGCGAAGAGTATCATTTGGCCCGAGCTTTTCGCTACCAAACCAGTTGCCTTGGCCCATGAGGAATGGGAAATTGCGCACATGCTGATTGGCTTGGAATTCGTAACGCTCGAGGAGCTGGTCGGCGCAGAGGTCCATTTTTTCATCAAGTTCGCGATAAAAACCAGACCAGTCGGCTTCCTTACGCTCACCGGTACAAATACCATGCTTAATGCCGAGACGGACAAGGTTGACAGTAGTAAAGCTACAGTTGCCACGACCGGTAGTGATGCCATCTGATTCGGGGAAGACGCTGCTGTAGACGCGGGTGCGGCAACCCATAGTGGCGATTTCGGTACGATAGTCACCTGGCTTGTAATTTTTGAGATTGAATGGTGCATCGATAAAGACGAAGTTCGGGAAGAGGCGTTTGGCACTGACTTCCATGCTACGCTTGAAGAGGTCATAATTTTTATCGGAAGGATTGTAGTTGATACCTTCCTTGACCTTGAAGATAGAAATTGGGAAGATCGGGGTCTCACCATGACCGAGACCAGCATCGGTAGCGTCAAGCAGAGCCTTACTTACTAAGCGACCGGCTTCGGTGGTATCAGTACCAAAGTTGATAGAAGTGAATGGAACTTGAGCGCCGGCACGGGAATGCATGGTATTGAGATTATGGATGAAGCCTTCCATAGCTTGGAACGTTTGCTTCTCGACATCTTCGTTAGCATCGTTGATAACGGCGTCTGGAATGCCTAACTCTTTGAGCTTTTCGACATTTTCGCCGTACTCGGCATCTTCGGGAATTTCGATATTTAATTCGTTGCCGGTGAAGTGATTATACTTTTCAAGATTGCGCTTCAGGGCTTTGCGATAACTCTTATTGACGCCCGGAGCCATGGCGTAATCGAAGTTCGGAATGGATTGACCGCCGTGCTGCTCGTTTTGGTTGGCCTGAAGGATAATAGCGGCGAGTGCACCGTAACTGCCGATGCTATTCGGAGTACGGAGGTGACCGTGGCCGGTATTAAAACCACCGTTCTCAAAGAGCTGAAGCGGGTCGGTCTGACAACAAGTGAGAGTACCAGTAGCATAGAAATCTAGATCATGAATATGAATATCGCCATTATCATGAGCAGCAGCAAATTCTGGGCGCATCAAGATAGTCTTGGCGAACATTTTAGAACCTTCGGCGCCAAACTGGAGCATTTTACCCATGGCGGAGTTACCGTCGACGTTTGCATTGCCGCGCTTGACATCGGAATCTTCGGAGGCATCAGCGATAGCGATAGTCTTGTAGGTGGTCATGAGGTTGCTTTTGGCTTCACGGGTACGGTTGCGTTCTTGACGGAAAGTAATATATTGCTTAGCGGTGCGTTTGAAGGCGGATTCCATCAAAACTTGTTCGACGATATCTTGAATCTGCTCGACGCTCGGGGTGCGCTGCTTAATAGTCTCATTGGCAATGCGGACAACTTTGTCGGAAAGCTGCTTGGCGCGATCGTGCTTAAATTCTTCAGTAACGAGACCGGCCTTGGCAATAGCGTCAGTGATTTTTTCTGGTTCGAATGTTACGATACTGCCATCTCTTTTAACGATTTTTTTGAACATAAAAAATATACCTCCTGTTTGATATGTAATCGTTTTTGTATTATTTATACCTAAATGTTATCTATGTGACACCATATTTAGTGTCTTATAAGTATTTTATGACACTATATATGGTGTGTCAATGATTTTGAAGGGGATTTTTGGGCGATTTTGCTACAGGTTAGCACCTCTATAAAAACTGTGGAAAACCATTTTGGTATTTTATTTTTATGATTTTTTGGGCGTTTTGTGATGACGATTTTGTACATTTTTGCGGATAATGTGTTATTATATAAGTATGCCCGAGTGGTGAAATTGGTATACACGTATGCCTTAGGAGCATATGCCGCAAGGTGTGCTGGTTCAAGTCCAGTCTCGGGCACCAGAGGAAAAATAGTCCCGTCAGGGGCTGTTTTTACTCTGGTGCGTAACTTGAATTAGGCGTGAAGGACGCGTAGCGCCTGTGCTGGGTCTAGGCAGCAGGAAGTGAGTGAGGAAAAATATTGATATTTTTCCTCCGAACTGACGCCCTGCCGCTGAGCAAATCTTTGATTTGCGAAGTTGTCCAGTCTCGGGCGCCATCTCCTAGAGAAAACCATTTGGTTTTCGCTGGGCGATGTTTTTTGTTTCAAGAGACTGGGTTGAACCGCTAGTCGCCAGACTAGTGGTTCACCGGCGATGGGAGACGAGAGAAGAATAGATATATTTTATTCTTTCGAGGCGACGCCCCGACGAATTGGTGTTCGTAAGAAAAAACCAAGTTCCAGTCTCGGGCACCAAGCAATACGAGAGTTGATTTCAGCCAACTCAGCAAAAGGCCCCAACAGATGAAAGTTGAGTCTTTTTTGTTGAATTTTGAGGTTCGAAACCATCAATCTCAAAATTTCTTTTGTATTACTTTTATAAACGCATACAGAATGAGCAAAATACTTAATAATACGATATATACATATAAATAAATTTAAGCCTAAAAGAGAATTAAACCTGAATTAATTTTCTTGTCTAGAAGAATAAAGGATACATATACATATATTTCTAGTGTTAAATCAAATTTATTATTAAACGTTTTTATTTTTTATTGTTACTGCTCGACGGTAATAAATATTGAGCTAAAATCTCTTCTTTTTCTTCCTCGATTTTTTGAATAAGCTCTCTTATCTCTTCGACTCGTTTTTTACATTTATTGATTTTTTCTACTATATTGCGCTGAACATCAATCGGTGGTAGTGGTATTTTTATCAGTGATAAGTCATCAAATTTAAGCTGCGTGCGAACTCCGCCACCCGCGAGTCTATTAATTTCTTTATTAATAGCTCGTGTCTTTAGTATGATAAGTAAATACTCTGGATCAATTTTGTTCTCGTCGCAAGAAAACACTACATACATTGGGCTCACGCAACCTACTTTCGATGCGGTATTTAGAGCAATTGAGCCAACATTGATACGCGATGGATTATATGCAAAAAAGTTCTTCTTTATAACTTTATAATTGCTTGTATCGTCAGACGCAACTTTGTGCGCAAAGTGCTTCTCCGGAAGTACAAACCCCTCCTTGTTTGAAACACTCCAGACTGGGATATCCGCATTTTTCACTCTTTCCTTTTCTTGCATTAATAGGTTTCCTAGCTCTTCCGTGAAATAGTCTGTCTGAATCTCATCCTGTTGTGATACATAGCGCCTCCCAGTGAGGATATGGTGCTTATTTGCGAATATCGCTTTTTTATTCACAAAAAAGGCAAACTCACTGTCTAAATTGAGCGACTTATTGGATTGATATGCTTTAATAAGTTCTACTGCTCTTGGTATTTGACTACCTGGTATATCAGCTTGCGTCGCAGATAGAGTACGCCCGACATTTTCTATGTTGATAAAAAGTATGCCGTCTTGTTTTTTAGCTTTTGCTTTATCGAGCAGCAAAATATCAGTCTTAACATCGGCATACGGCAAGAATACGCCTTTAGGCAAACTAATTATGGAATACAAACTTTCATTTAGAAGATTCTTTCTTAGTTCTGACAATGCTGAGTTATTTTTATTTGATGAAATGCCGTCGGGCACAATAATTGCAGCTCTTCCGGATGGTTTAAGGTGAGTAGATATATAATCTACGAAAAGAATTTCAGCTCTACTTGCCTGGATACTGAATTTTTTATGTGGATTGATCCCGCCTTTTGGCGTCATGAATGGCGGGTTAGCTAACACGACATCATACCGATCATCCCAATAGTCTTCTGAACTGAGAGTGTCATGTTCAATAATATTCGGCGACTTAAAACCGTGCAAGAACATGTTCACGCGAGCAATACGAGTCATATTTGGTTCAATATCAAATCCATAAAAATTATGATGGATCTTTTCCACCTCTTCGCTAGTTAGCCGATTATTTTTACCATATTTCTTCATTAGGTGCCTGTAAGCCGAAATTAAAAAGCCAGCCGTACCACAAGCTGGATCTAGAATCTTATCAGTTTTATCCGGATCGATTAGTTCGACCATGAAATCAATAATGTGCCGTGGGGTACGAAATTGACCAAGGTCGCCCTGAGATCCCATAGTAGACAATAAGTACTCATAGGCATCGCCAATCGAGTCACCAGAATCGTGTTTGATTTTATCAATTTCACTGAGGAAGAGATTTAGGGTATTCGGATCGTTGAAGTTCAAGGTCGCGCCATTAAATATTTCTCGGAAAAGTGGAGGTAGATTAGGGTTACGACTCATATTCTCCAGTGCGCTACGGTATAGGGTTACGCGGTCATGACCAGTTACAGATGGACTCATGAGTTCGTGCCAGCCGTATTTTTCGTATTCTCCGGTGAAATATACCCGCTTACCGCCCAACGACACCGATTCGTCATCATTGTCGGACATAAACTTATAAATTAACGCGTAAGAGATCGCATCCACTTGCGCAACTGGGCTAGGCAATTTCCCGACTAAGACTGCCCTGGCATTGTCAATAATTTGCTTAAATTGCTTATAGTCCATTTTAATCCTTTACTCTTAGCTTATTTACGTTAATATAGTCTTTGATATAATTTACAATTTGGTTTACGCGATCTATCCCAAGTTCCTTTAACTGTCTCATAGAGATAGAACCAAAGCCAGATAATTCACCATACCGTTTATCATCGATTGCATCCGCTACTCTTCGGTCAGTAATATAAGCATCGAAGAGTTCGAAGGCATCATTATATGACTGGCTAACTAGCTCATTCCCAAATTGCTTATCATTTACAAACTCGTCAAATCTAGCCTTTATATATTCAGCCTTAGTTAATGGTTCTTTATTACTCATAATCAGATCTAAAATTTCCCGCAAATCCAGCCGCCGATCGAGCCCGAAAATCTTACGAATCTTCTCTGGAGTCATATAGAATTTAGGTTTATCTTCTCCGAGAATATGATTTTTTAGGTAATTGAGTGACGCTTCAATATCACCGCGGTTATAGATACTCATGAATTCATCGTTAGATTTAACTTCGTCCTGAAAGCTACGAAACATCTCTCGGTCGATGCGCATACCGTCTTTCGTAACCACAGTTTCATCAACTTTTTTAAGGCTGTCAGACTCTGCTAAATCATATGGCATTTCAATACCAACCGAAGGATTTGGATAATTTGTCGGAGGTAATGGTATAGTTCCTATGGTCGCCTCTTTCGCTCTCGGCACAACAAGCGGAGCATCATAATCGTATTTTTCTTCGAAGTATTCACAGACGGCGAAAAAGTCAATTATATTAAAACTCTCTTTCTTAATCGTGATAAGACTTTCCTCATTAGAGTAATCAATCCATCTGAAGGTATGCATGCGCGTACCGCGCCCCTTCATTTGAATAAAATCCGACGGACTAAACACTGGTCGCATAAAGACTACGTTTTGCAAATCGGCGCAATCATATCCCGTCGTCATCATACCGACCGTTACCGCCACTCTAGCCTTACTGCTATCATAATCTGGCAACCAGCTAGTCTGGCCTCGGAGTTTATTTTCGGAAAATTGGATTGTGTAATCCTGAGAATGCATAACGTTGCTCGTAATTTGTACGGCAAAATCCGAATTATATTTTCCGGGGAATTGCTCCATAGCCAATTTGTTTAAAATTTGGGTAATCCTCTCAGCATGTTTCTGACCAACAGTAAAGATGATGGACTTGCCGATTTCTCCGCTAATCGGATCCTTAGCAGCATAACGCATAAAGGTCTCACATAGCACCCAGTTAGTTTCGTCATTAAAGAAGTTTTTTTCAAAGTCTCTAATACCGAAGCGTTCATCAATCTCAGAGCCATCATCCTGTACTCGATGTACCGCATATCCTTGATCGTCCAGTAATTGAGAAGTAATATTCGTGCGAGCATCGTAGATAATTGGATTGACTAAGAAAGGTCCATCCGGATCATTAACGCCGCTCTTTAAGTCATATCGGAAGGTGGGTTGTCCAGACTCACAGCCGAAAGTTCTGTATGTATCGAGCAATTCGCGGCACTCAAACTCGCGCTCACTATTCTCACTTTGCGTAGTGTTTTTTAAGAAGTCTTTCGGAGTAGCAGTAAGGCCGATCTTATATCCGTTAAAATACTCGAAGACCGCTCGAGCATTACCGCCAATCGAGCGGTGAGCTTCATCAGAGATAATCAAGTCAAAATCGCTTGGGCTAAAGCTACGATATCTATCCGAAGCAAGTAGCGATTGCACCGTGCTCACCACAATGTGAGCGGTTTTCCAATTGTCTTTATCCTCTTTATAGGCTTTTACTATATAGTCGGATCCGATAGCTTGCGTAAAAGCCTTTTTGGCCTGATTTTCCAGTTCAATACGGTCCACTAAGAATAATACTCGTCGGGCATTGCCGGTTTTTAGGAAGAGCTTGATTATTGCGGCGCAAGTTAGGGTCTTGCCGGTACCGGTAGCCATTTCCAAAAGAAAGCGCTTCTTACCATTCTTTGCTGCTTTCTGAACCTTTCGGATTGCTTCAACCTGATACTTGCGAAGGATTTTTAGCTTATGTTTCTCAACAAAAGTTTTTCTTGCACTCTCGTTAATATAGTCGGGATGCTCTCTGAGGGTTGGCATTTGCGACGTTGCAATATAGGCATTATCTACGTTCTCGCCGATTAAAGCCTCAACATCTGGATGCCATTCTTTATTTTGTATAAGCAACTCAAGCGACGGAAAACTGCTTATTGGCTCTGGGCTGCCGAATTGCATATCCCAAAGATAATGCGTATTCCCATTGCTCAGAATAACATAACGGACATGTAGAGAGTTGGCATATTCGCGAGCTTGTTCCTTAGCAGAGAGCGGAGGAATATCCTCGCGTTTAGCCTCTAATACTGCTATAGGTTTTTGATTTTCGTCTAACAAGAGATAGTCTACGAAACCATTTTTAGTATTCTCAAAATCATCGCCAAGATTAACTTTATTTTCCACGTCAACGGTCGCCGGACCGTTATCGTCAGCCAGCAGACGCCACCCAGAATCCTCTAGCATTCTGTTTATTTTTAATCTTGCTTTTGCTTCCTTAACGCCCATTTACAATAACTCACTATGTTGCTATACATTATACCAAACTTTTGTCACAAAATCCACCTCTTTTTTGTGACAAAATGCCTTCTCTAATGTATAATGGTAATATATGAGTGATCATGAACAAATTGAAATTAAAATCTTGGAAATGCCGTCGGGTAGTGTTTTTGTTGCTTCTGATTTTATCGATTTAGCTTCTTATGATAATATTCGACAGATTTTTTCGCGCCTTGAAACCGAAGGCAAAATTCGCCGTATTCTCCCTGGTATTTACGACAGACCAATTTACAGTAATATCCTTAAACAAAAAGTATCACCAGATGTTAATGCCGTCGCAGAAGCAATTGCCCGTAAAAATAATTGGTTTATTGTCCCTAGCGGCAATGTCGCGTTGAATTTATTAGGAATCTCTACGCAAGTTCCCGCTAAATGGGAGTATTTTAGTAGTGGCGACACTAAGGATTACCAAGTTGGCAATATATCTATTAGTTTTATCCGTCGTGCTAATAAAGAGCTAAATCGAATGTCGACAAAGACCGCGCTCGTTATCCAGGCCATTAAAGCGCTTGGGGAAGAGAATATTTCTGAAGAGATCATAACTAAGCTTTCTGACAAATTAAGCAATGCGGAAAAAGCTCAACTACTTACAGAGGCAAAGCCGACTACGGCTTGGATCTATGAAGTAATTAAGAAAATTTGTAAAGCATAAAATGTACGATTTGGCCAACCTTCCGAAAGCTGAGCTTGATGCTTTACTGCAAGAAGTTTCTAATGTCAAAAGTCTTAGCAAGGCAATCATTGAGAAGGATCTTTGGGTTTGTACCATCCTGGATTATATTTTTACGAAAAGCCCATGGAAAGATAATTTCGCTTTTAAGGGCGGTACTAGTCTTTCTAAGGCCTATAATTTGATCGAGCATTTTTCCGAAGATATCGATTTAATTCTGGATTGGCGGGTGCTTGGTTACGATAAAACCGAGCCACTAGGAGAGCGCTCAACAAACCAGCAAGATAAACTCAACAAAGAGGTCCTTGCTAGGACATTGGATTTTTTGCAGACGACATTCATTCCAAAGATCACGGCGGACTTATCAAAACTAATTAATCGATATTTACAAATTATTTTTGAAGACAATGCTGTTGTCATTAGCTACGGTAATGACTATGCCGACGAATCTATTTTGCATGCTATTCGTCTAGAAATCGGCGCATTAGCCGCCTGGACGCCAACTCAAATCGCAACAATCCGCCCATATATTGCTGAGACTTATCCGGAACATTTTAGGAATGCGTTTGTTGATGTTCGCACTACTACGCCAGAGCGTACTTTCTGGGAGAAGATTACGATTTTACATCGTGAGGCCTTCCGTCCGGAAGGTTCACTTCTGCCTCCTCGGATGTCGCGGCATTATTACGACACCTATCGCATGACAAAGCTTGGCATATTGGATCGAGCTTTGCAAAATTCAAGTCTGCTAAATCAAGTTACTGATTTTAAAGCCAAATTTTACCCACAAAAGTGGGCACACTACGAACTAGCCAAACTCGGCACTATTCGACTTACTCCGCCGGAACATAGTCTTAGATTGCTTCAGCGTGACTATGCTGTTATGGCTGGGATGATTTATGGTAAAAGACCAGGATTCAACGAATTGATGGCGGAAATCGCTGGAATCGAGTATAAAATACAGCATGATCAAAACATAATAAGATAATGAAGGAAGAATAATGTATATTTCAAAAGTCAAATTACATAATTTTAGGGGATTTAAGAGTGATCATGAATTTACATTCAAAGATGGGGTTAATTTTTTAGTAGGCAATAACAATTGCGGGAAAACGTCACTTTTTAGAGCCGTAGAATTTATACAATCAGGTAAGGAAATTAACCCGTACATTACAAAAGGTCTGGATGCTGAAGAATTCGTCTCGGTTGAAATGGAGCTAGCCGGAGAAGATCTGGAAAGTTTTATCAATTCAGCTGAAGGTCTTAGCAAATATAAACAGTACATTATCGAAGACAATGGATTAAAGGTGCTCAAGATTGCAAGAAGCAGCGAAGAAACTGAAATCACCCAGAACAAGAAGCCCAAGACTCTCACTATTAAAAATGTGCGTGTTTTTAACCAAAAAACTAATCAGTACGAAAATCCCGTCGGGATAGATAACACCATTGGCGCACTGTTTGAAACGCAATTTGTGTGGGCAGATATTAATATAGAAGATGTTGCCGACATCTCCAAAACCAAAATTTGCGGCAGAATTATTAACAGTGTCATCAACAATAACAACAAAAGCTGGGAGGATTTTGCAAAAGCGCACGCTAAAGCATTTGGCGATATTCGAAATCAGTTGGAGCCAATTGAGCAAACGCTTAAAAATAAGATGAGTGAACAATATGGTGACACTGAGATTAAGTTTAATTTCTCGTTACCAGAACTGTCGGATTTTTTAAAGTTTGGTACAATCAATTTGTCAGATGATGGGATCCAAACAACTAGTTCGGAAAAAGGTACTGGGATGCAACGCGCACTCGCTCTAGCAATTATTCAAGTGTATGCCGAGATTGCGTCGAAAGTTGACGATAATATTGCAAAACCGCTTATATTCTTCCTTGATGAGCCAGAGACATTCTTGCATCCAGAAGCGCAGTCCCGTCTGCTAGAGGCTCTTGGTAAAATAGCGCAATCTTCGCAAATATTCATCGCCACACACTCACCATACCTGCTACGAAGTTTTAAAAGTGGCAATCATACATTATACTCTTTCTCGAAACATCAAGGAGCAAATAGCGCAGAAGCCAGTACGGAGCTTAATCTGTTTGGCAAATCTAGTCCCACATGGGGAGAAATCAATTATAGAGCCTTCGGTGTAGTTTCTTACGAATTTCACGATGAACTTTATGGTTTCATCCAAGCGCACGCCATTAACGAAGATGAGAAGTACTATAAACCAAAAGACTTTGACCAATATTTGTGTCAAAAGAATCCTAATTTTATTATAAATAAGAAGTATAAGCATCTAAAATCCGACGGTAGTATTTCAGAATATGATACCACTATAGCAACATATATCCGTAATGTTATCCACCATCCAGAAAATCCCAATAATGCCAGATTCTCCACAGAGGATCTTGAGAAATCAATTAAGGATTTACTTTTAATTATGGAAGATATTAGCAAATAATTTATATATCACCGCGCAAAAAGAGCCGCTTGCTTTGGATAGCCGCGGCTCTTTTTATGCAAACCCGCGCTACGTTATGTTGCCGGCCTACTAAAAATATTTTCAAAAATCATCATTTGTCCGCCTACTTTATGGGGAATTGGTAAGTAGTTAAAACATAAATTACTTTAAAAGTCCAAATATCTTCTGTAAGAGCGAGCTTACGCGTTAACGCGATAAATTAATCTCGTAAATAAGTCCTTACAAATTCTGCTAACGCCCGACCGTACAGTTTGTTATAATTATAGTAGCCATTCGAAAATCGTCGTTTTTCGGACACCAAACGTTTCGTTAGAATTCACTATCTTGGCAGTTTTTCTCGTTCGTTGGTCCAATAGACCCACTTCGCTCAAATAAACTACCAATCTGATTAATTCTATCCGAAACTTGAGCGTAATGAAATAGAAAAAACGAGACGCGCGGCGCTCAAAGAAAGCACTAATTTAGGAATTCTGGTTATAGTTTATGTTTTTAGTTCCCATCGGGGAATGTTTTTATATTGAAACAGTGCTATGTCGTGTTTGCGCTCTGGACAAACGTTTTGATTGCCGCTATACTTAGGTTATGGCTGATTTTTATAACCAGACGACCAAGGAGGTACTGGAAGAGTTCGGGGTGGACCCGGCTCGAGGCTTGAGCGAAAGAGAGGTGCTCAAGCTTCAGGAAAAATACGGTAAGAATACCCTGAAAATGGCCGAGACGCCGTGGTGGCGGCGAGCTTTGGAGCCGTTTATGGATATTTTTATGGTGATCTTGATAGTGGCGATGATTCTGTCGCTACTACAGCAGAACTGGATAGAGGCAGCTACGATTTTCGTGATTATCGCGCTGAATGCTGTAATATATTATATACAGCAGTTTTCGACGGAAAGAATCCTAAAAAGTCTGAAACGCAGTACGATGCATTCTGTAACGGTGATGCGCGAGGGGACGGAAGTTGCGATTGAGGCGACAGAGTTAGTACCAGGCGACATCGTAGTATTAAAAGAAGGTGATCGCGTGCCGGCGGACGGTCGCATTATTAGCGAATCGGGGCTACTCACAAACGAGTCAATGCTGACGGGTGAATCCGATTCGATTGCAAAGGATGCGAAGGCAATTTCCGGACAAAAGAAGGTCTATGAGCAGCGTAATATGGTATTTTCTGGGTCGTTTGTGGTGACTGGGACAGGTAGATACGTGGTGACGGCGACCGGAAATCGTACCGAATATGGTAAAATTGCCTCCCTGGCTTCGTCGCTGGGCGAGGAAAGTCCAATTCGGGCGAAAATGGATAAGCTGGTGGGGCAAATTGCTATAGTAGTAATTATTATTGCAATTGTGGTTTTGGCGATACAACTAGTCGATGGTATCCCCCTATTGCAGGCGTTGGAGTTTACGCTAGCAATGGCGGTGTCGGCGGTGCCAGAAGGGCTGCCAATTGCAATTTCGATTATTTTGGCGTTATGCGCGGCAAGGATGGCCAAGAAGCAGGCGCTAATTCGCGAGCTTCGGGCAATCGAATCGATCGGAATTGTGACGACGATTGCAAGCGATAAAACCGGCACTCTGACTGAGAATAGACTAGAGCTAAGAGAAATGTGGACTCCAGAATTAAGCGAAAAAGAGTTCCGTGAGAAGCTGGCATGTGCGGCGCTAGGGGAATTCTCGATGATGGAGCAGGGCCGTGATAGCCTGGCGATCGACCCGTTGGACACTTGTATTCTTGATTATATGCGAGAGAATGGCTATCCGGTCTGCCCAATGAAGCCGATTAAATCTTATGCGTTTGATCAGAGTCTAAAGATGTCGGGTAATCTTTATCGTGACGAGAAAGGTAAATTGTTGCTACAGGTAAAGGGGGCGCCAGAGGTGATTCTAAAGCGAGCGAAACATTCGGATAAACGCCGTGCGGAAGCGGAGGATAAGCTGGTGGAGCTAGCGAATAAAGGTTACAAAGTATTAGCAGTGGCGAGCGGCAAGATAGATCATGAAATCAATGAGTTGAATAGACTAGGTAAAGATACTCAGCTGGAACTAGAAGGATTTATTGCGGTGGCAGACGCATTGCGTAAGGCTGTGCCGGCGGCAATTAAGCAGGCTGCGCGGATGGGCGTGAAGACGAAGATGGTGACGGGAGACCATGCAGGAACGGCATTTGCAATTGGTCGCGAAGCGGGTCTGGCAGAGGACTTCTCGCAGGTATTAGATTGTTCGAATTTGAGTAATATCAATGATAATGATCTGACAGATTTAGTGAAGACGACGACGATTTTTGCCCGAGTGACGCCAGAAGATAAGTATCGAATTCTTTCGGCGATCAAGGAGACGGAGATTTGTGCGATGACTGGGGATGGCGTGAATGATGTGCCGGCGCTGGTCGGGGCGCACGTGGGAATAGCGATGGGGGATGCGCCGTCAATCGTACAGGATGCCGGAGACATTGTGTTGTTAGATAATAATTTCAAAAATATTACTGAGGCAATTAAAGAAAGTCGGACAGTACTAGCAAATATCCGGAGGATGCTGGGGTATTTACTAGCGACAAATGCTGGCGAGGTATTGACGATGCTGGGGGCGCTACTGATTTCTGGTGGGCAGCTGCTGACACCGATCCAGATCCTCTGGGTAAATCTAGTGACAGATTCTCTGATGGTGATACCAGTAGGCCTAGAACCACCAGAGAAAAAGGTGTTGCAGCAAAAGCCCGAGAGCAAGGATGCGCCGATTTTGCCGGTACAGATGCTCGGGAAAATGATATTAGTAGCCTGCGTAATGGCGGCGGGGACGATGGGAACTTACTATCTGGCGGACTGGCTGCTCGGAAATATAGAACAGGCTAATACACTGGCCTTTACGGCGCTAGTAGCAATGCAGTGGGCAAATGCGGTCTCGGTGCGAGGGACTTATGAATCAGCCTGGCAAAGGTTCAAAGTGCCACATAAGAGTTTTCACTTGGCGATGGGGGCGGCGATTATTCTACAATTATTAGCGCTGTTTGGACCATTGGCCAAGATTGTAAATGTAGTAGAAGTGCCATTAGTGGCACTGATACTGACGGCAGTGGCGGCGTTTGTGGTGCCGTTAGCGATATTTGAGACTTACAAGAAGGTGAAGAGAAAATAAAGTGCGAAGTAGGGGCGTCGCGAAACTAGAGACGCGCTAGAGAGCTTCTGGGGAGGTGCTGAGAAGCCGCTAGCACAGGGTTTAGACATTAGCGCTATATGAGCAAGGTTTGGGGTAAAAATACGTCAGAGAGGCTTTAAAACGGCCTAGAAAGGAATTTGGCTCGCAAATAGTGCAATTTTAGCTAAATTCTCTATTTTGTACAATATTTTATAGAGTTGTCAATAGATAAAAATCCTTATTTCTTCCCCGTCCGGTGTTATAATATAAGTATGGATATGTCAGCGCCAGTGGAGGATATTAGAGGTGTTGGGCCGAAGACGGCGGAGCTACTTCGGAGTGTGAATTTGCGGACGGTAGGTGATCTGCTTTATTGTTTGCCGCGAGTTTATGAAAATTATCAAACCACCGTGACAATCGCCGAGCTAAAACCTGGCAATGTAGTGGTGCGGGGGCGGATTAGCGATCTAAAGGTGATCCGGACGAGCCGGCGGCGACTCACGATTACTGAGGGCGTAATTCGAGATGAGACGGGGGCGATTCGGACAGTGTGGTTTAATCAGCCTTACCGAGCAAAGCAGTTTGACTCGAAGCGTGAATACTTTTTTACAGGTAAATATGAGCTGAAAAATGGTCGCTATACGCTAACTTCACCTTCGGCGACATTAGTGCAGGACGCAGCAGAAGATGGTGAGATGGCAGGGTTCCAACCGATCTACTCGGCAAAAAATACCATCAAACCGCAGATGTTCCAAAAAATCATGCTAAATTTGCGACCAGATTTCGCGAAAATTCCAGATTTATTGCCAATTGATGGGACGAGTCCGGATTTCGTGGAGCCTGGGGCGAGGGCTGAGGCACTGTTTTGCATGCATTTTCCAGAGAGCCCAGAAGACACAGAGCGGGGAAGGCAATATCTGGCGTACGAAGAACTATTTGAATTAATCCTAGCGGCGAAGCTAAATAAACAGGCGAACCAAAGGCTAGAAGCGATTTCGCTGCCGTTTGAGGCGAAGTTGATTCAGGCGATTGTGAAGAGTCTAAAATTCAAGCTGACGGGCGCACAGCGGCGGGCGACTTGGGATATTCTACAAGGACTAGAGAAAAAGGTGCCGATGAACAGATTGCTGCAGGGCGATGTCGGGTCTGGTAAGACAATCGTGGCAGCACTGGCGGCGGCGCAGACGGCTTATAACGGGCATCAGGTGGCGCTCCTGGCGCCGACGGCGATTTTGGCCTCGCAACATTACGAGAGCTTGAGCGAATTATTTAGTGAAATTGAGCAGAACAATCCGGAGCTAAAGATGCCAAAAGTAGCCCTGCTGACTGGCGCGACGAAAGGTAAAAAACAGCTGAAAAAGCAGATTCTGGAGGGTGAAATCGATCTAGTAATCGGTACACACGCGCTGCTGACCGACGACACGAATTTTAAGTCGTTGGCGTTTTGCATTATTGATGAGCAGCATAGATTTGGCGTGGGACAGAGGCAGAAATTGCTGCTAAAATCCCCAGAGGCGCATGCACCACATCTGCTGTCGATGACGGCGACGCCGATTCCGCGGTCGTTACAATTGACGGTATTTGGAGATTTGGATGTGTCACTATTAAATGAGCTGCCACCAGGTAGGCAGCCGATTGTAACGAAAATCTTGAGCGAAGTAGAGCAAAAGGATGAATTGTACCCGAAAATGCGCGAGCTTTTGCAGAAGGGGCAGCAAATTTATTGGATTTGCCAGGTGATTGAGGAAAAAGCAGCAAATAACGCTACGCCAGTGAAGCGACAGGCAAAGAAGCTGACGGCGCTTTTCCCAGAGGCGAAAGTAGGACTGCTTCATGGAAAAATGAAACCAGAAGAAAAAGACCAGATTATGGAGGATTTTGCGAAGAATAAAATCCAGATTCTAGTGTCGACGACAGTGGTAGAAGTAGGCGTGAATGTGTCAAATGCGAATATGATTATTATCCAAGATGCGGAAAACTATGGCTTGGCGCAATTACATCAGCTGCGGGGGCGAGTTGGGCGCGGAGACCAGCCGGCGAGCTGCTTCCTGCTAACTACGGGCGAAGATAGGCCGTCAAGGCGACTGAGGGAGATGGAGAAGTCGACTGATGGGTTCTATCTGGCGGAAGTAGATCTGAAAATTCGTGGACCCGGGGAGATTTACGGCGCAATGCAACATGGCGAGCTAAACCTACAAGTAGCGAATTTATCGGATACACGGTTAATCGCCCAAGCGAGCCATCACGCGGAGGAATTTGCAAAAAGACCTGAGGCGATTCAGGATTACCCAGAGCTAGCAAAGAGGATTAAGAAGTATCAGCAGCTCACGACGTTGAATTGATTTGTAGAGGAAGATACGCTATAATTAGCGTAAGGATACCCCTTGTAACTTACAATTTATAGTTTGAAAGTGAGGAGAGATACTATGTTGTTATTCCCTTTCCCATGCGGCGAGCAAAAATTATCCATAAACACACTATGCGACGTACAACGCGAGGTCACGATTCGGTCGACATTTCCGGCTAACCAGAGAATTATCTTGCAGGGCGGAGCTGAGACAACTTCCTTGAGAAAGTGCCCAAAAATAGGGTTTCGCTTGGCGCATATCCGGCATCCTGTAATACGTGATAAGTGCTGCGACACGAGTTGCGAATGGCATGAGTTAATGAATCATGTTCATATTGCGTATAACCATGAGCCAGGTATAGCGGCCTGGCTGTCTGGATTCGTGTCTAATTCCGAAAAAATTATACGCGGGGAGAGTGAAGACTGGAAGCTGCGGCGGGTAGAAATTGGTATGGATGATATTATCCTCAGATACGATAACGGCGAGATTAGCGGCGATGCCGTGTTGGAGGGGTTCCGAGGAAGGCTTTACTTCGGTGTTCCGATGCGCTGGCGACTTGATGAGCTGCGCGCCGTAATGGTAGAGATGGAGGAGGATGAGCACGGCGGACGTTCTGTGAAGATCGAGTCGGATTTACCTTGCGATTTTAGAGAAGACAAGGCATGTTTGCAGTATTACGAGTATTGTGTATGCGTGAGCATGAGACTGGCTCGTACGGCAGACGGTACAATTGAGCTGACGCGGCGATATCTTTTCTCAGAGCTAGATGAGCCGGCAATCCATGGATTGACAGAGTATACATTGGGTTATCTGCTGGGCACTAATGAATCCCTGCAGGGTGCACCCACTCATCGCGCAATTGGACTATAAACATCTAGGCTGCGGCGAATAAGCTGCAGCCTTTTTCTCGCCTGAAATCAAGGAATTATGGTATAATAGATAGATAAGTTATGTTTTCTACAACTGCGATAGTCAAAAATTCGAAGTTCTCCGGTAAAATGGTTGGGACACACCAGCGCTTGGATCAAGCGGCGCGACGTTCTCTGGCGAAAGTTTTGCCGAAGAATAGGTTTTTTCCGGATACGAAGGAAATTTTGCATTTCGAGGGCTCGCGGGGGCCAGACGGATTGAAGCGTAAAAGTCCGGGGATAGATGAGCCATCGCACATGCTAGTCTTGGGAGATGTGAAGCCGGGCGAGGAAACCGGGCATGAGAATCTGGACCAGAGATCGGTGGAGACGATGATAGTTGACCACCGTTGGAATCTAGTGCAAGCCTTGAGGGCAAAGGATGAAGTACGGGCGGCGTTTGAGGCGGCATGGATGGCACATATGATTACGGACGGACTGACGCCGGCGCATCATTTTCCGCTTTCGGAAGTACAGGATGCGCTAATGACAGATAAGGATTTGGTAAAGGTATTTGGGGCACCGATCAAAGGTGTAATGCACGGGCGGAGTATGCTGGAGACGATGCGGAATAATTGGCTGTACTGGGGTGCGGGCGGACATATGTCGAAGCATATTGCCTATGAATATGGGGTACTGATGATCACGGCTGCATTGCCACCGAGAGCCTTGGAAGTAAAGTTGACGGAGGAGGATTTAGCTTGCCTAGATACGGAAGCAAATTTCCAGAAATCGTTAGAAAAGATCCAGAAGCTACAGATGTATGATAGATTTCTAAGTGATGGCTGGACGACGGAGCTCGCGATGGAGACGAAGAATGTTCTGCTACCGGAAATCGTGAAAATGATTGCGCTAGGCTGGTATTCGGCAATAGCGGAAGCTAATGGAGAGAAGAGTGAGAAAAGGCGCTGAAATTAAAGTCACTTCTGGCGAGCTACGCGGAAGAAAGCTGAAGTCTCCAGAGAATATATTAACTCATCCGATGGGAGCGAGAGAGAAGCTGGCGCTATTTAATATGGTGGATGTAGCCGGGAAAAAAGTGTTAGACGCCTATGCAGGGTCGGGTGCACTAGGAATCGAAGCGCTGAGTCGCGGAGCAGAGGAAGTGGTGTTCGTAGAAAGTAATCGAAAAATCGCCGGGGTAATAAGTGAGAATCTGAGAACGCTTGGGCTGAGTGGCAAGGTGGCGGTAGAGACAGTAGAGAGATTTGCCAATGACGGTCAATATGCTGAGTATTTTGATGTGATAATTGCAGATCCGCCATATAATAATTTTGATAAAAGTGAAGTAGCGAGCTTAGTGAAATTATTGGATAATGACGGGATAATGGTGCTATCTTCGCCGGCGAAAGAAGAAATAGTAGTCGACGGAATGACAATGGTAGGTAGCCGGACGTATGCGGGAGCGAGGTTGACGGTGATGCGGAAAGAGACGGCTAGCTCAGCGAGCTAAGGGGGGGGGCGGATGCGTAAATTTCTTTTGCCGCCGGAGCGGGGGAGGTGGTAACGGGATTAGGATTCAATGGTATTACTGAGATGCAACAGATGACTAGCAACGTATGTAGTAATGCTGCGCCTGGTTTAGAAGGAAGGCTAAGGGATACTCGAGATGATAAAGTTTATTGGGTAAGCAAGCTCAAAGATAATAATTGCTGGATGACCCAGAATCTTGATTTAGACTTAAATCAAGCGGACTTGCTTACCTCAAGCAATTCTGATGTCAGTAATAATTGGCCGTCTAGTGCGCTAAGTAATACTTTGTGGACGGGTGATAGTAGCAACTACAATTCACTCAACTACTATGATCCGACAAATCTATACTTTACGTTACCAAATGGCATAGTATCTGTGGATGATTTTTCTGAGTGGACTGCTACTTATGATCCATACTTCGTAACTGCTACTAACTTTATTGGCTTGGATGGACAGTCTATTTGTAATAAGGGGGCAGGTTCTATGTTAGGCGATTCTACATATAAACAATGTCATATCTATTATTATGCATATGCCCACTATCACGTCGGGAACTATTATTCTTGGGGAGCTGCTACCGCTGGGCAAGCGACTTCCTTAATCAGTAATGTAACAGGTGAACAATCTACTCAAAGTATTTGTCCGAAGGGCTGGACCTTACCTATCAATGGTGCCTATAGTAACCTCTTCGGTTCATACGGTGCTAATAGCGGTATTACCTATGGCGGCATAGCCATTACTGGCACACCCTTTTACTTCGTATATGGCGGCATCGTCAATAGTAGCTCTCTGGCCAATGCCGGCAGCCGCGGTTATTACTGGTCCTCTACGGCCAACTATGCGTCCAATGCTTACACCCTGACCTTCAGTACTAGTGTCAACCCGTCCAGCGACACCAATCGCTACTACGGCATGTCTGTCCGTTGTGTCGCTAGATAGAGCCGGCAAGCAGCCTGCCGCCAAGGGTAAAACCTCGGGTGGGTGAGGTTTTAACTAATTCCCTGGCGGCAGGGTTCTGGCGGGGGATAGAGTTGAACACACTAGCACCCCACAGCGCGTAAAAGTGCCCTGCAAAATGCTTGTATTCTACCTAATCGTGTGTTAAAATTAGGCTAAGAAGGTTTATACTTAGTGGCTATCTTTTAGAGATAGTCACTTTTAGCTCCACACGAAAGCGTCCAATTGAGAAACCTAAAGTAACGCTCATTAGACATACTCCTCCTTTCTACCTGCCAACTCAAAATTAAAGTACAATTCCCCGCCATACGCGGAATGGACCCCTTTTGTAAAAGGTGTCCAACCTCCAAAACTATTAGTAAGATTTCTCGCTCAAAAGCGCGGTTTCGAGCGAGAAATGGATTATTATAATTTACTAGTAGAAAATTAGCGGGCGACGCAACGGATCGGCTGCCCCACGTAATTATAATTTGCAGTACTGTTTAAGTACGCTAAGACCACTTGGCTATTAGTGAAGTACATCGTGTACCTGAAGTTTCCACTGCTATTTCCAGTTTGATAATTCCCCACTGAATTAACATCACTTAAAATATTCGATTTACTAGGGTTAGTATATCCAACCGGTAAGAAATATAGTGGGTCTTGCCTAATATTATATTCACCGGATGAGGGGATTTTTATCAGACTATATTGATTGAGCAGATATCCAAAACCTTTATTAACTACTACTGAGGCATCATCTCGTACTGGTAGCTGCCACCCTTTAGGGCAGATACTACTACCTCCTTGTGTGCCGGCAGTTGCTGCTCCGAAGCTATAATAATTCCCAACCATATAGTGGGCGTTATACATATGGGCAGACTCGTCTACTGCTACAGTAAAGCTTGGGTCGTTCGATGAGTTCCAAATTCCATTCAGAACATTCAGCCAGACACCGCAGCCTTTTATTTCTGTACAATTGCTAGTAGTTAACGGTTCAGTATTAATATAGTATCCAGGATCATAAGATTGTACCGCCCCATAGGTTAGCTGAAAATTTAGTTCCTTCTGCGTAGTCGCAGGCGTCCATACGCCGGTAATATCAGTGTCAGCGCTAGTCAAATTGACGTCATCGTACAGATCTAAGTCTAGATTTTGCGTCATCCAACAGTTACCATCCTTGAGTTTTGTAACCCAATAGACTTTCATATCTCGCGTATCTCGAAGTCTACCACTAGTGCCTTCTGCGGCCCCGCTACATACTGCAGAAGTCATGTTTTGCATATTCATGATACCGTTAAATCCAGTTGGCTCATCAAATATGGCCACTTCTTTTGCGCTAGCTACCGCACTTAGCAAGACATTGGTTGAATAATGTCCCGCTGTAGCATCTGTGCCAAACTTAGCCGCAAAGGCGAGATTGAAGTTCTTCTCTTCACTTACGGCATTAGTTGTATAAGCCGGATTCAGTACAGAACTGTTTTCTGGCACGGAAGTATAAGTTAGGTTTTCTACACTAGCACCAGTCGAATCTAGAGCGTATCCCCACTTATTATTCTCAAAATTTGTTACAGCGATATTATCACCTACGCCAGTAATCTCTGTATTGCCATTCCTGAGTACTGCCGAATTTCCCGGCGCAGCTTGAACATAGACTTTATAGCCATCGACGTTAGCCGCATTTACATTAACTGATGTTGTAATGTAATTTACTTCTCCAGCTTTGGCATCCGGCTTAGCCAGATTAGTACTGCCAACTGTTAATTTTAGTGAAGCATTATCAAGCGTAGCAGTATCAGCATAAGCAGACTCACTATTCGGTGTAAGCGGGCTGATACATAGCCCCATTACCAAAAGGAGAGCCAATGCGCACATGGCAGGAACAAGATAAGAATTCCATCGTTGTTTGTAGAAATAAGTACTTTTACTATGAAGCATAAAAGTGTTTAACTTTGGTTTCTTTTTTATTCTTGCCGTGTGACGCATTTGTTGGCCCTCCTTTTAGTTTAGTGAGTTCCGCTGCGGTCCGAGGCTCTGTATTTATTGTAAAAAACAAAAGCAGCACCGTAGCGGGTGTTGACTCCTAAATGCTGGCTTGTTGAAAACAAGTTTGCACACTACGATACTGCAGTTTGTACTCGTTTTCAACAAAAAATAGCTTCTTTTTTACCAAGTCAGCAAATATTAATGTAGGAGTCAACACTTCCATTATAGCACAAAAACAAAGGCTTTGTGAAGATTTTTAGTTAAGTAAATCTACAAATCTTAGAGGCTCGCCGAGCTCCCAGTCCATAATCTTAGCGTATTTACCGTTATGTTGATGGGGATTAAGCTTATCGCAACCGATACATCCTTTCCGGCAGCTCATCGGGATGACATATTTAATGCCGTCCATCTGGAAAAGGTTCCACGAAATGATCTCAGCGATTTCTCTAAGCATAGAAAAATGACCGTTGGTCAGTTTTTTGGTCAAATCAATGGCTTGATCAGGAAATTTTGCATTCCAATAGTCAATAAAAGTATAGAGAAGATTTTCACGGGCAAGGAGGAGATTGTCGCCCTGCCATTCATAGCCATAGGAAGCGCAGTAGGCCTGCTTGGCCCACTCATACCAAGTCTCAGAATTATGGCAAAATCGCGATACGGCTTGCAATTTGCGGTCGAGAAAACCAGTGCGACGCTCTAGTCTTAAGATTTTCTTGCCACTGACGACATTATATCTACTAACGATAAAAGGGGCTTCGCCGCAAGTAATCTCGAGACGCAATTCCTGGACGTAGTCGTGCCAATTATTAGTATTAACCGGCCAATTTCCACTCTGCTGGTCGAGAGATTGATTCATGAAACTGACGACTGAGGGCGGAGTAAAAACCTCGGCTTTGTCGCGAGTGCGAGATTTTTGCTCGGTCTTGCTGCGGGTGATGCGCGGCTGAATGAGATTAATCTGCTCGCCGGTAACATCGTTTAGCTTAATCTCGGCTTTGGGTCTGTGTCCAGTATAGAAATCGGTCGCCCAGATGAGATGACGCGAAATCTCCTCTGTAGTGCGGGTACGGTCGAGCAAGAGAGTCGCCAGAATTTCCGGATGCTGGCGGAGAGCGTTCTCACTGGTCTCGGGAAGATTTGCCATCATTTAGAGCTTAATTCCTAGAAATTCCACTTCATTAGACGTAAGATTATATTTATTACACAATGTTTTATCTATTTCATCAATAGATTTATTCCAATCGATATCGCTATTCGCAGAAAAATCTTGGTCGAGAATGACGTCGCCAAAGGAAGCGCTACGATTCGGCTCTTGCAGGAGGAGGGCGGCGAAAAACTGAGTCCTAGTATACTTCACAAAATTATCGCACTCTGACTTATTGTTCGACATGAATAGCGCTAGGCGGCTACGACCGAAGGCGGAGCCTTTTGGTAGGATTTCAATCAGCTCGGCGGCGCGGTTTTGGACGTTATCAATAGAAGGTTTGCCGGAGACAAAAGTCTTCTTGGGATAGGCTGAAGCCATGACGACTTTATAGAGATCTAGGTATCCCTGCCCCTTAGGAATAGTGGATTCGTCGGTCCAGTAGCGTTTAGCGCGACCAGTGGAGCCGGATTTATCATTGGTTAGCAATAGGACAGGATTTGGCCAATCACTGCGCTCAAAAGAGACTAAGCCCGGATTTTGCTCGACAAAGTTTGATTCAATGCCGAAAATTCCCTTTTTGATACGAGAGCACAGCTTAGGGCCGGAAAGTTTGCGATTAATCCTTACGAAGGCGGGGTTCGGGACGAGATTTTTCGCCTCACTAGTAATCACCCGCACAGAATCATCGCTATACATACGATTAGAGTAGCGAAAATCAGTGCGGGCCTTGCTCAAATCGCGCAAGACAATGGCTACGCCCGCCGAGAGATCGGCGCCGCGGCCAAAAATCGGCTCAGGATCTTTATCCTTACGATACCAGGCGCGGCGATCAGCAGTACCTTCGAAAGCATCAATCGCCACGGTATGACCATCGCTGAGAATCTGCCGGCCAAAGCCACCGAGGCGCTCGGGAGAGTCGAACCAACCGCCAAAGGGATAAATTAGACAAGTATAATCTCCGAGCTGATCGGCGCTGCGCTGGAAATATTGATAAATCCAGTTGGAATTGCTTTGGGTCTGAGCAGCGGATTTGCTGACAGTTTCTTGGTAGGGCGGATTGCCGACGACGGCGGTGAATTTCATGTGGTCTCCTTCTATGTTAAATAATTCGTTAATTCTATAAGATAAATTGCGGCGTTTAGCATCTTTAGTAACGTCATATTCACGGAAATGCTCACGGCTAATAACTCGCTTCGAATCAAAACCAAAAATATAATTCGTCGTAATCGCGGCAAGAATGGGCGTAGGCGCGAGCCCGTAAACCTGATGTTCCAAAATATGACGAACGCAATCAGTGTCACTATAATATCGACTACGAGTTTGCTCAAAAATACGCTTAACAATCTCGGTAATGAACATGCCGGATTTCATGTATGGATCGAGGAAGGTATGTTCGGTACTCGCGAAGATGCCCGGCTGATGCCATTCTAGGCGGTCGATCATGGCTTTGACTACTGAGCGCGGAGTAAAAATTTGATTGGTGTGCTGCGGCAAGATAAAGCTAAAAATGTCATCCGTAGCGTCTTTTTGATAATAATTGGCTAGTTGGACGCGGCGACGATTAAATTCCCGAATAGATTCATTGAATTTATCTTCATCAAATAATCCATTGAAATGCGCCGCTTTCGGCTTGCCATCTTTATCAACAGTTTCATAATCCATGCCATCACGGAGTTTATAAAAATCTGCCTTGGTAATGCTAGTCAATTCCTCGAAAACATCTTCGGGAATATTGTCACCAAAATTACCCAAAGTAGTAGCCGGCGTGCCATAAGCCATGAGGAAGCTCGGAATAGTGCGCACAAAACCGCGGAGACGATCACGAACTTTTTCCTCGGCAGATTTCTGGCGGGGCGGGAGATTATCAATCGATAATTTAGCATGGTAATCTGGATCATCCGGAGTAGGCTCATTTGCGGGGAGCTTTGCGACTAGCTTCGGCAGGCGACGGCTAAGAGCGTCTTTTACAGCAGCGATAGATGCGGCAGAATAATTGGCGTGATGAGCGGCGGTAATAAATTCATCCATAATCGATTCAACGGCATCACCTTCGCTAGTACCGATTTCGGCATATCTTTTATCGTCAAGTAAGCCATACGTAGTGGTGATGACGATATCTTCATTAATATGGAGCGTCTTGTCTTTATCGAGCCAAATACGTGGAGCGATAGCGAGGTCGGTCTTATGCTTACTGTCGCGTTCGACACTTTGGTCGGCTTTGGCTTCGTCGAGCTTATTGATGATTGCACGAATTTCCTCGGGGCAGCCAAAAATCCCGCTAATATTCTTAAACAAGCGATTACTCATAAAGCCGCGATTGACGACTTCTGCGGCGATGAGGCGGTTCGGAACCGTAAGGACTTCATGAGCGTCAAGATAATGCATGCGGCCTTCATCATCTTCGGCGATAACGGGGAGAAAATTGATCAATGCTTTTATCCTGTGCTCGCGAGAGATGCTAGATGTATCAGAGGTGCCAAAATCGGCGATTTCGGCTAAGATTTGAAGGATACGATCGGGAGCAAAATCAAAGATGAAACAAGTTTTTTTCGTAAAATATTCGCCACCGGAAGTACAGACGCTAAAAGGATTTTGCGCGCGGAAAGCAGATTGCATGTAGAGGCTGGGTGATTTACAATTATTGAGTATGAAAACCGCCGTCCAAGCCGGGATAGTAACCCCGGTAGTGAGCTGCCCGCAAGAAAGGGTAATCGTGCGCGTCTCGAGCGGGTGGAGACTCGCGTCGGGGCCATCAATACGGTGGCGGACTTCGCTAAGGGCGGTCCTAGTCAGGCGATCTTCGTCACCATTACCGGCGGCGAGGATAATATCTTCGGGCTGGTAATTAGCTCCAAAATAAACATCTTCGAGTAGAAGCTTCTTAAACTGCTCGCAGGCTTTGATGCCTGGGAGTAGCCAAAAAGTATGACGTAAACTATCACGATAAGCCGCTTGACTAAAGGGATATTGATATTTAGGATTACTAAGGTTTTTAATAAAATCCCGGACGTGAGCTTCGTGGAGGAAATGCTCCTCACCGGCAATTTTGCCGACTCTGAAGAGTTCTGCCAGATCAAAGGCATATTCACTACCTTCAATCTGAGCTTCTCTAGTAGTGATACCGAGAATGCGCGGGAGCCGATAAGTAAAGATCTCCATACGCGGCAGACCAGCATAAGGATTTGACCTGGATTTGGAAGGCCAATTTTGCTTCATAGCCTGTTCGTCGGTGTAGGACCAGTTAAAAATCTGCTGGCTGGAAAATTTGTTATTAGCGATAGCCTTAAACGGCGTGCCAGAAAGGTGTAGAGTGAAGCGGCTCTTGACCTGCTCGAAGACTCGCAGAGCCTTTTTGGTATCAGCTCCTTCATGACTCTCATCAATGATGACAAGATCCCAGCCAGCAGGGTCAGAGCTTGGCTCAGAATTAGGCGCAGGATTCTGCCCGAGATTAAAAATCCAAGAGTTCTTTTGCTTAAAACCGGAAATATCGCGACCCTTAATATCTTGCAGGGAGATAAAATGGATGAAATTTTTGGCGACGAGATCAGGATCTTTAAGCTGCTGCTCGCGAGTATAAATATCGCTGGGGCTACCAAGGCGTTTTTTGACGGCGGCGGAACTAGTGAAGATCCAGCGGAATTTATCGTCAGCTTGGCCAGCGTCCGCGAAGTCAAAATCTTTGAAATTGCTATACCATGAATCGGCAATGGCCGGACGATTAGTGACAATAAGGACTTTACTGGCATGAAGCTGAGCGGCAAAGCTATAAGCGGTCAAAGTTTTACCGAAGCGAGGCTTGGCATTCCAGAGGAAAGTCGGCTGGAGACGAGAATCATGCTGACACTTTGCGTAATAATCAAGGCTTTGCTGGATGGCGGAATTTTGCTCGTCGCGGAGAGCAAAATCAGTAATATAATCCGCCGAGGGCTTGGCTTTTGAGACCTTAAACGCTTTAAACATAGTAGAAGATACACTCCTAGACTTTGAATCTAGGAGATCATGAGCGGAATTCACGGTTTTTCGCATTAATTTTACCTCACTATCTTGATATATTATACCACAGCTCAGGAGATTTACGAAGAGAGGGGCGAAAAATGTCGTTTTTGGGCGTAAATTGACCGGATTTTATTATATTACAACATAATCATATTATTATGGCAAAATAGTTATGTTTTTATGATTTGGCGCTAGAGGGCATCTAGAAGGCCATGGTGAAGGTTTAGCTCAAAAATGAATTTTTATACCTCTTATGCTTAATAGCGCTATTGCAGGGCTTCTACGCACGTTAAACAGGGGTGAGTTTTAATGCTTTTCACCTCCATATTTTCATTTGACTTCTCCATATGATTATTGTCTAATACAACCACTTTACCTAGTTTTGCAATAATTTGGCCAGTTTTCCTCGCACGCCGCCTTCATCTGGAGCGCCTGCTAAGGTATCGAGGGCGACACGGAGTAATCCGAGCGCAGTCACATATGAATGGTCCAGAGTAACACTGGTCCGATTCTCAATTCCAGGGATATCTGACGAATTGACTAGATGGATAACGGGGCGACGAGCGAAGGGTAGCTCCTTAAACCAATCAGTAGTACTGAGGACGTCTTGCAATTCGCCCAGTCCAGCACCACCACCACAGAGCAGGATTTTATTAGGCAACATTTCGCTAAGTTTGAACTCTTCGAGGGTGATTTGCACGCCAGAGAGCCAGACGGCAAGATTGCGCTGGATAGCAAGCATCATTTTGTCGCGCATGTCGGCGGGGACTTTGGTCGGGTTATTGATGCTGAGCTTATAACTCTCGGCGGTATCAAAATCAACATTTAGGGCTTCGGCAATCTGGTGAGTGAAGCTGCGGCCGCCGATGCCAAACATCTTGGTACCCTCGACGCCACCATCATCAATTACGGCGATGTCGGTAGTGCCGCCACCAATATCCATCACGATAGCCGAGAGATTGCCATCGAGATCATCACCGAGACAGGCCCGGCAGACCGCAAAAGGCTCAACCGCCACGGCTAATAGATCTAACTGCAGCTCTGCACAAACCTTCTCAATCGCGGAGATATGTACCAGCGGCGCAAAGGCAGTGTAAAATTGAATTACAACATCGGTACCCTTGAAGCCAATGGGATTGGAAATCTTATAGCCATCGATCGTGATGCTGACGATCGCGGAATTGATTAATCTAACTTCGACATTGGGATTATTCGTCTCATCAGCAATGTCTTTGCGAGCCTGCTCGCCGGCGCGATCCTGGACACGTTTAATAATGAGCGACATTTCCTGCTCAGTGAGAGGCTTATTGCCATTCTTGCGACGATAGCGGACGGTACTAGTATTACCCTTGATAAGCTCACCGGCAATACCGACGACGACAGTCTTACTGGTGACGCCAGCCATTTTTTCGGCTTGATCGAGGGCCTTTTCACAGACTTCGACAACGGCCGGAATATCGGCGATGGCGCCAGCATACATATTACTAGCGCCTTGATGAGCCTTGCCGACGCCGATAATCTCGAGATCACCAGATTTAGGCTGCTTGGCAATGACGGCTTTGACAAATTCAGTACCAATGTCAAGAGACAGGATCGTATCTTCGCTGCTACGCTTAATATCGAGCTCAGAAGTGACGTCTTTTGGAATTTCTTCAGCATTAGTGGAGCGGACTGCTTCGGCAGCAGCTTTGACTTTTGCTTTGGTTGCGCTAACTGTTTTAGAGAAAAAGCCCATATTTTTACCTCTTAGATTTCTTCGTAATTATCGCCCTCATTAGTATCATCTTCAATCATAATCCATTCGCCGGTCTCTTCGTCGTAGATGAAATCCATGTCATCGTATTCGTTATTATTACCAAGCATCTCCGTGATGGCTTCGACTAGCATATCGACGAGGTCACTAATCGGACGGTAATTTTCGGGAGCCTCTATGCTGACTTCTGGGTGACTAAATTCAAAGTTACCGGCAAATTCCGTATCGTTTTGTTTATAGCTGACTCCAGCACTAACTAGCTCATGCCCGAAATCTCTGATACCGAGCGTAAACTCAGTGCCTTCGAGACCTTCGCGGATCTTGTCGGCTTCGGCAGACGTATTCTCGAAATTAACCTCACCACCTAAATCATCGACAATGTATTTGCGAATACAATTCTCGGCGCTCTTGGCAGCTTCTGACTCCATAAGAGCATTAGAAAAGCTGGCCATTTTGTCATAGTCAATATTAACGCTGTAATTAGTGACACCGCTAGCCTTAGATTTATTAGACGAAGGAGCAATATTAACAAACCGATTCTGACTATAAACCGAAGCAATTTCGCCATTGATATCACTATGAGCGACATTCACTAGACAAGCATAGAATTCTTTAGTGGAACGAGCAAGCGCAGGGTCTTCTACGACATTATCAACGACGTCATCTACATCGACTTGCCACCACTCGCCATCGACATTACTAAGAAGCTTGTAGATGGCCTGGCCGCTAGCGTCGAGGTCATCGATAGTAATTGACATATCATCCATGAATAAATCTACGGTATCCATGAGCTTACCAGTGCGAAAATAGAAAACGCCATCCGACATGACGATGCCGCCGAGCTCGACTTCGTATTGATTATCCGAGAGCAGCTCGCCATTAGCATCGAGCATACTAGCCTTAATGGTGACGATGCCATCACCCGAAGTAGTAGTAGATTTATTCTTAAGATCGACAGTAATCGAGACTTCACCATTGTCGGTATTGGCGTGGCCGGTAAAGGTACCATCGCTGACGACGGTCTTTTGCTGCAAAAAGCCATTGATAGCATCAAAAGCAACCTTTTCTGGATTGTTATAATAGAGGAAATACCAAGCCGCAGCGCCGCCTAGCCCGAGAATAAGGACTAGCACGATGATAATAACTGCGATGAGGCCTTTATGCTTTTTCTTGGATGGAGTGGCTGGCGCAACGACGGAGCCATCAGCTCCAGTGACCATAGCAGGATTGTTTGCTGCCTGGCCTGGAATATTCCCGTTTGATAAATTATCGGCACTGACAGCACCAGGATTAGCATTAGTATTTGCGGGTTGATTGTTTTGATTTGGCGTATCGCCTCCGCTTCCCTGCATCACGGGGTTTTGGTCCATAGCCCTCCTTACTTTTACTTCATTATAACACAAGAATTCAAAAAGTGTAAAGATTTTATGCTTTATGGAAGGATTTATTATACGTTTATGCTAATCTTGTGTTATAATCTACTTATGGATAGTTTCGTAATAAAAGACATAAAAGCACGGCAGGTTCTCGATAGCCGTGGGAATCCGACAGTAGAGGCGGATGTTTTCTTAAATTCTGGGCACGCGGCGAGGGCAATTGTTCCGTCTGGCGCATCGACTGGCGATGGCGAGGCATTGGAACTACGCGATGGCGACCCAAAGTATTACAATGGCAAGAGCGTAGCGAAAGCAGTCTGGAATGTAAATCATGAGATTCATGATTTGCTGGTAGGAAATTCGGCCGACCAGACGCAAGTCGATCAGCTAATGCTAGAGCTGGACGGTACGGAAAATAAGAGCCGCTTGGGGGCGAATGCGATTCTAGCGGTGTCGCTAGCCGTAGCGAAGGCGGCGGCTAAGGCGAAGAATCTGCCTTTCTATCAATATATCGCGAGCATCGCAGGGACGACGCGTGATATGTGCTTGCCGCTGCCAATGATGAATGTGATGAATGGTGGGGCACATGCAGATTGGTGCACGGATTTTCAGGAGTATATGATTATCCCGCGTGGGGCAGGCTCGATTAGCGAAGCGATCCGAATGGGCGCAGAAGTGTTCCAAGCCTTAAAGCGCGTACTGAAAGACCGTGGCTATCCAGTGACCGTCGGCGACGAAGGTGGGTATGGACCAAAGGTGCGTGAAGGCAACAATGAACCACTTGAGTGTATCATGATGGCAATTGAGGCAGCTGGTTATCAGGCTGGGCAAGATGTAGTGATTGGGATGGACGTGGCGGCTTCGGAGTTTTGGAATCACGACCATTACGAGCTAAAGACCGATGGCTCCTGGAAGACGTCGGCGGATATGATTGATTGGTACAATTGGATTATTGACAATTATCCGGTAGTAAGTATTGAAGACGGGCTCGATCAGCATGACTGGGCGGGATGGAAAGTCTTGACCGAGCGGCTAGGCAATCGGATCCAGATCGTTGGAGATGATCTCTTCGTGACAAATGTGAAGCTGCTCGAGTATGGCATCAATGAGCATGCGGCGAACGCGATTTTGATTAAGCCAAATCAAATCGGGACGCTGACGGAGACGATCGCAGCGGTGAAGATGGCAAAAGACGCCGGCTTTAGAACGGTCATGTCACACCGTTCGGGCGAGACTGAAGATACGAGCATTGCACATATTGCCGTAGGTCTCGGAACTGGCCAGATTAAGACTGGGTCCTTATCAAGGTCAGAGCGGATCGCGAAGTATAATGAGCTAATTAGAATTGCAGAGGATCGGCCGGATTTGAGATTGGCGGAACCCTTCGGGCGATAAAGTTACAAAATAAGAGCATGAGAAATCCCCAACCGAGAGGTTGGGGATTTTTTGCGATAACATAGAAAGTCCCGACCTACTAGAGGCCGGGGCGTGTGGCTAGCTAAATTTGGGAACGACGCGCTGGAAATTGCCATCCTCGATGAGGAAATAGGCGGATTCGTACTGCGCAGAACTGGCTTCAATGGATACAACGAAGATTCTTTCGTCTTTCAGCTCGGTTTCACTCCAATAGAGACAGGTATTGCTAGGCGAGTCGGGAGCGTTCGGGTCGCGCCGGCCAACACAAAGCAGATCCGCTTGCCCGCTCCATTTCTTCAGGAAGGCAAGACTGACGCCGGAGTCTTCTAATATCTCCTTGAGGAGGCCGAGCATGGCGAGCTGAACGTCGCCGCCGTTTTCGCCATCGAGCAAATCGTCGAGATAGATGGGGTCGCTATTCTCGATGTCGATTTGCTGCAACTTTTGCGGAAAGGCAGAGATGGTGGCCGCCAAGGTTTCCGGCCACATGAGACACTCCTGATAGAGGGCGTTGGCGGTCTCCTGGAATTCATCGGTGCGGCCCGATTCAAGACCGGCCGGAGTATCTGCAGAATCGCTTGCGCCAGAGGAACAGCCGCACAGACCACAGAGACAAATGACAGACAGGATAATTGCGATAATACGACGAGATTTAGTGATAGACGGATTGAACATATTTATATCCTCCTAATTTTTGTCGCCACTTATAAGCGGCTTTCGACCTGATGTTAGATTAGAACGAAAGCTGCTTATAAATAGCGTGGCTAGCCGAAAAGAACGATAGGAAATTCCCTATTGCTTTTATTATATCACAAGTTGAGGAAAATACAAGAGTGCGAAGTCTAGTATCTCCGTCAATAGAGTTAGAGTAGACAGAAAGGATGTCATCTCCGGAATTAGCGTTTAGTGAACTTCTTGGGGACCGGCGTCCAGCCAGCCCGCCGTTGCATTAAGTTCCTGCGTAAATCCCTAGCATTTCCGCCAACGGAGTCGGGGCGAGCATTATCGTCGATCTAGTGTTCATATTGTTCACCTAAAGCCTTTCCAGCTTCTCTAGGTTCGGTAGTACAATAGTTTCCTGTAGTATAATCCCTAGCATTTCCGCCAACGGAGTCAAGGTGGCGCTCTCGTCAATGCGAGATAATAATTTTTACTCCGACAATCCCGAGCGCAATTCCGACCCGCGCCAGCCTATTCAATGTTCAAGACTCCTTATGGCGGAGAATGCTAGGGATTCTCCTAATTCTGAGTCGCGGTGATGGTGATATTAGTAGAGTATTCACCATTTGGGAGGTCGGGGGCGGTGGAGATGCCAATAGTAAAGGGGATGGTTTTGATTTCTGCACCACTAGCAGTATAAAAAGTTTGGAGAGAAGTGGTTAGAGCAGCATAATTAGTATCATCTTTTAGTTTAATTCCCCAGCCATTCTCTGCGGTATTTAATAAGCCAGATTTGGAGGGAATGGTAGTAGAACTTGTGGAAGAAGTTAGAGCGGGGTTAGCAGAACTTATACTAACACTATATGGCTGATTGGAGGCGACTAAGGCCGAGAAGGCGGCGGTGGAGGGATTTACTTCACTTTTCTTTACTTCTACCTCATTTGTTACGTCGAGAGAGATAGTATTATTTATTGCAACTTCTACATTATTGCTTGGAGTTGATTCGGAGCGGGCGATACAGCGGACATTATTACCAAATATACGATTGAACTGTCGGCCACCAAAATTCATGAATTCGTTGTATGGGGATGGACTGAAAGATAGTCCGAATGCACTATCCGCACTGTGCGCAGTATCGGAATAGTATTCACCATATTGGTATAATGCACCTAATTCTCCGCTAGAGCTGATATATCCCCCCTGTACAAAGCGGTATGGTTGCTCTAAGAGCTTTTTAGTAGCTACCCCATTTAATAGTTCATAAAAGTTGCCTGAATCAGCGCCTCCAGCTGGAAGCCGCCAGCCCTTCGGACATATACTTGAACTTGCTTGAATGCTTACAATGTCAGAATTGCCCGTGCCAGCTGTGGCTGTAAACCAATTATAATATCCGCCACAATCTTTGGTTTCATAGTACGCCTTAGATTGATACTGGTTAGTAGAATTGAAGCTAGAAATATCGGAGACAGGAACAATGAAAGCCCCTGTTTTCATGTCGCTATCTGACCAACTTATTACTTTACCTACGATTCGTAAATTCTGCGTCATCCAGCAATTTGATTCATCATTAACACTATTTTTAATCCTTGCAACTGTATAATCACTTTCATCTCGTTTATCGATTAAGGTATATTGTTTATTTAATTCTGAGTTTTGACAAATTTCCGGCGTAATATCCTGCATATAAGTAATATCATCCATAGTACGAGTTTCTTTTTCTGGATAAATTACGGTTTCTGCATGAGATAGTTCTGGAGTATAAGTTAATGCGGAAAAAACAAGGAAGGCACCAATGATACAAATAGAAGCTATTATAGATCTGGTTAATAACTTATGATTTCTTGGTTTATGTATTAGTAGCATGGTGCCCTCCATTAGATTAGTAACTCGCAGAGAGCTAAAACAAAAGCGACACCGCGAGGGGTGTTCAAGCCTTTCAATCAATCAACATATAATGTCAATCCGACTGTCGCGATGTCGCATACTGGGATTTACATTATAACGTTGTTTTACAAAAAACAAACTGTTGATTGAATTAAATTATGAAAAGCTTGAACAATTCTATTTTACCGCAGTTTTTTAATTATCACAAGCCCATCTTTTCCGAAAAAACCGCTAAAAATTGAAGATTTTTCGAGTTATTTAACACTTTGTTAAGAAACGCAGGATTTTATCGTTTACATCAGGTATAATTACTGATACGATAGGAGCAGAGCGGAAACTCTGGCGCAGCTACTATCTGGTCGATAAATATCAAATATTAGCAGGTTAACATGATTGGAAGGTGGGCTATATGGTTCGAAAAGCTTCTTTAGAGCTGACGATTAAAAACCGTCAAATCCAAAAAGTGAAAATTACCGTCAGCGAAAGCTAACAGTAATTTTCTCAAATCTATAACTCCATTCTAGCAAACTTTTTGTAAGTCGTCAATCTTTCCGCTCTTTTTTGATTTAGTCTGGAAAGCGCTCAGAGGCTATCTAGAGGCTGCAGGAGGGGCTTAGCATAAGCACCTTGCCTATACCAAGGTTTGAGGTAAAAATTGCTTCTAGGGGCTCTAGATGGTCTCAGGCGTCAAATTCACCTTCGAATCACCACAAAAACTCGGCTTCTACTGTACTTTCACGCAATTTTCGCCCAAGAGCTCACTGAGGGGCTTAGTAAGCTCATCGCTGACATCAACGCGAAAAGGTAGGCGGACAGGGCGTTTGCCGGATTCGTCCTTTAATACCAGGATGATATCTTGTACGCCAGGATTGAGCTGGCAAAGGTGACGGATTTCCGACAGATTATCAGCATTATTTGGGTCCTCGATAAGGACATAGAGTTTCTCCTTGCGCGGATCGTGCGGCGGAGTGACTACCCTCCGAGGAGCTTCCTCTACAGCCGGAGTACTACTGCCACTTCTACGATAGCCACCGCCGACGCTACTAGCCCTAGAGCTACTGCGGCGAGTGGGTTTTGGCGCATCCTTCGGGAGTGGTAGTTTCTGACCGGTAGATTGATAGCTCTCCAGCAGCTCGTCAGGGATGACTTCGACCGAATCAGCAATAATCTTGACTTCGGATGTAATATTGCCATCTTTATCCTTGGCGTTAACTCGGCCGGAGACCTTAACGACATTATCCTGAACTAATTTAGCACCGATTTCTTCATAGAGGCTCGGAAAAACGATTACTTCTTGTTCGGTAGTTTTATTCTCAAGCTTGACGAAGGCCATGCGAGTATTGCTCTTCGTAACAATCGTACGGATAGCACTAATGATGCCGCCAATAATAACTGCCTTGCCATCATTCTCGGCAGCGACCAATTCATAAGGGTGAGTCTGCTCTTCAAAATAGGTATCATAACGGTCAAGCGGATGACTGGAGATATAGAGTCCCATGAGGTCGCGTTCCCAAAGCAGCTTTTCTTTCTCTGGCACTTGAGCGGGGGATTTTTTGATTTCTGGCTCCGGGATAGCTCCAGCATCGCCCATGGCGCCGAAGAGGTCAGTCTGGCCGCTAGCGGCATCTTTTTGGCGCTTTGCGCCGTAAGCTTGGATATTCTCTAGATTAAATAGTAGATCATTACGATCGCCAAAGCTATCGAAAGCACCGGTCTTGATGGCGGATTCCCAGGATTTTTTGTTGAATTTACTAGAATTAACGCGGGCAGCAAAATCGCAAACGCTCTTGAACGGACCATTTTTATCACGTTCAGGGATGACAAACTCTTCGACCAAGGCCTTGCCCATGTTCTTAATACCAGAGAGGCCGAAACGGATTTTCTTCTCGGTGCCGACGATACCAAAATCGCCATAGGATTCATTAATATCGGGGCCAAGGACGGGAATTCCCATGCGTTTGCACTCGGTAATCTCAATCGCTAAACGATCGGTCGATCGCATATCCGCCGTCATCAACGCCGCCATAAAGGCATCCGGGTAATGCGCCTTGAGATAAGCCGTCCAGTATGCCACGAGGCCATAACACGCGGCGTGGGATTTGTTGAAACAATAATTCGCGAAATCGAGCAGCTCGCGCCAGAATTCCTCGGCAATTTCCTCAGTAGCACCGCCGATTTCTACGGCGCCTTTGATAAATTCCGGCTTTACCTTGTTCATGAGGTCGACTTTTTTCTTACCGACAGCCTTGCGCAAAGTATCGGCCTGACCGCCGGTAAAGCCACACCATTCACGCGAGATCTGCATGAACTGCTCCTGATAAATCATAATGCCGTAAGTATCTTTGAGGGAATTTTCTAGGCCCGGGTGTAGATAGGTGATCGGTTCTTTCCCGTGTTTACGACGAATGAAGCTATCAATAAATTGCATTGGGCCTGGGCGATAGAGGGCCACCATAGCGATGATATCCTCAAAACGGTTGGCCTGAAGATCTTTGAGATAGCGTTTCATACCGGCCGATTCCAGCTGGAAGACGCCAGTAGTCTCAGCGCGCTGGAGGAGCTTGTAAGTTTCTTCATCATCCAGAGGTAAGTTATACATATTAACTTCTTCGTGATAGACTTTGCGGATCATACGCAGAGCATTATTAATCACGCTCAAGTTCGAAAGGCCGAGAAAGTCCATCTTGAGCAAGCCTAATTCCTCAATCTGCGGACCAGGGTATTGGGTCGTGAGGGGTCCCTTGGCACTAACTTCCATAGGAAGGAACTTAACCAAATCATCTGGTGCAATCACCACGCCACAAGCGTGAACACCATGGCTACGAATAGTACCCTCCAAGCGCTCGGCAAAATTCAAAACTTCGTGCGAAATCGGATTACTATCATACTCATTTTTCAGATCTGGAACTTCTTTGATAGCACGACCAATCGGCACATGATGCCCCTGCTCAGGATCAGGCACTAATTTAGCCAACCTATCGGCGTCCGCATACGGTACTTCCATGACCCGCGCTACATCGCGCACGGCCATCTTACCCATCATCTTACCGAAAGTGACTATATTCCCCACCCTACCTTCGCCATACTTCCTAGTACAGTATTCAATAACCTCGTCGCGGCGAGTATCCTGAATATCAGTATCGATATCTGGCATAGAAATACGGTCAGGATTCAAAAAGCGCTCGAAAAGTAAATCATACTTCAGCGGGTCAAGCTCAGTAATTCTCAGAGCATACGCCAAAATACTACCAGCGGCCGAGCCACGGCCAGGGCCGTAGACAATACGCTGGCTCTTGCCCCAGTTAATAAAGTCCTGCACGATCAAGAAATAGCCGTTGTATCCCATCTTATCGACGACGCTGAGTTCATAGTCGATGCGCGGAAGAATCTTGAGTTTCTCCTCAGCGCGTTCGGGAGTTTTGTCGACTGCTTCGAGCATTTTACGGCATTCAGCAATCTCGAGATCTAAGGTATCCTCAAGCTTATAACCGCAATAGCGATAAACTAGCCCCTGGAAAACTAGCTTATCAAGATAGGCTTTCTCAAGCTGCTGCGACGTAGCATTATTTACGTCATCTAGCTCTAGTTTCTTCAGGGCTTCTTCGGGTACAGGAAACTTCGGAATCAAAATCCGCCCTAGCTGAAGATCAATATTGCAGCGATCGGCAATGCGGCGAGTGTTGCGGACAGCCTCGGGGCAAGTCTTACCCCAGCGATCAAGAATTTCTTGAGGAGGAATGACATGTAGCTCAAAATCCTTGAGCGACATGCGGTTAGGGTTGGAGAGATTTGAAGCGGTACCGACACAGAGAAGGACTTCGTGAGCATCCTGATCTTCGTGTTTGAGGTAATGAGCATCGCAGGTCACCACGAGCGGAATATCAGTCTCGTCATGAATTTTCATGAGCTCATTATTTACCTTCATCTGCTCATCCCAGTGTGTAGGCGAATCGGGATGACCATGGTCCTGCATTTCGAGGTAAAAGCGATCACTATAGAGTTTATGATACCATTCAACTAGCTCGCGAGCACGCTTGGGATCATCGGCACGAATAGCTTCGGAAATCTCAGAACCAGCACAGCCGGAGAGACAGATGATTCCCTCGCTGTATTTTTCCATGCTTTTATGATCAATGCGCGGTTTGTAATATTTACCGTGAATCTCGGCCTCGGTCATCAGACGACAAAGATTCTCGAAGCCTTGATTATTCATAGCAAGAAGGGTAATATGAAAGCGCTGCTTATCATGGGCAGGATCACGGTCTTCCATATTACGGGCGGCGACGTAAGCTTCAAGACCAAGAATAGGCTTGATACCGGCGTCATTGCAGGTCTTGTAGAGTTCAACTAGGCCGCTCATCGTACCGTGATCGGTAACGGCGACGGCTTCCATACCAAGATTTTTGACAAAGTCAACCAGCTCGGGAATTTTAGTCAGACCGTCGAGCAAAGAATAATGAGTGTGGTTGTGCAAATGGACGAAATCGCTGACTTTTAGTGGTTCGCCTTCTTTAGTTACCTCCGTCATATATTTATTATAGCGCAGAATGGGGATTTTTGGGAGAGAAAAACTGCGCTGATTACAAACTCTTTACGCTTTTACCGAAGATGGGCACAAAATATTGACTTTTTAACTAATGTGTGCTATAATAGAAGTATAGGGCTGTTTTTGAGCTCTGGTTCTTTGGGAATAGGAGGAGGAATGTGCAATTACCACAAGAATTAGTCCGGATGCTTAAATTTCTAGAAAATGGAGGGTATTTTATCATGTTCAAACCGCTGACGAAATTCCTTGACGGAGCACTGAAAGTGCTGGTGTGGGGACTACTGGGGATAGCGCTCCTGCTCGCCTTGGTTTCCTGCTCTGCATTGGAGACGTCAAAAGATAACCAGCAGCAGAATACGCAGACGGCGCAAGATCAGATTGCGGAAGATCGGAGGAAGCACGTCTTTGCGGCAGATGAGACGATTGATCCGCCGGCTACAGATTCACCGGTTACGGCGGAGCAAACACGGTTTTATCCGGACTTGCCTGCCGAGGTTGAGGCGGAAGCGGATAGACGCTATTGCTACGAGCTTGGTAAAGATGGCACATTGCTTCGTACGTCCGAGTCTGTCCAGCGCTATAAAGATGAGCATCTTATGCAGGAATGGGCTCGCGGCGAACTGCCAAAGGAGCGGTTCTTGATGACGCGAGTCGATAAAAACATCTACCTGGTGGAGGATAACGAGCTGATACAGCTAAACCTGGACGGGACGGCGAACGTGATTTCTGATGAAGTAATGGACGTCGACGTACCATACGCCGGATATATTCGAGCGCTATATTTTCAGAACGATGCGCTGACCTGGTGGAGCCACGATGACTATGGCACCAGAACGACATTAGTAGCTGACGGATTAGAAGACGTGGAAGAAGCTGGTTTTGGTTGCAGTTCTGTGTTAGTTACAAAGTCGGATGGAACTTACGTCTGGCTGCGCTCGACTTATGAAGGTGAATTTAACGACAACCAGCTTTATACATTCTGCAGAATTGGCAAATCGCAGAGCATCGAGTATTGGCGAGAAGTATGGAACGACTATGCGACATTTTTCTCTCAGGCGCCGTGTTTGAGCGAGTTTATCGCCTACTGTACTACGCCAATGTATTCCTTCTCATGATTGCAAAGTACCCCGGGTTTGCACGCCCGGGGTCTTTTCTATACTATTATGCTATGGCAGCTACTTACTAGCCTTTTTCTTGCTATTTTTAGCTGCTTCGTCGGCGACAGCCTCGGCAACAGCCTCGTTCACTACTTCCCTAGCGGCGGCTTCGGCGGCGTCCTCTTCGGCGTATTTACGCTCCTGTTTCTCGATAACACGATTAGCAAAGGTCTTGACAATACCGCCAACTGAAGTCATGCCCTTGACATTATCGACGATGTCATCAGCTTTGGTCGCAATAGTCTGACCAGTTTGGACAATTTTTTTGGCTTCTTCGGCAAGATAAATGAGTTTAATCGCCAAAACAATGCCGGCAACCAAGAAGATAAATAGCGCGACCGAGAGAATTACTACTAAAATCCATTCTACAGTGGTCATGATTACTCCTTAACCATTTGCTTGACGTCTTTGGCGTAATCTTCGTTGTCGAGGACGTAGCGAAGATGGGCGAGGAAATAATTCTTCGGATCACCAGTGGTCATCCAATTGCCGCTGGTCTTCTTGACGTAAACGCGGCCAGTAGGAATGAGGCTGGCGATGGCATCGGCAGTCCAGAGCTCATTATCAAGGCCGGTATTCTTCGGCTTGAGGAAGTCGAAAACTTCTGGCGTGAGTAAGTAACGGCCGTAGGAGGCAAGGTCGGATGGAGCATCCTCCGGATCAGGCTTTTCGACCATACCCTTGATACGCATGCTACCATCATCTTCAAGAGAGACGGAGGCGTACTTCTTGATTTCTTCATGCGGAACTTGCTGAGCGGCGATGATAGCGGCGGCCTCAGGATAATCTTTTTGCGCGTCGATAAGCTCTTTGGTGGCAGATTTACCAAAAACTACATCGTCGGAATAAACCACGATGAAAGCTTCGTCGTCTTGGATAAAATGACGCGCGGAGGCAACCGGCGAACCATTACCATATGGCAAAGACAAATCTTGTTCAATAATGACAATCTTTGGCAATTCAGTAAGCTTATCGACAGGGGCATAGCGATCATCTTTGCCCTGACTATGAAGCTGTTTCTTGATCTTAACTGCGGCACTATTAAAGTAATCCTCGTAAATAGGCTTACTCTCGGCGGTAGTGACGATAATGATCGTCTCAATGCCAGCTTCGGCGCATTCTTCGACTACGAGCTGCATGATAGGCTTGGCGCCAATCGGCAACATGCCCTTTGGTACAGTCTTAGTGATTGGTAGATAACGACTAGCGCAACCAGCGTCAGTGATGATTGCTTTAGTTGGTGTACGATATTTCATAAGGTCTCCTTAAGTCTTAATTATACCACACCCTATTCTTTCTTACTAGGCTTCCTGGCACGATGGGCGGCCTTGGCGGCGATAGAGCGAGCCTCACGGTCCTCAACGCTCTGCTCGCGATTGTGGCGGCCATAGATAAGGCTAGATACGCCAAAGATTAGCATGTAAGCACCAAAGAAGCGCAAGAAATCAACGTTGGCGAGATGGCCAGAGTTGAAAATGACAAAGCCAAAGATAATGCCGGCAATACCACAAAGAACCCAAATGAAGCGATCGGTCGGATCGACGGTAGTGCGAAAGCCAATAATAATCTCAAAAATCCCACGCAGAGCTGTATAGGCGGCAAGTAGAGACAAGTGCCAAACCATGCCTTGACTAGAGACAAAGAGCAAGGCTAGACCAAAACCGGCATCAAAAATGGCCACTAAAGTAGAGACCAACCAGCCTTCTTTGTGATGGCTACGATATAGAGAATTAGCAAATTCGACAACTGCTAAAGACAAAAGAAAGATACCAATTAATGGGATTAAGCCATTTGACGTTTCATTGGATGTGAAGAGCGTCAAACAGCCAAAAAGTAAAGTGATCGCTCCCTGAAAGATGAATACCAGCCAATGGCTATCTATATATTTACGCTTGATCTGCGCCATAATACCTCCTGTTTACTTTATTGTATCATAATATAAGAAAAATAAAGTGCTTTTGGATGAGTTTGAGCGGAAAATAGTTATGTTTTCTTAAAATAAACTTAAAATTTAGCAAATAATCAGAGGTGTAACTAAAAATACATGTGAAATTAGGTTGTACTCATTGACTTTTTAGATAATGTATGCTATAATGGAGAGATAGACCTAAAAATCTTGTTCTTTGGGAGGAAAATCATGAATTCGATGGGAATTGACCAGGGCAGATTGCCTAGCACTATCACGCATTTAATTAATGCAACTTACGTAGCACTACCGCAACAGTTTATGGAGCTGCTTGAGCTGAGGCCGTTTAACTATGTCCACATGGCTATTGCGTCTGACGAGACGGTAATCATTACGAAGGCCGAAAGTCAAGAGAAGCCGTACTGTACTAAGATAGATTGGGTGAATTCAGCTCTACGAATTAACGGATCGGGAAGGATTACTCTGCCTCGGCGTTATCGGGAGCGAATGCAACTGGAAGATTCCGCGCCGCTGATTATTTACCTTGACGAGGTGCGGCGGCGGCTGATTTTGCAGAAGCATAACCTGGTGAAATCGGCGCAAGATTGCCTAGGCGGCCTGTACGTTTTGCTGCGGGAAGAGGCACTGAATGGCACACTGACAAACGATTATGAGATATTGCGACATTTGGAAACAGCCGAGAGGTTAATCCGGGAGAGTGCCGCCAAGAAGGCCGCTCGACATAAGCGGGCAGTATCTTAACCTTCTGGATTCACAGTTTTCTCAAACCGAGCTCGGAAGGGCTCGGTTTTCTTATAGTCCTAGATCAGACGTGGCGGAACTTCTTGCGGAAGGTCTCAATGAGCCAAGTAATGAGATACTTCGGGCGATTCAAGACGAGATCATGCGCAGGAGTATATTTTAGCTCTTCGACGCCAAAACCGCGTTTGAAGCAGGAGACGCCATAGAAGCGATGATGAATATCGGTCTCCTCAGTAATACCCCAAAAATTATAGCGTTTAATTCCCCGCTGACGAGCGTCGCGCATGGCTTGCATATGGAGAAGTGGCGCACCGGAATACTTGGTACCGAGCTCGCTACTGACGCCGTAGTGATAAGAAGCTTCATTGCCGTAGAAAATCATGAAATTTTGGGCCAGGATTTCGTCGCCAAGTTTTGCAGTATAGAGGACAGCCTCGCCGTGTGGAGCGAAAGCCGCAAACTGCTTAACTAGAAAATCTTCGGAAAAAGCGACGAAGCGATGACGGCCGGCAGTCTGGAGCTCAATTTGGTAAAATTCATGAATATCATCCGGATTAGTACTGGTTTCGACGGTGATATGATTCTTCTTGGCCTTGCGCAGAGCGCGGCGTAAGCGTTGGCGCATACCTTGCAAGATTTCGTCTTCGGATTTTTCGAGATTGAGGATACCGGCAAATTCAACTGATAAATACATTGGAGCGCGGCGTAAGCCAAGCTGGTGCATGAGATCAAGACTATGATCTGATAGCTCAAGCTGCGGGCGGACACGCACGAAGACGCATTTATAACGTTCACCTTCGGCAGCCATATCTTGAAATACAAAATCAACTAGCTCGCGATCATGCCAGTCGAGGATCGGGCCGCCGGCAATGGCGAGATAACGCCCACGCTTAGCATTCTCGATAACTCCCGCATAGCAACCGATGATTTCGCCGGATGCATCGCGAAAAAGCCGACGGACGACTTGGTTGCCACGGCTCTTGTAAAATTCATAAAAATCCCAAGATTGAAGGAAATTAGCTTCGGGGTGGCTAGTGACAAATTTATCCCACTCGGCACGATTTTCCGCGGTGACGACTTGATATTTTGACTGATTTTCGATATTTTGCACCATTTTACTCCCTTTTGTAATTATTTTAGCATAAACTAGGCGAATTTTGGAGCGGTTTTTGGATTTTACTTGACTTTTTAGCTTAAGTGTGATACAATAGAGATAGAAGGCTGTTTTTGACGGTCTTAGCTCTCAAAAATTTTGAAGAAATGGGGTACAAAGTCATGAAAACTCACAGAAAATCCAGTAAGATCCTTTCCCTGATCGCCCTGACCCTGGCGCTGGTGATGGCGCTGACGTCGACGGCTTTTGCCGCCGATAACACCCGCTACGGCACTTATTCGGCGCCGTACACGATCACGCGCAACGGCGAAGTGGTACTGGCGACCTACGACGAGATTCGGACGGACTGGAACAACGACGGCTGTCAGCTGGATACTTGTTTCCTGACCGGCGAGTCGATGCTCAGGCGGCTGCGGCTGACTTTTAACGATGCGTACGATTTGTACGATTTTTATCAGTCGGCGGCGAACGCGAGCACGGTGGATGCCGTGATGTACGCGAAGTTCCAGTACTACGGCAATTTGCGCGCTTACCTGTCGGACACGACCTACAACCAGTATTTTGCACCGGATGGTGCGGCGATGTTGCAGAATTTGAAGGCGTCGAGCGAATACCGAAATAATGCTTCGGTGCGCTGGCTGGTGGATTCGCAGCTGCGAAATCTGGAATCCTATTACGCTCCGGCACTGCGGCGGGCGCTGGCGTTTTTCTGCAACGAGACAATCCTGAAAAACATGAACCTCGCGCAGCTCAAGAGCATGGCAGCGGCCGTGCTGGAGACGCCGGAGTATATTCAGTTTCACAACACGCTGTTCGGCCATGACTGTAGTACAGTAGAGTCGCTGATGAAGGCGGGATATTCGCTGGATTACGTGGCGCGACTGTACAGCAATCAGGCAGAAAATGCGGTGAAGGCAATTTGGCCGGATTATGTGGACTGGATGAACAAGTACTGGCGGGCAAACCGCGCCTGGTAAGCTGTTTTCGGCAAACACCCATTCGCACCTTATTTTAGCAAAGGGGCTTCCTGTAGAGGAGGCCCCGTTTTTTTTGAGGAGTTTTGCTAATATAGACTAACTTATCTGAAAAAGTCTCACTTCTCCTACAAATGCCGGGCTTTTTTGCGAATAGTCTCAACTAATAAATTGATTTGATACTTGAGTGGATTAATCACTAAATCTTGAGCCGGAACGAATTCGACGATTTCGCCACCGAAGCCTTTCTTGAAAGTGGTGACGCGGGCATAACGATGATTGGGCTGACCAGCCGGAGCGATACCCCAGAGATTGTAACGTTTCACGCCTAGATTCTTAAGATCTCTAATTACTTGCCATTGCAAAGCGTAAGCGCCAGGGAGCTTGTGATTAAGCTCGGTCGACGCGGCTTCAAAATACTCGGCCTCATCACCGCTAATCAAGATAAGTCCATAAGCTATGGCTTCGCCTTCGGTACTTCTGGCGATATAAAGCCTAGCATTATCGCCGAAGCCCTCTCTCTCAGCTAAAAGCATCTTGAGATCCGGCGGGACAAAATGCTGGCGCGCGGCGGTCTCGGATTGGACTTGATGAAACTCACGAAAGCTGGATTCGTCGTTACTGTAAGAAACTTTGATGCCAAACTTGGCAGCCCGCCGGACTTCATAGCGGGTCTGACGGCGCATATCGGCGAGGAGCTGGTCTTCACTCTTAGATAAATCAAGAATAATGGTATGCTCGGCATGAAGGTGCATAGGAGCTTTCTTAAGATTAAGCCCGCTGAGACGATCGGAATCGTTTACTTTAAGCTGCGGGCGAATTCGCACGAAGACGCATTTTTCACGCTTGGCGATGGTGCGAATTTTTTGGAAGACATATCGCTTAGTCTCTTCATTGGTCCAGTCCATCAGAGGTCCACCGGGGATTTCGAGATAGCGGCCACGCTTGGCGTCTTTAATAATCATTTGACACCAAAAGTGTGGCGCAGAGCTCGGCTCACCAGATTCGTCGGTGAGATTATATTCGACGATAACTTTGTGCCCGACTAAACTATTGACTTTACCCCATGCGGGCGATTGAAGAAAGTTGCCCTCAGGAAATTCGCGTAAAACTTGCGACCAATTCATACCTCAGCCTCGTATTTACGGATGATTTGGTAGGCTTTTTGCATTTTGGCATCATTACACCAGGTGGGGATATTGATGATGTGCTGCGAGATTTCGACGGTACGGGGGCATTTGTGGGCGGGGAAATTAGCTTCATCAGCATAACGCTGCGGCGAAACTGGTGTATCGTACCAGATTTCCGTGAAATTGTAGCCGTTTTTATAAAGCTCGTCAAGGAGAAGCTGGCGGTTTTCGATAATCTTGAACTTGCGAAGTGGAGTGCGAGGGAGGTGATGAAGCTGCTGATTAGCCAACCTAGCCTGCCAATGAGTGAGACGGCAATTAAGATCCAACTCGGCGTCGGCAGAGCGCTGGACAAAATGCAACTTGACTAAGGCTGCCATATAGAGGCGACCGAGTGGCCACCAGATGCGAGAGGTGAGACCAAAAAATGGATACCAACGATCGCGTAAACGGTCGGAGAGCCTAGGCTTTAGGAGCGGCTGAGTAGGCTTTTGACTATTACGAAAAATAACGGCACCGCCAGAAACGGTATCGATAGCCTTGCCCTTGCCAAAAGATAGAGCAACGGCTTCACCAATAGTGCCGACTTCACGACCGTCTGGATAGCGACGACCGGCGGAATGAGCGAGGTCTTCGACGAGATAAGCATTGTATTTGCGGGCAAGATTTTCAAGCTTGGAGGCATCCCAAGTATATCCTAATGTGTTTTGTACAAGGATTATACTTCTATTGTAGCACAGATTATCAGATTTGTCAATGGTTTTTTGCTCTACTCTGTTTTCCGTGGTAGAATCTGCAACTTCTGCGCTAGTTTTTTCGGTTTCTTGGCGGTATTTGGCTTGAAATTCGGCTAATTTGAGGCCTAATTTGCCATAATTGTATTCTAAATTGGACTTTTCGATGTCAATGAAAACTGGTTCACAGCCGGCAGCTTTGATGGCGCGGACGACAGCGATACAGGTAAGGCCCGGCAAAATGACTGGCAAGCGCTCGCCCCTTGCGACACTTTTTATCGCAGCGCAGAGAGCGGAGCGGCCAGTGTGATAGAGGGCGACATTGCTTGGCTCGACATCATAACGCTTGGCGAGATCGCGGCGGAGCTGCTCGGAATCTTGAGCACTGCCATGCGCAAAGAGATGACGAAAGACCTGCCTTGCAGAGTAGTTAGAAGCTTGCCCCAGCGAGATCATTATCGTTTCTCCTTGGCGGATGATTTCGGAGTGGTTTTGGCGGACTTTCGAGTGGAGTTCTTCGCAGATTTAGCAGCCTTAGTAGCCTTCACAGCGGCCTTAGCTTCTTTCTGCTTAGCCTTATTGATCTTACGGGCGGTTTGTTTGCGCTTGGCGGCACGTTTCATCTTCTCGAGACGACTAATTTTGGGGACGGAAGCGCTAGTGATAACCTGGCGTCGAGGCGGGAGGTCGAGATTGGCTTTTTCGTATTCAACACCTTTAAGATTCTCGACGATACTCTCGGCAGGTTTCTTATTTGCAGACATGGCAAGAGAAGCGGAATTCTTAGCGACGTCGGTGCCGGTAGGACCAGCGGCTTTTTTAAAGGCCATAGAGGCAGAACGGTCTTTGAGATTGGGCAGGACGGGCTCGGCGGCTTTTTTGAGCGCCATGGAGGCGGAAACTTCGGCGGTCTTAGTAACCTCTGGGTCTAGCTCGGGAACAGGCTTTTTCTCTGGGGGCTTTTTGTAGGCGCGGAGGATAGCCTTGGCGAGGTCGGCAGGATGAGTAAGATAGGGAGCATGCGCCCAGCCGACATGCATATCGAGAGTACTATCAGTAATTTTCTCGTGCATGACTTCAGCCTGGCGAGGCGGAGTGACATTATCATCTAGCCCCCAGATGATAGAGGTGGGCACGGTGACTTTGCTAAGATCAAGCTTCTTGTCGCTCTCAAGCATATTAGACAGAGTCTGTTTCATATTCTCGGGAGCCTTAGCGTAATCGGTAGCGCCAGTGAGCTTGTGCCAAATGCGGGTGAGACCAGGGATTTTCTTGAGGAAACTGAGACGCTTAGACAAAGTGCGCGCGATATCACGACGACTAGATTCTTCATAGACACCAGCGGCGTCGAGCAAGATTAGATGCTGTAATTTGTCTGGCTTACGGCTGCAGAGGTTTAATAAGATACGGCCGCCATTACTATGCCCAAGGGCGACAGCGCCGTCGGGAATATTACGATCAGCCCAGTCGACATATTCATCGATAGTCCAGACTTTTTTGGACTGAGTGGTAAGACCGGGGACGTGAAGCATTTCGACTTTGATTCCCTGCTTCTCAAGCAAAGCAATTGTGCGCTCCCAAGGGGCGACGGTGTACGTCCAGCCGTGGATGATATAGAGAACCGGTTTCTTCATTCGAGACCCCATTTCGCGCGGCGCTTAACGGCAGCAGCTTCCCGACGGGGGAGCTTAGCGGCATCCTCAGGATTCGCGAGAAGCTTCTCGATGATCCACTCAAGATATTGGCTGCCCTTGAAAATCAGAGTCTCGTCGCCAGTGATGTGAGATTCGATGAATTTAAGAGCTTTTTTAGGGTCGAGAGTCGTGCGAGTGGTGATGCCGAGCTCTTTGAGGCGAGGAGCGGTGTATTCCTTGGTGCGGCGGCCGACAAGAATGACCATCTCGGGATTGGCGTCGGCGATGAGATTGGCGAGCTTGTGATGTTCTTCGGACTCGATAGAACCTTGGTCGACGATGTCACCGATGATTAGCCACTTATGACCGGCATGTAGCAAACGTACCATTTCGAGGGTAGACTGCATACTAATGAGATGGGCGTTGTAGCTACTATCGATAATATTGATGCCCTTAATTCCCTTGAAATACGAGCTACGGCCGGGGGCGATTTTCATATCATGAAAGTCGGTCTTAAGCGGGATATTAAGATATTTCACTAAGCTCTCGAGCATGGCAAGCTGAATGGCAAGATCTTTGGGCTGAGGCTGCGAAAAATGGAAAGTCGTACCGTCAAAAATGAAATCGGTGCGCGAGGGATAGACGCTGTAGCGCTTGAGGGATTTCTTGCTGAGCGGAATAATCTCGGCTTTAATCCCCCTGACGGCGTCGCGCATGGCTGGATTATCGCCGTCAATGTAAACACGCTTGGTCGTATTAGCAGGGAGGGTGCTAAATTCATGGGCGATGGCTTTTTCTAGATCAGGATATGTACCATCGGCTACCTCTTGCTCAAACTGAACTGCGTGCGAGAGACCAAATGAAACCCAGAGTGTCACCTCAGGCTTGAGCCAAGTAGCAAGGAACTCGGTCTCGCGAGGACGTTCACCATCGATTTCGACGACATAGAACTCTCCCCGACGTTTGTAATATAGGGCGCGAATAGGGGCTAGCAGAATGAGCGGAATCCAGCGTAGTTTCGAACCACGGACGCCGTCCATGCCCAGAAGGTCAAAAGCAATGCCGAAAGCAGAATTAGCATCGTGGGAATAATGGGCCTTATCGCCGAGCTCAAATTCGATCATATTAAGCATAGTAGTCTTACCGGCGGAGCCAGTCACGGCGATTACTCGCGGATGCCAACGCCTAAGAGCGAAATTCGCAAAAAACCGAAAATACCGAGCAGCAACGAAGTAAAACCTCTTCTTGAAACGCATTGCGACAGTCATGTTTCTATTATAGCATACCAGCTGGCGTTTCGAGGGATTGGCGGAAGTTTTCTGGACTAGATGAGGAGTTTTCCACAGGTTTATCTCTGTTATTTTTGCTATTTCGCTAGAAAAATGGCTATAGATATTGACTTTTTGGCTGAAGTGTGCTATAATGGAAAGATGGGGGTGTTCTTTATGAAGTTTAGGAATAAATCGGAAAAAAATGATCCGAAGCGAATACTGGAATGGTGGCTAAGAAACTACGCAATCTTTGGGCGCCAGGCCGGCATACTCGGATTGATCGTAAGCCTGAATAATTTTTCGGAGCCATTTACGAGCAAATACGATATGGTGATGAAAATTGGCGTCGCGCTAATCTCACTAAAACTGCTGACCGATCAAAGCAAATTAGCCCGCAACGTGAATGAAGTCTATCATCACCGGCACAAGCAAGATTTACGGACGTTTACAACACCGCCGGGGATGATGATAATCACCATCGTGATGATGCTGATGATCTTCGTGGACAGTGCATGGCGTGAGCCGGCGACGAGGGGAGCTTATTACATGCTGGGGTGGACGCTGTTTGCGGTGGCGAGCCTGTATGTGTACATACTCATAGAGAAGCTGCGCGGCGTCTGGAAGAAGCTGTTTGGACTGCATACGACGTCGGGGATTGAAATTGATTTGATTGAGCCAGAATGGTACATAAAATCACAACAGATTTCACAAAGACCCGAGGAGACCGAATCGCCACGCAAACACTATTTCGCGCCGACTGGCAAGATAAACGTAATTGCCAAATCCATCCGGGATGATCCGATAGTAATCATCGAGATGAAAGAGGTCAAAGAACCGCCGAAAAAATCCTAACCTAATGGCGCACTTCAGAGGAAGTGCGCCAATTTTTTACACGAAAATAGCCTCTAGAGCGAGCTCTGGAGGCTATCTATTTTTACATCTTAATCGTTCCCTTGGAGAAATCTTCATGCTCGTCAAGAAAAATCCGAAGCAAGCTTCGGATTTGTTCTTTCCCTACATCTTGATTTCGGCATCAACGCCGGCAGGAAGAGAGAGATTTTGAAGAGAATCAATCGTCTTCGGAGTGGCATTGCTGATGTCGATCAAGCGCTTATGGACTTTCATTTCGAAAGCCTCACCGCCAGTCTTGTAGACATGTGGGGACTTGACAACGGTAAAAGTACTACGCTTAGTAGGAAGCGGCACAGGACCGGAAACGGTGGCACCGGTACGGATAGCGGTGTCGACGATCTGCTTGGCACTCTGATCAATCACGCGATGATCGTAGGCTTTGAGACGAATGCGAATCTTGAGACCTTCGTCTTTTTTGGCTTCAGTCATTTTAATAAAACCTTTCTCGCTCCAGAACCTCAGCAATTCGCTAGTCGGAATGGCGGTGAGTTGGTGGAGCTAATTGTTAATTAATTTATAGTTTCATTATAGCATAGATAGGTACAATACGCAAGAAAATCTCTGTCTAAATCACCTCATACATAAAATCCCCCGGCCGGAGCCGGGGGAAAGAGGGGCTAGATTTCGCAGAACATGTCTTCGTCGTAGCCAACCGGAGCGTCAAGCTCGGTATGAGCGGCCTTGTAGATGGCTCGGCCACGCTGCTGGTGGCAGCGCCCACTGTCGGCGGCGACATATTCGCGGACGATTTCGCTCAAGGAATTGATCAGTGGCGGACGGTGTTCGAGAATGCGTGCGAGATCTACTCGTACGATACCGCCCGTGCAATGCTCGAGGTGATAACTGAGCTGGACAATGTCGCCAAGCTGGATAATGCAGGAAGCGGAATCATAGCGATAGTTACTGGGGAGCTGGATGCTATAATTCACGACGCCGGTAACTTTACCAATGATGGATACGCCGCTAGGATTTGCGGGCTCATTACGCCAATTGAGAATCAACAGCGATACTGGAATGGGCGAGATCAGCATAGGCTCAATGTCGATGGACTGATCGGGGTTGCGAACATTGAGGCAGGGCGATCCGACCATGATGCGGAAGGATTCCTCTTCCTGATGTTCAACGGCGTCGCAGAAATGCCGACGAACCGAAGCCAGGTCGAGACGAGGCTTCTTGTCGGTAGAAGCATGATCAATGCGAGAATAGCACGGTCCACCGGTAATCAAAAGGACATACTGGGATTTGGTAGGCATGTTTTTGTTGCTCATTCTAATTCTCCTCTTCAGACAAAGTACACTGCAGGTGCAGATAACATACATTATACCATATTTGAAGAGAGTTTACTCAAGAATGAGGCCTTTGGCATATTTCCAGGCAAGAATACGATGCACCATGGAGTCGAGCTGAGATTCGGAAATGAGGCCGGTCTGGAGGGCGGATTTAGTTTCGGTGATACTTCGAAGGTAGTCCGTCGTAATAATAAGATCATTACCGGCTTGGATAGCCCGGACAGTAGCGCCGGAGAGGGTGCTAGTGGCACCCATGGCAATATCGTCGGTGATGATTACCCCGCTAAACTGCATGGCATCACGGAGGAGCTGATGGACTTTGGGCGAGAGTGAAGCTGGATTCTCACTATCAATACTACTAACGATATTATGACTAATCAGAACCGCCTCAGCACCAGCGTCAATACCAGAACGGAAGGGCGGAAGGTCGTCATGGATTAAATCAACAAGGCTGTGCCGATCGACGGAAACGCCAAGATGAGTATCAGAATTATTACTGTAGCCCGGAAAGTGCTTGAGCGTATAAGAAACCCCGGTTCCCTGGCTGGCAGAGATGACAACGGCGGCATATTCGGCAGTGAGCTGAGTGTCTTGACCGAGGCTGCGGCTGTACATATAATCAGATGGATCCGTGGAGACGTCGACAACCGGAGCGAGATTGAGATTAAGACCGAGATTGTACAGAATTTGACTCTTGGCGAGCGTATCGGACGAAATTAATGGAAATCCGCCTGCTTGATACAGTTCCTGCAGAGAGCGGAAACTGGACATAGTGAGATTACGATTGTTGCTAAGCCGAGTGACAAGACCACCTTCTTCGTCGACGCTGGTAAGAATTGGAACCTTGGCGACCGATTGGAGACTGTCCATGAGCGACTGTACCTCGATGGCAGTCTTACCTCGGAAATCCTTTTCGAAAAAGACATAGCCGCCGAATTGGTATTTGGTAAGCTCTTCGATGCCATTCTCGGGATAGCGGACGAGGAGGATTTGACCGATTTTCTCATCCAGGGTCATGGTTTCGAGCTTTTGCTGGGCGAGAGATTGATAGTTAGCAAAAAGCTCTTGCGGGTGAGCCGGAATGAGGCCTACGCCGAGGATGGCCAGCGTGATCAGAGAGATGGTGCTAGAATAGAGGCGAGTGGGCGAGAAAAATTTCATAGTTATGATTTATTATACATTAAAATTATGGGTTTGAGACGATTTTTGAGAAAAATTAGATAATATGATGTAATTATGATGCAATTTTTAGGAAAAATGTTATGAAATGGCTTGATTTTTAACGAAAAAGCGTAAAGAGTATTGACTTTTTGGAAGATGTGTGCTATAATGAGGGTATGAGCCTATTGCAGGCGTTATCTGTAGTGGTTTAAGCACATTTTGGTTAGTTTTAGTAGCTTGTGGCATTTCGATTATCCGTTGTACTCAAAATAATGACAAAAGGAGAGAAATGATGGACGAAAAATATTTTCTGGTGACGGAGGAATTCTTAACTCAGACGCTTCCTGAGAATTTTTGCACGGTTTGCCTGGAGGATGCGGATTTTCTGGGCTCAACGGCAAAGGAGATCGGAAAGCGCTGCGCGGGTGATCTGTTGATTATCCTGAGCGACGCATCTACGCTTGGGCTCACAGTACTCTGTTCCGACGAGTATGATATTTTCCGCCTGGCACAGGGGAATGTCGTAAGCGAACCCTTCTACATGGATCCGCGTTACACGGAGGCCGTGAAAAACACTCTGAGAGTGGGCACGAAGCTGAAGGCTAAGCTTAGCATTCCAAGCGCTGCGACAGGCTGTAAAAATGAAACCTGTACCGGGACGATTCCCGAGCCTGGATCACAGGCTACGACTGGCGCTGACGATGAGTATGAGCGGCGTTTTGCTGAACTGTGCGCCCGGGCAAGCGCGATGAATAATTTCCTCAGCCGCGAGAAAGACGGGACGATTGTTTACCGGCGCACTCGACGTAAGAGCTCTCGGCCGTGTGGTCCGCAAGTAACTCATCGAGGGTTAATCTTCAAGGCGAAAGACGCTCACAATCCAAGACAATGCCACAACAATACTCGCTGGTTTTTCAACAAAGGTGACCTGAGCAAACTGGCTGCCGCAATTGAGCATGACGAAGAGCTCTACCGGCAATACTATGAATGCTAATACTAACCGCCCAACAATTTGCCTCCGGATTTCGGTCCGGAGGCTTTTCGTAACTCAAAGCATACCCAAAAAGAGCCCTCTTATGGAGGACTCTTTTTGTAGTAATGTTGTAAAACTACTTAATGATAGAAGTTACAACACCGGAACCAACCGTCTTGCCGCCTTCGCGGATAGCGAAGCGGTCGTTGTTGTTCATAGCGATTGGAGCAAGCAACTTAACCTTGAAGGTAACAGTATCGCCAGGCATGACGATTTCCTTGTCAGCTGGGAGCTCGACTTCACCAGTAACATCGGTGGTGCGGAAGTAGAACTGTGGCTTGTAACCCTTGGAGAATGGAGTGTGGCGACCGCCTTCCTCTTTCTTCAAGATGTAAACCTGAGCTTCAAACTCGGTGTGTGGGGTAATGCTACCAGGAGCAGCGATCACCTGACCACGCTCAATCTGTTCACGTTCAATACCGCGGAGCAAGAGACCAGCGTTATCACCAGCCTGACCCTGATCCAAGGTCTTGTGGAAGGCCTCGATACCGGTAACGACTGATTTCTGAGTGTCTTTGAGACCGACGATTTCGACTTCGTCGTTCAATTTCACAACGCCCTGTTCGATACGACCAGTAGCAACAGTACCACGACCCTTAATCGAGAAGACATCCTCGATAGGCATCAAGAATGGCTTGTCGAGATCGTGCTCAGGAACCTCAAACCATTCATCCATGGCCTTGACGAGTTCCATGACAGCGTCTTCGTTAGCAGCGTCGCCTTCGAGAGCCTTGGTGGCGGAACCCTTGATGATTGGGGTGTTGTCACCATCGTAGCCGTACTTGTTCAAGAGTTCGCGCACATCCATCTCGACGAGTTCGACGAGGTCAGGATCAGCGAGGTCCATCTTGTTCAAGAAGACGATGATCTTTGGCACGTTCACCTGGTGAGCCAAAAGCACGTGCTCACGAGTCTGTGGCAAAGGACCATCATTAGCCGCAACGACGAGAATAGCACCATCGACCTGCGCAGCACCGGTAATCATGTTCTTGATGTAATCGGCGTGGCCTGGCATATCGACGTGAGCGTAGTGACGCTTCTCAGATTCGTACTCCTGGTGAGAGGTAGCGATGGTAATACCACGAGCTTTCTCCTCTGGAGCGTTATCGATCTGGTCGT
>CAZOPB010000005.1:0-56423 GCA_964581595.1 uncultured Candidatus Saccharibacteria bacterium
ATACCTTGCGCCCGTGGTGGAATTGGTAGACACGCTACCTTGAGGTGGTAGTGGCCATTTTAGAGCTGTGCTAGTTCAAGTCTAGTCGGGCGCACCAGATAAAAAGAAGTCCCTTTAGGGACTTATTTTTATCTGCGTAGGCGCTCCGACTAGACGCAGAACTACGAGCCGCAGGCTCGTAGTTCACAAGTGCAAGGTTTGCGAGCGAAAAAGTCATTTATGACTTTTTCCGAGAAACCGCAGAACTTGATATTTTCTTCGCAGAAGAAAATAGGCCCTAGTCGGGCATCTGCAACTAGTTTTGCCGCAGTGCTAGTGCATACGCAGTAGGAGGCGAGTGAAGAAAAATAGTTTGCTATTTTTTCTTCTGAGGCGACGCCCTGCATCCTCACTTTTCGCAGAAAAATGAGATTCTAGTCGGGCGTCCGTGGTCCATTTTTATAGTTAATAAACTCTTGCGCAATCCTCTCCGAGCGTGCTATAATTAAATTGTTCAGAGCTTTGCAGGATTATTTTACCTGTAATAAAATTATTATAATTTAATCCGTATTGAATATGGCGCCATGAGGCGAGTTGATACGGATGAATGCATTTATCTGCAGGCACTCCTGTAAAAGCTCTGAACACCCTCGTGGTGCCATTTTTATTAGCATCGGAATGCCACTGCGAGCAGTATAAATCTAACGGAGGGCACCATGCTACTAATACATAAATCTCAATCAAGAAAAAAGTTATTTTTCCTAGTAATAACTTCTATTTGTAGTATTGGTGCTCTCCTCGGCCTCTCTGCTCTAACTTACACCCCAGAATTAAGCCACGCCGACAGCATCAATAGTAATGAAACTCGCTCTCTCGCCGATATTACCTACATGCAAGAAATGAACCCTCAAATTTGCGCAAACTCCCCTCTCAATACGCAATTCACCCTTACCGATTCGCGCGACGGCGAGACTTATACTGTCGCCAGGATCAAAAACCAGACTAATAGCGAAGCCTACTGTTGGATGACGCAAAACCTTCGCCTCACAGACCACAATCTTACGCCCGCAGATTCCGACGTTTCTGAATCTTATGTTTTGCCCGCCTCGACCACGCTTTCTGCTGATGATAACCCTGCGCAGTTTTCTGAGGCCGACGTTTATGAATCTAAAGTATATTATGACCCATCTCATCCAGAATATGGTGCTTATTACAACTGGTATACGGCTACGGCTAGCACCGGCAATGCTACGCTTTCCACCAAAGGCGAAAACGCTCCATCCAGTGTCTGCCCTAGTGGATGGCACCTGCCGACTGGCGGAGCAAATGGCGATTTTTACAGCTTACTTAATGGTCAGAACATTAGCGTAATTGAAGGGGATCCGTATTTTCTTAGTAAGACGGGCGACATCTATGACAGCGTATTGCAAGTCAATGGCTCTAATGGCCACCTCTGGTCCTCTACAGCAGCCAGAGAGGGTATGGCATATATTCTCAATTTTAACACAACTATTAATCATAGCAATTACAATTACAGATGGTATGGTCAGCCGATTCGCTGTATTGCGACCACTAACCCGCAAACCACTCTTTCCGACGCCACCTACATGCAAGAATTAACTTCTGGTATGTGTGAACGTTCTACCGAAAACGAATCTAAACAGCTTATCGATACCCGCGACGGCAAATCTTACTGGGTCACCAAACTCAAGGATGGCAACTGTTGGATGACGCAGAATCTTGACTTAGATATTCCTGTCGAAGGTCTTAAGGCTGAAGATACCGATATTACCGAAGATTGGAATAGTAATTCAGCCTATCCGCCAAGAGCTACGCAAGTAACGGCTGAGCCGTCTGGATTCGGTGAAGGTAGTATTATAGCTTCTTGGGATCCAGCATTAGGTGGAGCTGCTACTCACTGTAATGATGGCACTGTAGCCGGTAAATGTAAACAGAATGGTAATCCTGTCACATCTGTGAATAATAACCATGACGCGCAAGGTAATTATTATAACTGGCCAGCAGCAACGGCAGGGCGATTCACAAGCTTAGTCAATGTAGGTGGTGAAGAACAGTCTACTCAAAGTATTTGCCCGAAGGGTTGGAGGTTGCCGCTAAGCGGTATCAATAACGACGCAACTAGCGGCTCGTTTTATAATCTACTAAATCAGTATGGTCTGGCGAGTAGCGTATCAAATAGTGCCACAGACTATAGCGTATATACTACCCCACTTTACTTCGTGTATGGTGGCGTCATTAGGACGAATACTATTGACGATGCCGGAAATGAAGGCAATTATTGGTCGTCAGTAGTCAAAGATAAGAATAATCCATACGTTTTAGGTTTTTTAACTAGTGTTAATCCATCCGGCACCTGGAATTATGCTCGCGGTCTCTCTGTCCGTTGCGTCCTCCGCGACAATATCCCTGACTACAATAACAATGTTACAATTGCGGTGAATCCGACAATCAGCCTAGACGTAGCAGATGAAGTTACAGTAGAAAAAAGTGAAACTAATCCATCAACGGCTGGCCTAGATGTAAAAGTAACTTCTAATCAAAAGTATTCGGTAGGAATTAGTGCTACTGATTCGAATTTAACTTCTACGACAAGCGAAGTGAAAATTCCAGCTAAATCCGGATTACTAAATACTACAGAAAATGGTTGGGGAATTAAACTAAAAGATAATACAAATTATACAGCTTTAACTACTTCTCTCCAAACTTTCTACACAGCTAGTGGCGCGGAAATCAAAACCATTCCCTTCACTATTGGCATCAGTACTGCACCAAACATCCCAAATGGCGAATACTCTACTGACATCACCGTCACCGCCACGCAGAATTAACAAAGATAGGTGATTCAGCAACCTGTGAAGCTTTCATAAGTTTGTGATTTACTCACCTCTGTTGAGATAAGACAAAACCTGTGAAGCTTTCACAGGTTTTGCGGGTTTTTAGTTTATGAGCTCAGGATTGGAACAAGCGACACAGCGGACAGAGTTGCCGTTGTAGCGATTGTTGTTGTTGGACGGATTGACGTTAGTATCAAAGTTCAAGTTGTAAGCCTGCGATGCACTGTTGGCCGTAGAAGACCAGTAACGACCTTGGCTGCCGGCATTGTTCAGAGTGCTACTATTGACATAGCCGCCATATACGAAGTAAAAACCGCAGAACTACGGTAGAAGCCCTTTTTATTCATGCGAAACCATAATCTCGCACGTCATTACTAACCTATGTTAATCACTTGTTAGATTAATCACAGGAGAGCTTCACAATCCTGGTAATTTCAAGGGCATCTCCAGCCGCCGGAGCTTGACCTCAATTGCGTACCATCGAAACCCGGGGAACGTCCATTCCTTAAGATAATTATAGCATGAGTACAATGCCTTTTGCTTGCAGAACATAAAAAGCGCCGCCGAGATTTCTCTCAGCGGCTTAAGGTACCGTTGGTTGGTTTATTCGGCGTTCTCATCCAGCACGACGTAATACGGCATTCCGCTCGGCAGCGCCGACCACATCTCCCGCGGGAAGAGCGGGCGCACCTTCTCGATCGCCATGCCCAGCATAAACAATTTCTCCATCGTCAGATGCAAATCCGCCCATTGCCGACCATTCCGGTCAGAGCAGGCGTTCAGGAAGCTCATTCCGCCTCCGCCACTCTGCATGAAATCATCCGGCAGCTCCAGCAGTAGTTCAGCAATCTTCGCCCGATATTCATCCAGCTTTCGCTTGTCAAAAACCACACTATGCAGCACGCCTCTGATTTTCAGCTGCGTTTCCGAGCTCTCGTCTCCCTCATGCAGGCATTTACCGAAGATCTCATCCACTCTATTCGCACTAAGCTCCGCCATTTCTGTATCCTCCAGTCAAAAATATTATCTAGGGTAATAAGTGCTAAGGTAGCAGGGAACTAGATGTCCCCAAACAACCCCTATCCTTCCATTATAGCACACATTAGTCAAAAAGTCAATAGTAATCTTCATCAACATTAAAATAACATAAAAATTATCCAAAATCTAATATATTAATCATTTCAACAAAAAATACCTTGCCAAAACCATAAGAGTCTAGTACAATAAATGTATATAAGGTCAAAATGATAGAAACTAACATAGGAAAAATAAAATGGAAAAGATAATTAGAAGGCTTTTCATTACAGGGGTCGTCCTCACGGCGGCGGGGATTTTGGCGGTTCCTACTCAGATACATGCCGTAGATTATACCTGTACTCCAAGCAGTACCAACACTTGCGAAACCGGCAATGGCGCCACTATGCCTTCAGCTATTGATAAGACTTCTACCTTTAACCTCAGCGTCGGCAGCATTCTCCAGCTCAAAGATGTCACTGGCGCGCATATTACCGATGCCTCCATTAGCGAGGTCAATACCGATACACTTTCTGCTACGGTCGTCACCAATTACAAGAGCTACGTCATCCAACTTAGTGCTGAGAAGCCTGAATTGACGCTGCAAGGCGACGCTAATCAGAAAATTGAGCCATCAAGTACAGTTACCGGTGGTACTAGCGGCTGGGGCATCCAAAAAGTCGGTGGTTCTGGATATACTGCCATTACTGCTACCCCTACGACTTTCTTTACTAGCAATAGTGCTACTACAGATGCCGGCACGCAGACTAGTTTCAATGTCGGTATCGGCGTTTCTCCCGTCCAAGCTCCCGGCACCTATGGTACCGAAGTAACCGTAACCGCCATCGCGCCCGCTTCTCTCGCAAATTAACCTATGTTGAAAAAGTTTCTATCCTTATTAACCATTCTTTTCGGGCTGAGCTTCATCGCGCAGCCCGCCTTAGCTATCTCGAGTAGCGATATTTCCATGGCGATTTATCCTACCGCCCAAACTATCGACCTTACTCCAGGTGAAGAATTCCATGGCAAAGTCACCATCGTTAATACCGGCTCCGTCGCCTTCGATTTTATCTTGTCGGTCGTGCCATACCAGGCCAAAGGCGAAGATTACGATGTCGATCTCTCTACGAACAACATGTATACCCAGCTCTATACTTGGATTAGTTTCCCCGAGGAGAGCTATCATATTGAGCCCGGTCAATCTATTGAAGCAAATTTTGTCGCTAATGTCCCCGAAGGTACTCCTGGCGGCGGTCAATATGCCGCCGTGCTTGCCCGCTCCGAGAGCGGTCTAGGTGACGGTAGCGCAGTGCAGGTCATCCCGCAAGTCGGTGGCGTGCTTTATGGCCGTGTCAATGGCCCCGAAATGCGCCCCGAAGGCGAAATCGCCGAGCAGACTATTCCCGGCTTCCTTCTCGAGGGCCCACTCAATGTCAGCGAGACAGTATATAATACTGGTAATGTCGATTTCAATGTCACCCATTCCATTACTATTACCGACGCTTTTACCGGCGAAGAAATCATCACTCCTACCACCAAGGACTCCAACGGCAAGCTCATCGGCTCCGATACTAACGTCGTCCTTCCCGGTACCTCCCGCAAGCACACACTCACTTGGGAAAACACCCCTCGTATCGGCGTCGTCCGCGTCAGGCAGACAGTTACTTTCCTTGAAGAAGAAATCGTTACCGAGCAGCTCGTCATCTTCTGTCCGCTCTGGCTTATCCTTTCTGTGCTTGGGCTAATTCTTCTACTTATCCTCTGGATCATCCTCGTCGTCCGCCGTCACAAGCGCAAACAGCCCCAGGTTTTCTAGTTGCAAAGCCTTAACCATTTTTTCAAAAACGGTCGCATCCATCAGCAGTAATAACAGGGGTGGAACCCAGCAGCTACCTTGTCGAAAAATAAAAAACGACAACCCCAAATTTCAAAATAAAATCGTTGTGAAACTCCCAAATTTTGCTATAATATAATACAGAAGAGGTTTATGTATTATTAAAACAAAATAGGAGTAAGATTATGAAAATCAATCTTAGAGCCATGATGCTGGCTTCTGGATTAATGATCAGCATGATTCCATTCATGCCGGGGGAAGCGAACGCCATCGACCCGGAGAACACGGCGACTGGCCAAGAAAAGCGCGGACTTATGGATATTACCTACATGCAAGAAATGGCACCAAATATTTGTACTAATTCCAGCGAGAATGCTACGAAGCAGCTCATCGACTCCCGCGACGGTAAATCATATTGGGTCACTAAGCTCAAGGACGGTAATTGTTGGATGACGCAGAACCTAGATCTAGATTTATATGCCAATGGCGCAAACCGTAAACTAACTAGTGCAGACTCAGATGTGACCAGCAATTGGACATCTACGGCTGGCGCTTCGGGATTATGGACGGGCAGTAGCTCAAATTACAACGTGGTCAAATATTATGATCCAGGAGAATATGCTTATACTAAACCCACTAATCACTTAAATAACGGATGTGGTGCATTAGATAGCACTGCTTGTGCAGACGCAGGCTGGAAACTAATGAGTGGATCTAGTACTGATAGTTCTGGAAGTGAGACAACTCATTACCTAGCTGGTAACTATTACTCTTGGGGCGCCGCTACTGCCGGAGGGCAATCCGTTAGTACTGGTGCAGCTGGAGAATCAATCAAGAGTATCTGCCCCAAAGGCTGGCGTTTACCGATTAACTCTGGTGATAAATCTTATACTGATTTATTCGCCGCATACGGCACACTTAGTGGGCTTAATGCTGGCACGCAGGATATCCGTTTAGCCCCTCTCTACTTCGTATATGGCAGCGGCGTCGTTAACGGCTATCTGGGCAGTGCCGGCAGCAGCGGTTATTACTGGTCGTCTACGTCCGACCTTAAAACCAGCGCCTACTACCTGGCCTTCGGTACTAGCGTCTATCCGTCCGGCCTTAGCACTCGCTCCCTCGGCTACTCTGTCCGCTGCGTCTCCCGCGCCGACGTCCCCGATAACAACGACAATGTCACCATCACTATTACCCCTACCCTCTCCCTCGACGTCGCCGCTACTACCGAGATCCCCTACACCGCAGGTGGTATCTCTACTGGTAATCTTTCCGCTATTGTGAAATCCAACCAGCAGCACGCCATTCAGCTTAGCGCTGCAGAGCCAAACTTAGTGAACGAAGCTGATAGTAACAAAACTATCCCAGCCGATGCAGGCGTCTCCGCCGGCACTAGCGCCTGGGGCATCAAGAAGAAGAAATCTGCCACCGGCACCCCTCTCGGTAGTACTACTGACGTCTCGGACTATACTGCGCTTACCTCTACTCCTGATATTTTCTACCGTTCCGCCGCCGGCAGTGAGGGTACTGCCTCAATCGATTTCACCGTCGGTATTAGCACCGACTCCTCCGTCGCTTCTGGTACTTATTCCACCAACGTAACTGTAACCGCAACCACAATATAATATTATGATTAAAAAGCTCACTCTACTACTAACCTTAATCCTTGCCGCCGCTTTCGGTAATATTACTCCTGTCTCCGCTCTGGAATCTGGCGACGTCGTCATGTCTGTCACTCCGTCCAACCAAGAGCTCGAGCTTACTCCCGGTCAGACCTTCCATGGCGAAGTCACCGTCTCTAACACCGGCCGCCTCGCCTTCGATTTTACGGCCAAGTTATCTCCTTATTATGTCAAGGACGATAGTTACGATCCTGATTTCGAGGCTACTGGCGACCGTACTCTACTTAGCAATTGGACCACCCTCGACGAGACTAAATATCATGTCGAGCCTGGCGAAAAAGCTGCCGTTAAATTCACCGTCAAAGTCCCCGAAGACGTCCCCAGCGGCGGTCAGTATGCTGCCATCATGCTCCATAATAACGGCGCCAGTACTGATGGCAGTAGCAGCGGCAACGCCATCAATGTCTCCGGCCAAATCGCCGCTATCCTTTACGGCCACGTCAATGGCGGAGAATTGCGTCAGGAGGCCACTCTGACTGAGCATAGCTTCCCGCGTTTAGTCCTCGGCGGCCCCTTCGCCGTCTCGCAAACCATTAAAAACACTGGCAATGTCGACTTCCGCGTCGCTCAGACCCTTACTATTACTAATTTCTTCAGCAACCGTGAAGTCGTCAGCAAAGATAGCATTTCTAGCGAAGGCGAAATGATCGGTACTAATGTCTATTCTGTCCTCCCCGGCACTACCCGCACCGGCATCACTACCTGGCGCGACGCGCCGAAGCTCGGCTTATTCAATGTCACCTGGACAATCAGCTTCCTCGATCAAAATTACACTTTCCGCCATCTCGTCTTCATTTGCCCAATTTGGCTCGCTGTCATCGTTATTATTCTATTCTTAGCGCTAATTATCTGGCTAATCCTTACCATTCGCAAGCGTTACGGCCTCAAAAAAGCCCAAAAAATCAACTAACTTAGTTTTACCGCTCCGCTTACGCCTAATGATTCATCGCCTTTTTTCTGCGTCGCCCCACCCCCCCACCACCCAGCAAACGTTCCGAATATCCTCTCGCTAGTTCCAAACATATGCTAAGACTCGGCAGGAACCCAGCACATATTATATAGTGCCACCAGAAGAAAATCGTCGTATTCATATCTTGGAGAATATTAAGTCCTGTTGCATGATTTCAATGGTAAGGATACGAATTTGTTGCATAAAATACATTTTCTAGGGGGTGCGGAGCTTACGAGCGAGCATGCAGTGCGGGAGCCCCGTAACGACGGGCGCGAGCGACACGTCCCTAGAAAATCGTGTTTATGCAACAAAGGCAGAATGCTAATTTTCTCCTTGCCTTTTCTCCTATTTTATGCTATTATGGAATGATGGTAGAGAATATTCGTAACGTTGCAATTATTGCCCATGTCGACCACGGCAAAACCACTTTGGTCGATGGGCTTTTGAAACAATCTCACACTTTCCGCGACAATCAGGCCGAAATGTCGCAGACCTTGATTATGGATTCCATGGATCAAGAGCACGAGCGGGGAATCACAATTACCGCCAAGCAAACTTCAGTCGATTATAACGGCTATAAAATCAACATTATCGACACGCCGGGCCACGCCGACTTCTCTGGTGAAGTCGAGCGCACGCTCAACATGGCTGACGGCGTCCTACTGATCGTCGACGCTCAAGAAGGCCCCATGCCTCAGACCAAATTCGTCTTGCAAAAGGCTCTCAGCCTCCATCTGAAGCCAGTCGTTATTATTAATAAAATTGACAAGCCTGCCGCCCGCATTGACGAGGTGAAGGACGAAATTTCCGATCTCTTCCTCGAGCTCGCTACCGACGAATCCCAGCTCAATTACCCAATTTATTACGCTATCGCCCGCGACGGTAAAGCTGGCAAGACTACCGATCTAGACGATGATTTGCATGTCATTTTCGAATCCATTATCAATGATATCCCTGCGCCGAAGATCGACGAAGACGCCTCGAAAGGCGCTCAGCTTCTCGTTGCCGCTCTTGCCGCGGATAATTACCTCGGCAAGTATGCCATCGGCAAAATCTTCCGTGGCAAGCTGAAGAAGGGCGAAACGGTCAAGGTCGGCCATGTTGAACAGGCTACTGATATGGGTACTGATACTGCTTCTCGGGGGGGTGCGGAGGTCACGACCGAGCATGCAGTGCGTGAGACCCGTGACGACGGGCTCGAGCGACACGTCCCCCAAGAAGCAGGACAGTGCCCATCCGTCACCTGGACCACCGCTAAGATCGACCGCATCTTCACTTACAAAGGCCTCAGCAAAGAAGAAGTTAATGAGGCTTCCGCCGGCGATATCGTCGCTATCTCTGGTATTCAGCAGGCTAGTATCGGTGATACTATTGCCACAGGTGATACCCCTGAAGCTCTCCCGACGATTGAGCTCGAAGCTCCTACCCTTAGCATCTATATCGGCCCAAACACCTCTCCGCTCAAGGGTCAAGAGGGCGAGTTTACCACTTCTCGCCAGATTGCCGAGCGTCTTGAGCGCGAGCTAGAGACTAATATCGCCCTCAAGATCGTCCCCGATGGCCTTGGCTATAAAGTCTCTGGCCGTGGTGAATTGCATCTCTCGGTTTTGATCGAGACTATGCGCCGTGAAGGCTATGAGCTAGAAACCGGCCGCCCGGAGGTGGTTTATAAGACGATCGATGGCGTTAAGCAAGAGCCGGTCGAAGAATTAATTATCGAAGTCGAGCCCGAATTTGTCGGCGCCGTCTCTCAGGAATTAGGCGTCCGCCGTGCCGAGCTTATTTCCCAAGAGCTTACCTCTAGCGGTAGCACCCGTTTTACTTATCATATTACTACGGCCGCGCTCATCGGCCTCCGCAACAATCTCCTTACCGCTACCAAGGGTACCGCCATCATGTCGTCCCTTCCTGCCGGTTATCGCCCAGTCGAAGGCAAATACAAGCCCGAACGTAACGGCGCTCTCATCGCTTTCGAAGCCGGCACTAGTACCGCTTACGCTCTCGACGCCGCTCAGGCTCGCGGCATTCTTTTCATTCCTCCGCAGGTTCCTGTCTACCAGGGCATGATCGTCGGTCTCAGCAATAAGAAAGAAGACATTGATATTAATATCTGCAAGGAAAAGCAGCTCACCAACATGCGCACCCACGCCTCCGACGGCGCCATCCAGCTCACGCCCTATACTCAATATTCTCTTGAGCAATGTATTGACTTCTTGCTTGATGATGAATTGCTTGAAGTTACTCCCAAGAGCCTTCGCCTGCGCAAACGCCAGCTCGACCCGATCAAGCGTAAACGCGAGAATCGCTAGCGCTAGCGCTAGCAAAAGTGCTATTATTAGTGTAATAACGCCAAAAACCTACCGCTTTTGCTTGAATTTCCCCAAAAAAGCATAAAAAGTACTAGACAAAATCACAAAAGTATGCTACAATAGAGATAGACTGGTAGATTCCGGTAAGTTTTTGAGGTAGAATATATAGCATAAGCGCCTTATAAAACCTCCTAGACCCCGGATTCACTCGTACTTTTTTAGAAAGTTGGTAGATGCTTATGTCTGACAATAATCACCCCGCAAACGAAGAAAACACCACCGCAGTTGCTGCCTACCTTGCTCGTCGCACTGTCAATCTATATTTCCACGAGCATCAGCTGTGCGCAGTGCTTTTAAACAAGTTCTTTTCCCGCTTCGGCCGTTTTACAAATTACGGGTTTTGCTACATGGTCTCCGGCATGATGATGCTGGCCTTCCGAGATAATCCTACTGCGCGTATCGTCCGAGCATTTTGCGGCGACGATCGCCGTCGGCATTCCTGGCTGGAGTTTTGCTTCAATGATGTATGGTATGTCATCGATCCACTGTGGTGGAGTTCCTGTCTTGCCTATCAAAGCAAATATTACGCAGCGATCCAGCCGGAAATCTACTACATCTGCGATCATAGCGAATTCTGGAGTTATCCCATCTCCGCTCAATTTGAAGAGAAGATGCGTGATCCCGCTACGTCACATTTATTCTACGAGCTGCTTGACACTTATTCTTGGTATTCCGATTGCGACTGCCCCTTCCATCCCGAGATTAAGGCGAAACAGCTCAGCGACGATGACGGCCATCACACTGTAAGCATAAGACTATTCATTGAGTATCCCGGGATTATCTTTTCTCAAGAGATTTGCAATGAGCTCATGCGCGATAAACGCCGTCTATCGCCGAACTGGTATACGGTTCGTAAAGCTCGTTGTCTTCGCGAAACGACCCTCCGAGATTATAAACAGTATCTCAAGGGACGTATCAGTGAGCAAGCTGTCTAATTTGCGCCAACCCCCCGCCTTCACCGGCGGGGGATTTTCATGATATAATATTGTCATGTCTAGTTATTTGATTGATACTCATTGCCATTTGCATGATCGAGAATGGTATACTCCTGAGCAAGCCGAAGCTTGCTTAAAGGAGGCTCATACCCAAAATGTCCAGCAAATCATCGTCATCGGCACCGACCCGGTCGACTCCGAGAATGCTTGCAATTTCGCCAATTCCCATCAAAACGTCTTCTGGACTTACGGCATCCACCCCGAGAATGCCGGCGGTATATCTATAGGCTCACGCACTTCAGAGGAGGCTATACTCTCTTTGAGGGAATCTTCGGAGCTTACGAGCGAGAACGAAGCAGCGCGGCACCCGCAACGGCGGGATGACGCGACTGTGTGTCCCGAAAGGAGCGGTATTGCCTACTCTGAAATGAGAATAAAAAGCATGGAATCTATAGTAAAGTCTAATCTTGTCGCCATCGGTGAAATCGGCCTCGATTACCATTATGAAGGCTACGATCGCACTGCCCAGATTCAGCTTTTCGAGCAGATGCTCCAGCTCGCCCGTGATCTCCAGCTTCCGGTTTCGCTCCATATCCGCGAACGCGACGCTTTTGCCGACGCTTGGTCAATTTTGGATAATTTCCCCGAGCTGGAAGGGGTTGTGCATAGTTTTACTGGCAGCAAACAAGAACTAAAAAGGGCTCTGTCGCGCAATTTTTATATCGGCGTCAACGGTCTCGCGACTTATTCTACCTTGCCTTTACCCCCGCTTGAAAAAATGTTATTAGAAACTGATGCTCCCTTCTTGACACCAATACCTTTCCGTGGTACAATGAATAAACCAGGATATGTTAGCTACGTCGCGGCATATCTCGCGAAACAATTGGGTGTGGCAGAAGTTAATTTAGCGGAGCAAACTACTCAAAATGCGAGACAATTATTCAAATTTGGAGACACCGGCCTTCGCCAGAGCTAAGGCTTATGATTTTAGTACCAGCACTTCATACCAGCTTTACAATGAAATCATGGATATAGCTAGGGAGATCGAGCGATGCCGTGCGTCAATTTAAGAAATACTTTTCGCTATTGGCAAAGGCTCAAAGCATTACAAATCGAAGAGCGCAAGCTAAAAGCCCCGATCAAGCCTGCCAAAGATATTGCCGACCGCGGCCTCTTTTCTGATACCAAGGTCCTCCGCGTGCCGCATCCGCATGTTCCGCGTACCTCGTCAAACACCAACATTTATTCTCCAAAACCCGCCAAAATCACCGGCAAACCATCTCGTGCCGACCTCATCAATGCCGAATCTCGCCTCGGCAGCGCCATTTTTGGCCCTATCCCCGCGGGACATCGCCGCGAATTCTTCCACGATCAGAATAATATCTGGATTTGGCACGAAGATTGGCTCGACCAGCAGCAAAATTCTCACCAGATGACCGTGCGCTATGAGGTTCGTTCCTCTGGCATCTACAAGAAGGTCTCCACGGGCAAATATTTTAAGCTCGAAGGCGACGAACTCGAGAATTTCCGCAAAGCCACTCATGCCTATCTCTATATGATTAAGCGCTACCTCTATAATAAACCCAAAAATACTCTCCAGGCCGCCTAAAATCACCAGTGCGCATAGTTCATCTTGAATGGATCATATTGCTCTAAAATATTCGTTTCATAGAGCGTACCTTTCTCGGGGGTGCGGAGCTTACGAGCGAGCATGCAGTGCGGGAGCCTCGTAACGACGGGCGCGTCCAGCCGTAGGAACCGAATGAAGAATAAGTTACACTTATTCTTCTGAGGTGACGCCCAGCTGGTAGCAATTATGTAATAATCGCGTTGCGACACGTCCCGACGAAAGGTGCATCTATGAAACGAGAGGGTTTGGTATTCTAACACTAGCTTTTTCCAAGAAAATAGCATAAAAGTATTGATTTTTCTACAAAAGTATGCTATAATGGAAGTATAGGGTTGGGTTTGTTGTGTCAAAAATCATCCATTAGCGTCCAAAAGTTCCAAAAACTAGTTCTAAGCACATTTTCAAAAAGGAGGGTAAAGATGTTTGATTTTATCCGATCTACTTTCCGGGGCTTTAGGGAATTTATCGCCTGGCGCAAAGATTTTCGTAACCGCCTGTATAACGGCGTGGAAAGCGAGCGCTTCCGGAATAACTACCTCAGGGCCGCCAGAAAAGACTACTTTGATGGCCACAAGGCAGACAAGGGAACTTTTATATGGCTCTGTTGGCTCATACCTGTCACGCCGGCAATGTTCATTTGTCGGTTAATCTGGCCTGGACTGGGCTTTCGCCTGATCTTCTGCGTCTGCCTGATTTCGCTGCTCGTCGTGCTGAAACGGTTCTACCATATCATGGTCGAAATCGACCGCTTGGCCATAGAAGGTGTCCGCTCCGAGCGTCAGCATCGCATAGAAGGGCTTAGCGCTGAGGAATCCCTTAGGCTGGTTTTGCAGGAGTACAAAAATGGCGACATCTCACGTAAGCTCGAAAAAGATCGTGAAGAGCTAAACAAAAGACGGGCCGAAGAAGCTCATCGAGCCTTTGAGCGTAAAACTCGCAGCTATGGCTTCCACGCCGATAACCGTCCCCCGAATTGACGCCACTCTACCCCCCCTACCCCGCCGCCTCTGCAAAGAGGCGGCACTTTTCGTCTTAGTCCCATTAAGGGACTCGTTGCATAATTTCGCCAATAAGGAGGTGAAAGGGTCCATTACGAACCACACCTTTATTTTCTGCAAAGCTTATGCTATACTAGAAATAAGATGAATGGAGGCAATAATACTACCAAATCCGCCCTGACCGCTGGCGTCCTGGGTATTCTTCTTGGCGCTTTTGGCGTGCACGATTGGTATCTTGATAATCAAAAAAAGGCCAAGAAACATCTCCTATTGGTGATCATCTGGATTATTTTGCTTGTTGTAAGTATCATTCTTCGCACCTTCGCTCCTTCTACGGGTAATCTAAATATCGCCAATACTCTTAATAGTATTGCCACTACTGCCTATGTTTTATCTTGGATTACCATCTTAGCCGATGCACTTTGGGGGATTATTGAAGGTGTCTTGCTCTTAGTGCAGGGCGACGCTGGCCTCGCTGCTCGTGGTTACAATGTCGCTAGTAATTCTAGCGTCAATGATACCGCCGCAGATGGATTAGCTACTCCAGCGGATTCATCTACTAGCCCTACGAATACAGTATCTCCCGCCGCAAATCCCACTAGCCCCGCTCCCACGCAGCCCACTCTGCCGCCTTCTCCTACTCTCGCCGAGCAAGCTCTCGGCTCTACTCAGCCTGCGCCCGTCGTTTTCAATTCCGCTAATATTCAGCAGTCCACCTCTCTGGATAGCCTTAGCCAGCCCCTCGGCACCAAAAACGTCCAAGCTCCCGCCCTTGTCGTCCAAGATTCCTCTGGCAAGACCACGATGAACCCGGTCGTGCTTCGTCGGGTTTTGATTACCGGAGTCGTCATTGTTGCTGTTGTAATAATTGCAATTATAGTCAAAAATGGCATTAGCTCCACTATCGCCGCCGGCTACGGCGCTACTTACCGCGCCGCCAGGGAATTATCCCCCAAAATCACTGGCACTGCCACTTCTACCAGCTGTGAATACGCCGTTACTTATGTCAATGCCACTAGTGTCGATCAATCCACCTACGAGGGCTATGTCAATAATTGCAAATCTCTCGCCAGCGGAGTTGATGTCCTCGTCGAGCAGCTCGGCCAGACCCCCGCCATCGGGTGGAATTCCGAGCTCTCCCAAGCCTACCAAGATTTCCGCGATCTTTATTTTGAGGCTTTTCCTGGCGGCGAACAGACTGCGCAGCTTAATTCCGCCTTAGAGCTATATCAAACTTGGCATAGCTACCTTGTTGCTACCGACATCCTTACTGTCGACAGCCCAGATTCCGAATTCCAGCAAGCCGCCGATATTCTCCGTACCTCTGGCAATGAAACTCTAGCTAAATACGGCGAAGAATGGCTTGCCAAAGAGCTTGACTACCTAGAGACATATCGTCGCTATTGGGATCTTAGCTATACCGACCCCGGCAAAGACGCTCTTCGCACTGAATACGAGACTAAACGTGAAGACCTACGCAACTGGGTCAACGACCATCGCCCAGACGTTACGAAGCTTGCCAACGTCTCTATTCCTGACGTCAGCGCCATGCAGGCTAGCTTTACTAGGCTCTACAACCTCATCAAGACTGCCTACGAATCTCATTACGACCCCAGTAGTAATGATTGTAATCAAGCCGGAAATGTAGTTTACTGCTCGTAGGGTGAATAGCATTCCCATTGAGCCTCTCCGGAGGGCGCGTTTTTATACTTTCATAATCCGCCAAAGTATGCTATAATATAATACATGATTTATCTCGACCATGCCGCCGCTACCCCCGTCAGCCGCAAGGCCCTCGCCGCCATGCAGCCCTATTTTTCTGATGATTTTTTCAATCCTTCCGCCCCCTATCTTCCGGCCAAGCATGTCCGCGAAGCTTACGAAGCTGCTAAGGACGATCTTGCCCATGTTATTGGCGCCAAGGGTGTCGATCTTGTTATTACTGGTGGCGCTACCGAGTCGATTAATCTTGCTTTTACCGCCGCTCATGGTAAGATCCTCACGCTAGCTACTGAGCATTCTGCCGTTCTCGAGGCGGCTAAATCTCATTCCTATGAGCTAATCAAGGTTGATCAAAACGGCCTCATTGATTTACGAGATTTTCAAGAGAAGCTCACTCCAGAGGTAGATTTCGTCTCAATTTCACTGGCAAATAATGAACTTGGCACTATCCAGCCCCTCGTCGAAATTTCCGAAATCATCCGCCGCGTACGTCAATCTCGTCTCCAGCAGGGAAATTCCACTCCGCTTTATCTCCATTCCGACGCCTCTCAGGCGCTTAACCTTCTCGATCTCAATGTTTCTCGTCTCGGGGTTGATTTACTCACGATTAATGCCGCTAAATGCGGCGGTCCCAAAGGCGTCGGCGCCCTTTATGTCGGCCATGGCATTAAATTATCCCCCATCAATGTCGGCGGCGGCCAAGAACGTGGCCTGCGTAGTGGCACTGAGAATGTACCTAGTGTAATCGGCTTCGCTGTCGCTGCGAGTGAGGCTAAGCTTCATCTCTCCGCTAGTCGCAAAAAATACCAGCAAATGTCCCAAATTCTCCGTGCCGAGCTTAGCCAAATCGGTCTAGATTCTAGCTCTAATTTCACTAAGCGCACCAGCAAAAATGCTAGCCCCGACCGCGCAAAACATACCAAAAAAGCTGCCCCTCTCGAGCCAGCCACATCAAAAACCCCCGCACAGAAGCTTCCTTCTGCACCTTCTACCTCTATTGTAGCACACAACGGCGCAAATGTCAAGCATAATCCTCATTCCAGCCTCCCCCAGCCGATTTTTCTCGGCTCTCCCAAGCATCAATTAGCTAATTTCGTCCCAGTTTGTTTCTCAGGTATCGACGCCGAGCGCCTGATTTACAAGCTCGAGCAGCGCGAAGTCTACGTCTCTACCGGCGCCGCCTGCGCCGCTAACAAGGGCAGCAAATCTCACGTCCTCGCCGCCATCGGCCTCACCGACGAGCAAATCGCCGGCTCTCTTCGCATCTCTCTTGGCAGCACCAACGACCTCGACCAGATTAGGCGAGCCGCCACCATCATCCGCGAAGAAGTCGAGCGAGAGTATGGACGAATTGGTAAAAGTCGTCATTACCTTCACAAAGAAACCACCCGGAGCGCCACGAGCGAGGAAGAGGCGGCTTCCACCCGCGACGGCGGGCTGGAAGAACGCCGTGTTTCGTGGGAAGGTGATGACGACATAAGGAAACGAAAGGCTTGTCAATAATGAAACGGGTGTTTTTGGGTATGTCTGGCGGCGTCGATTCTTCCGTTTCGGCTATTCTCCTGAAGGAGCAAGGTTATGACGTCACTGGCATCTATATGAAAAACTGGTCTAAGGACCTCCCCGGCATGAAATGCCCCTGGGCGGAGGACCTCGCCGACGCTAAACGTGTCGCCGTCCAGCTCGATCTTGATTTTGAGGTCTGGGATTTTGAGCAGGCTTACAAGCGCAAAGTCGTCGATTACATGCTCGCCGAATTCGCCAAAGGTCGCACGCCCAATCCTGATGTCGTCTGTAACGAGCTAATTAAATTCAAATTGTTCTACGAGACTGCCCTGCAACGCGGCGCTGATTTTATCGCGACCGGCCATTACGCACGCACCGATAGTCAGCGCCTCCTCCGCGCCATCGACGAGAACAAGGATCAGACTTATTTCCTCTATCGCATGAGTGACGAAGCTACTTCTCGTACGCTTTTCCCAGTAGGCAATCTTACTAAGCCCGAAGTCAAGCAAATTGCTGCCCGTCACGGTCTTGATGTTGCCAACAAGAAAGAATCTATGGGCGTCTGTTTCGTTGGCGAAGTTGGCATGAAAGATTTTCTCAAGGAATATCTCAATCCCGAGCCCGGCGAAATTCGCGAAATCGAGACCAATCATACTCTTGGTTATCACGACGGCGCAATTTTCTATACGATCGGTCAGCGCCACGGTCTCTATCTGGGCGGCGGTTTGCCCTACTATGTCGTCAAGAAAGATCTAAAATCAAACATCGTCTATGTCTCAAAGAATCTTAATCAAGAGCACCTCTGGGCGAAGGAATTAAAACTCGAGGATTTGCATCTACGAAATAATCTCTCTGTAGCGCAGCTTGAGCAGATCTCCGGTCTCAAAGTCCGCCTTCGCCACCGCGCCCCACTCGTAGATGTAAAATTTAAGAATAATGCTCTTATTTTCTTAGAGCCAATTAAACGCCCAGCCGCTGGCCAATCCGCCGTCCTCTATAGTGGCGAAATCTGCCTCGGTGGCGGCATCATCGCGGAATAATCCATGAAAAGCGGCCACCCTTAGGTGACCGCGATTGTGATAGGTCAATCACCGGCCATATTTGCGCCGTCTCTGTTCCCGCTCTATGCTGCTCCACCTTGCCGTGTCCTGCAAATACTCCAAGTGCTCCTCGCGACGTACACTGTCAATTCTCCGAGCGGGCTCCAGACGCAATAAGTTAGCATAACGTTGCATATGACTGAAGTTCTGCTCATCTCTATAGCTCATGCCTTCACCCCCTATCAATAAGATACTATCCCGACCAATCCACACAGACAGCGCTTTACTTTCGCCGTGTAATTTGCCAAGACAATATTTATTATATCCATAAAATCGTATAGTGTCAAATTAGGCTGTTGGTGGGCGCTAGCCTAGCCTAACTGTAACTCAAAAATAAGTTGACTTTTCCGCAAATCCGTGCTACAATACAGAACGAAGGGCATTGCCCTCACTCCACTACTAGTGGTGAATTTTTTAGAAAAAGGGGAATTAATTATGAAACGTCTCAAGGATTTTCACCAGTACTTCAGTGATGACCGCCCGCACACCCTCGACGCCATCCAGTGCGTCAACCTTACCTTCCTCCGTGATCTCAGCCGCGAGCTGGCTCGGAGCGATCCCGCCACCATCAACCTTCTGACGGACATTTTCGGCGAGCTCGCCGACCCGCATGGGTGTACACCGCCCAGTCAGCTCTTCAGTGACGACGAGATCATGGGCACTATCGAGCCGCTGCCCGGCCTGAGGCTGTGTGAAGGTGGGATGGTCCATCTCAGCGCCAACGATCCCGACGTCACGGTGGACGACCGTCGCCACTACGTTTCGCACGATCTGCTGCCGCAGGTCGCCAGCAAACTGGCCATCGCCCTCAGTGAACCCATCCCGGTGGATGGTGTCGATTCCATGCCGAAAGATACCATGGAAGCCATCCTGAGGCTCAGGCCCGTCATCTCGAACCTGGTGAACAGAATGCGCAAGTAACCTTCCCCCCGCACCGCCCCTCTCCGAGGGGCGGTTTTTCCGTCCAAAATTACCAAAAATCTCCAATTTCTCTCTATAAATTTGTCAAAAATCCAAAATAACCAATAAAACTATGGACAAAATCGCAAAAGTGTGCTATAATGGAAATATAAGGTAGCATTTCGCTATACTTCGCGCCATCTTTTTGATGGTAATTTATTTTAAGGAGTTGATTTTATGTCTGAGGAAACTCGCCCCGCCCCCGATTCTCAGATCCCCAGTCAAAATGCCGCCGATGGATGGACCGAAAAGGACCGCGCCATGATTGACGACCTTTTCAGCAAGCCCATTCGCCGCAACCCGCCGCCATTCCAACCTTATCCCGACGACGTAGCCAAAGCCGGGATGTGCCGTATTCGGGATGTATTGGATCTCAAAGAGACCGCCAGCAACGTCATCTACGAAGCTGGCCCCGAACAGCGTGCCGAGTGGCTCAGCTGGATTCAGAGCCTCGTCACAAATACTCCGATGCGCCAGTTTTCCGACCTTTTCCCGCCCTATTCGATTTTTGAATATCGGGACATCCATGACAAGCGTCTTCCGGGTCTCCGGGCCACTATTGAAGACCATACTGACCCGAAGGAATGGGAGGAGCTCATCAAGCGTGCCCGCGAGCGTGGACGTTTCCAGATCTCGGCGCCGCTTATCTATTGGCAATATATCGATCCGGATGACCCGACTCTCACCAGCTACGAGCAGGAAAATTTCCTTCGTCTCAGCGCCCTTCCTACTGCCGCCTTCGCTTTGGCCTCGGCCTTTGAGAGTGATTCCGCCGCCCTCCAGCACACCAATGATGAGCTGGAGGCTGAGATACTCGAGCTCAAGCGCCAGAACCGCGAGCTGCAGCAACGCTGCGCCAAACTCGCCAGCAACCTGGATCCCAGCCGAACGGATTATGACGGCGTCTAATCTCTCCCGCACCGCCCCAGCAATGGGGCGGTTTTTCTATGGCCAATAATTCTATTGCAAATATTCAAATCTTATGGTAAAATAAAGATTCAAGGTAGGTTTACCTTTGTGTACCTTTTAGTCTAAAAAATGAGAAAATGGAGGATGAAATCATGCCCAGACACATCTCAGCACACATCAAACCGAAACAATCTTTCCGTCAGCGTTGGCCGGTCGCGGTCATTGCGCTTATCGCACTCTTGGTGGTGGCAGCCGCTATTGTGGCGTTTACCCGCCTCGGCAAGAGTGAGCCTTCTTTTGACTATTCCGCAGAAGACCTCTATGAACCCTGGCGGTGGGACCAGGTCACCTACCTCGGCGCCGTTGAAGATTGTCAGGAGAAGTTTACCGGCTTCGGCTACGACGATCAGATTCAGGATTGCTTCTTTACGGTGGCTTCTGCAGAATCCGCCCTCGAATCCGGCCAAAGCCCCCTGGAACAATTTGATCACGCTATCGGCATGGTCACTAAAGACGGCGAAGTTGGAATTTGGCAGTATGTCGTCCCCGGCAGTCGCCAAAATTCGCACCCTACCACTACCCTTAGACCTACTCCGGCTAACAGCAAATCTCAGCCTGTGGTTACTATTCTGGAGGATTGGACTGCTCCGCAGGAGTGGTGTGGCCATGTGATCGTTATCGCCAGATGTTATACTAGTGCCACCCCCGACGGCCTCGGCCCTTCTGTCCCGACTGTATATTTCGTGCAAAACGGCACGACTTGGGACACGCTTAGCAAATCCGCGCCCTTCGTCGATGAACAATGGTACTGGCAGGACGGTCAGTATTGGGCTATCTCGCTCACCGACACCTCGTCCAACTCTACTCAAACCTTTTAGACTCATCATGGATCCCCGACCGCTCCGGCCGGGGATTTTCATGACCTCAAACAAAACTATAGATAAACCTGCTGGAGTTTTGGGGTAAAATATGCTAAACTATACCCATGAATGCAAACGAAATCCGCCAAAAATATTTAGATTTTCAAGCTAAGCACGGTCACAAGATTATCCCGCCCGCCCCACTCGTCCTCGAGAATGATCCGACTACGCTTTTTACTGGCTCTGGCATGCAGCCGCTTTTGCCTTACCTCTTGGGGCAGCCACATCCTGAGGGTACCCGTCTGGCCGATTCCCAGCCTAGCATGCGTCTTCAAGACATCGAAGATGTCGGCGACCCGCGCCATACTACGGTGTTCGAAATGCTGGGTAACTGGTCCCTTGGCGATTATTTCAAAGAAGAGCAAATTCAGAATTATTTCGAGTTCTTGACCAAAGAAATTGGTCTCGACCCAGAGCGGATTTACGTCACCTGTTTTATTGGTAATGATAAGTATGGTATTCCGAAAGATACGGAAGCTGCCGAAATCTGGCAAAAAGTCTTTAAGAAAGCTGGCATCGATGCCAAAATCGTCGAAATCGGTAGCGCCGAGAATGGCGATAAGCGGGGAATTAAGCCCGGTGAGCGCATTTTCTTCTACGATGATAAAGAAAACTGGTGGAGCCGTGGTGGCGGCATTGAGACTACTCCTCTAGGCGATCCTTGCGGCCCAGATTCCGAAGTTTTCTATGATTTTGGCGAAGACAAGCAAGATGTCGAGAAATATGGCAAATCTCACCCTGCTTCCGATGGCGCCCGCTTCATGGAAATTGGCAATCAAGTTTTCATGCAGTATAAGCGCAATGAAGATGGCACTTTCTCTGAGCTTGAGCACAAAAACGTCGATTTTGGTGGTGGTCTTGAACGTCTCGCCGCCGCTGCAATTGGTAGCTTTGATGTCTTCAAAATTTCCCTCATGCTTCCTATTATTGAGAAGCTCGAGGAAATGTCTCACAAAAAATATGATAATAACACCGATGAGATGCGCATTATTGCCGATCACCTTCGTGGCGCTTATCTCTTGGCCGCGCAGGGCCTTGTTCCTTCGAACAAGGCACAGGGCTACGCCCTGCGGCGGCTCGTCAGGCGAGCCGTCCTGCGCGCCCTCGACCTCGGCATCTCCCAAGAATTCCTTGAGCAGATTATCCCAATTATCGCCGAGAACTACGCCGAGCTTTCCGACGACATCTTACCAAACCGCGCAAATGTACTAGAAGTACTGACAAAAGAAGAAAACGCCTTCCGTAAGACTATCAATAAAGGTATGAAAGAGCTTCAGAAACTCGCCAAGGAGAACCGTACTCTGACCGGTGACGATCTCTTTAGATTGCAAGACACTTATGGCTTCCCGCTCGAGCTTAGCGTCGAAGAAGTTTACAAGCTTGGCCTTAAGCTCTCCGATAATTATCAAGATGAATTCGAAAAGGCTCTAAATGAGCAGCGCGAACGCAGTAAGACCGCCTCAAAGGGCATGTTTAAGGGCGGCTTGTCCGATACCAGCGATCAGACCGTCAAATATCACACCGCTTGCCACCTCTTACTCAAAGCCCTTCAGGAAGTCGTCAGCCCCGACATCAGCCAGAAGGGTAGCAACCTCACCCCCGAGCGCTTGCGTTTCGATTTTAACGTCGATCACAAGCTCACCCCCGAAGAAATCAGCCAGATCGAAGAGTTAGTCAATAATTGGATTGAAGCCGATCTCCCAGTTACATTCGACGAATACGACAAAGATTATGCCTTCGACGAGCTCCATGCCAACGGTAGTTTCCGTGACCGCTATCCTGATCGCGTCACCGTCTACATCATCGGTGAAGAAGGTGAAGATCCCATCTCCATCGAAATCTGCGGCGGCCCGCATGTCGAACATACCGGCGTCCTCGGTAAATTCAAGATCACCAAAGAAGAATCCAGCAGCGCTGGCGTCCGCCGGATTAAGGCTATTCTCGAATAATTGACCAGGTCTCATTCTTCGGGGCTCTGCCCCGGGGATGTTGATTAGTCGAATCAGAGCATGCTATAATATACTAGAGAGTCAATCTCTAGTATATTTTTGAGAGGAGGAAACTTTATGAGCAACTGTTCTCAAGCGCTCTACGATTACGCCAACGGTGGATTTCTGCATGATCCCAATATCTCCCTTGCCGAATTCAATTTTTACGCCTACGGTAGTTCTACCCCACCCAGCACCTTTGCGCCACTCCTGTTCCCAGACCGGGAGTGTAATCCTATCCAGCGCCGTCGCTCCCGTGAGCAAGTCTTACGTCTCATTACCGAATATTGACAGATTTCTTCCCTAGAGGTGGTTCCGACCACCTCTGTTTCATGCCTAAATGTTGTAAATTTTACAACATTTTTCTACCAAAAGATTGCTAAAGTCTTAAAATAACCAGGTCTTGTGCATAATTTCACCGACAGGAATGCGGATTTGTTGCGTAAAATATATTTTCTAGGGGGTGCGGAGCTTACGAGCGAGCATGCAGTGCGGGAGCCCCGTAACGACGGGCGCGGACGACACGTCCCTAGAAAATCGTATTTACGCAACAAAGCTGAGGAAAACTCTGGACAAAATCACAAAAGTGTGCTATAATGAAAGTATAAGGGAATTTCACTCGTTGGAATCGCCCCAGCATTTTAATGAGCGAAAATCCGAAATCTGCAGTTTATAATAGGGGGAATTATTCACATGAGCAGACCTAGACCTCATCCCATGGCTCACAACCGCAATGTCTATCAGTCTATCACCGACCGTATCGACTATTTACAGAGCCTCGGCCCAAACAGTTCGCAAATTATCAACGACCTGCGCAAGACCGATATTATCCGCCGCCCCATCAAGGGGATGAATCCTTATCGCTTGGAGGAACACGTTATTATCTGCTCTGATCGAGTCTTCCGCGCCGAAAAGCGTATCATTCGTGAAGCTCGTCCTGAGGAGTGGGAAGATGACTCGCGCCTGCAATGCATTAGCAAAGTTCTGGTGATGCGGGATGTCGCCCGTGATTATGGCTTCGAAATCGACATGAAACCGAATCACTTCTCTCTTAAACTCCACCACGTCAAGATCGACGCCGAATATGACGAAGAGCAAATCATCGAGTGCACTCAGCTCCTCAGCGCCTACAGCAAGGCTACAATCAAGCATGATGGCGACCAAAGTGCTGGATGTGCTCAGTGCAAAGATGATCCGCTCGCCGAAAGCGTCCAGCGCCTCAAAGATCTCGGCAAACCTTAACTTCGCTCCGCCCCTGTCTACTCGGCAGGGGCACTTTTCGTTTTTATTTAGCTTATGCTCCGCCATAAATTGTCATTCCAATCTACTTATGCTAAAATAGATAAAATGGTCCTGAGAAACAAAACCCGCCCCACCGCCCCGACGGCCGCTTCTACTGCTGCCAAATCTTCTCTGCTCGCTAAACCGACCTCAAAACCGAAACTCGCCTCAGTTGCTTCCCACTCTGGCAAAAACGTCAAAATTTACAAGTCTATCCCTGCCAAGCCGCATCGCCCTATTAAATCACCCAAAGCCTATCAGCCCGCTACGCAGTCCGACTCATCGGTTGGTAACTCCCGCCATCTTCGCCTCTGGCAAAACCCTATCGTCGAATATTTTACCCGCAAATACCCCCGCCATTCTCCTAAAATCTCCAAACTCCCCCGTCACAAACGCCTCGAGCGCCAGATCCTCACTATGCTCGCCTTCTTTAGTATCTCTATCGGGCTTTGGGAAAATTTCCGCCAGCTTTGGCTCCAGAGCAACGGTTACTCAGTTGCCGACGTCAGTAACATTATCAGCATCGGTACAGTTGTCGGCGCTATTGGCGTGCTCTTTGTCGGCAAGTTCGTCAAAATGCCTCAGCTCAAGAAATTTATGACTTTGACTTTGCTTTTTCGCTGTATTAACCTGTTGATTCTCGCCTTGCTTAATGGCACCGGCCTCAAACTTCTCATTGATTTCTTCAGCATGACCGAGATTTTCACCAGCTCACTCTTTTTGATTAGCATTTATCCCCTTATTACCATAATTTCCAAGAGTAATTCTATGTATAGTCGACGCAAGTTGGTCGAATATCTCTTTCGCGACATCGGCATCTTGATTGGCGGGATTTTTATCGGCCAGCAAATGGGGAACTTTCTCTTTGATTATAACGCCTGTCTCTTACTAGCTACGGCTTTTCTGGTAGTTTCCGCCATTATCATGTGGCGTACGAATATCGTTATTACCGAGAAATCCCCCAATACTCGCTTTTCTGCTATTAAATTCATTCTACGCAATCGTATCCAGCGTTTTTATATGGTCTGCGTATTTCTCGGTGAATTGTGCTTTGGCGTCGCCACTGGTCTCAAAATGCTTATGCTCACCGATTCATTCGGCTTCTCCGCTGGTATTGCCACGAATTACCTTCTCGTCGTTGGGCTTATCTCGGATGTCATCGGTATCATCGCTTTGCGCTACTTCACTCCCAAAAATGATTATATTACCATTACCCTCAAATTTGGCATCCGTTTCGTCATGTTTGCCCTCGCCGCCATCTCTGGGAATTTTTTCTTCTGCTTCCTGGCGCTCACCTGGGTCATGCTTAGCTCCACGGCATACGAGAACATCACCGATGGATACTATATCAACGCCATCGACAACCGCCACCAGTTCAAATACAACACCGTCCGCCACGTCGTTCAATATCTTGGCTCCGCTATCGGCACTTTTCTCTGTGGACGAGTGTTCCATCTCGGCCCCGCCGCCGTTTTTGGTCTCGCCGCCTTCGCCATCGTCTTTCAGCTCGCCGCCTGCTATTACCTCGTCTACCTCCGCACCGGCAAAAAACCTAGAGCATAGTATTTGATAGTCAAGCGGCCTCCGTTTCATAAGATATGCCTTTCTCGGGGGTGCGGAGCTTACGAAGCGCCGATTCAAACATCCGAGAGAAATAAGAACTTTATTCTTATTTCCGAGGATGAGCGGAATCGGGAGACTTTTCGTAAGAAAAGGCGATGTCATGCAGTGCGCGAAATACTGAGGATAGTGAAAAAGAGAAAGTTTTACTTTCTCTTTTGAACGACGCAAGTAGAGAGACGCGTAGCGTCGAAAACCCGTAACGACAGGATTGAGCGACACGTCCCGACGAAAGGGCATATTTATGAAACGGAAATTTGCAAGAAAGAAATCCAATAAGTGGTATAATTAGAAAATGGATGCAATTATTCGCGGGCTTAACCCGCCACAAGTGGAGGCAGTGCAGACTTTAGAGGGGCCAGTGCTCGTGCTGGCTGGCGCCGGTTCTGGCAAGACCAAAGTCCTTACTCATCGAATTGCGAATATTATCGCTCATGGTACCCGCCCCGATCAGATTCTCGCCGTTACTTTTACGAATAAAGCCGCCAAGGAAATGCGCGTGCGTCTCTGGAACCTCCTCGAGCAACAGCGCCAGAATGCCCCTAGAGCTTATCTAGAAGCCCAAGAAGGCTCTCCTAGCCTCAAAGTGGGATACCAGCAAGGTTCGAGCCAAACTGGCCTAGAATCGCCTAAAACTAGCCCTAGACGCAAAAATGACAACAAAATCACCCTTTTTGATGAAAAATCCCTCACTAGACCAGATTTTAATCAAAATATCAAGAATGAACCACCAAAAAGTTTCATGAAATATATGGGAACATTTCACGGCATTTGCGTTCGTTTGTTGCATATTGAGCACGAAGCCGCCGGCGTCGGTTCCAACTTCACTATTTACGACACTGAAGACCAGCTCACCCTCATTCGCCGAATTATGCGCGAAATGAAGCTTACCGCCGACAAATCCCTCACGCCTAAGAATGTCCTTAGCATCATTAGCCATTATCAAAATGTCGGTATGACGCCTGCTGATGCCAGGCGCGAAGCTTATTACCCTAATCAAAAGCGCACGGCCGAGATTTTTGCACGCTACGAGCAGGAGAAGCGCGCCGCCGACGCTCTCGATTTCGATGATTTACTGACCAAGACCGCCGAAATGTTCGAGAAAAATCCCGAAGTCCGTAAAAAATGGCAGGACAAATTCAAATACATCCTCATCGACGAGTATCAGGACACTAATGCCGTCCAGTACAAGCTTATCAAGAGCTTAGTTAATGAAGACCGTAATATTTGCGTGGTTGGTGATGATTGGCAGTCCATTTACTCTTGGCGCGGAGCAGATTTTACTAATATCCTTAATTTTGAACGTGATTTTCCTGGCGCCAAAGTTATCAAGCTTGAGCAGAACTATCGTAGTACCGGCAATATCCTCGCCGCTTCGCAGAAGATTATCAACCAAAATAAAACCCGCACTGAGAAGACGCTCTTTACCGAAGCTGGCGATGGTGATCCGGTTAATATCGAAGGCGTGACCGATGAGACCGCCGAGGCTAATTTCGTCGCTCGCCAGATTCTCAATATGGGGGTGAAACATCCGAATTTTAGCGATTTTGCCGTACTCTACCGTACTAATGCTCAGTCTAGCCCCTTCGAAAAAGCTTTTATCGCCGCGCGCATTCCTTACAAAATCATCGGCGGCGTTCGTTTCTACGATCGCAAGGAAGTAAAAGACGTTCTCGCTATCTTGAAACTCATTGTCAACCCGCTAGACCGTGTTAGTTTTGAACGTGTCGTGAAGAACGTCCTTAGCGGTGTCGGTGCGGCTTCCGTCGAGAAGGTTTTTGCCTATCTCAGTAGTACTCCCGATTCTAATCTTGCTAATCTCGGTAATCTCAAGCTCTCTGCTCGCGCCGATAGTGCTGTCCGCAAATTAGAAAAATTCCTCCGTACCATGCGCGCCGATCAAACTATTACCGCCGCCGAAATCGTCGAGAAAATCGTTGATGAATTTAATTTTGGCTCGCTCTTGCGCACCGACACCCCTGATGGGGAAGAACGCATGCAAAATATCGAAGTCCTCGCCAGCAACGCCAGCGTCTATGATACGCTCGAAGAATTCCTTGAAGATGCTGCCCTGCTTAGCTCTGCCGATGAGAGTGCTGGCGATAATGTCGTCTCGCTAATGACGCTTCACGCCGCCAAGGGCCTCGAATTCCCGGTCGTCTTCATGGTCGGTCTCGAAGAAGGGCTTTTCCCGAGTAGCCGCGCCGATAATTCTCTCGATGAACTAGAGGAAGAGCGCCGCTTAGCCTACGTCGGCATGACTCGCGCCATGCAAGAGCTTTTTCTGACCTTTGCCGGCTCCAGATATAGTTTCGGTGGGCGCAATTATAATTCTCCCTCCAGATTCTTGCTCGAAATCGGCTACGAGCCTTATGGCACGGGCGCTTTTGGTGAATCTGGTGCTTTTCGCAGTGGTAGCGAGAGCTTTGGGCTGCTCGGCGGTGACCCGGACGGGGAATTTGGCGAGCCCACTTCGAGCGATTTTAGTGAATTCGACTCCGACTTTGACCCTTTTCCCGAAGATTTACCAATTTGGGAGGAGTAGAATTGTACCGCCTTGCGAGCTATCTGTACAAGGCAGGGCGAGACGCGGTACGGAAAATGGGCCTGCCCGCAGGCAGACCCAATCTTAGAAATCTTAGAGCTTCCGCTCACCTAATTACGCTATCAATATTCGGGATTTCCTCCCAGTCATCCCAGCCGTCAGCCCAGAAACTCTGCTGGCGCCGGTAATACTGGATGATCTTTTCGGCTCGCCTTTCGGTCAGCCGGTTGCCCTCCAGCATCCGCTTGAAATGGCGGTACATGTCCACGGTCCGGCATTCGCCGGTGTCGACGTTACGGACATCTACCATGATCTCGGCCGGATTACTCACGATGAAGGACCCGTTGCCGCCTGCCACTGCATTCCGTGGCACCCGATGCCCGCCTACGCCCTGTACGAGATATGCAGGAGTAGACCGATAAGCGTAATCAGTAATTATAAGGTTCATTAGGTCACCCTACATCAAAGCTTGAATATTTAAGGAGTCTGCTCCACTTTGATGCTTGCTTTTGGCAAGCCAAAACCTATTTTTAACTATAAAAATCAATTTTGGCTCACCAAAAACCACCCCAAGGCGCCTTTTTACGTCTCTTCTACCTCTAATTATAGCACACATGGTTAAAAAAGTCAATAGATATTTACATAAAAATTATGGTATGCTATAATATAGCTAATAAATATCGTCAAATTGTACCTTAAAATCATCCAAAAGGAGATAAAAATCATGACTATTTTCCAAAAAATCCGCGACCTCCGGCTTTATCTTGCCTCGGTAGACGACGCCATTACATGTGAAGACGCCGATCAACATCCCAAGATCTATCTCTTCATGATCGTTGACGCCCTCCTACTTCCTTTTGCCGTCGCTACCGGTACTCTCGCAGTGCTATTGCGTATTACGAATTTTGCTCGCTATCCCGGTTCCAATGGCGTACTGGTTATCACTATCAGTCTCATTCTCACTTGGATTGCCGGGGTATTTCTCTCCAGTACCGGCGACTTCAAGCATTGGAGCGAAAGCTGGGTCAACATGGGCTTTGTCTTTTGTGGCATAATTGGCATGCTTACCTTTATGATGAGGAGCGACTTTGGCAGTGCTATCCCAACTCTATTCTATCTGCAGCTCTTCGGTGAGAAAATTGAAGTGGATATATTACTTATCGCTGCCGTCGTTTCTTCTCTTGCCTGGTGCCTCAATTCCATCCTCATGCTCCGCTACAAGCTCCACCTCTATCGACAATTATTCCTTTCTAACTCCAATCTCCCCTTGCGATGACAAATTTTGGCGCCTCTCCCCAGGGGCGCCATTTTCATAGAATTATTGCCGAAAGGTTGATTCTCGCCCCTCCACCTGCTATAATAAGCATAGAAGATGATAAAAATGCATTTTCAGTTACGAAATTTTTGCTGTGCCGCACTTCTGGTGTTCTTGGGTGTATTTTTGTCTGCTCTTGCTATGTTTGACCAGCCCGTAGCCTACGCCAATGAAGATGGCGAGATTCTGCGCCAATCTAGCGATCAATCCGAATATTTCGTCACCATTCATGATTCTGGCGCTAATCTCATCGTCAAGACCGGCGCCGTCACCGTAGCCGAAGTTCTCGAGAAATCAGAAATCCAGCTCGCCGAGACCGATATCGTCGAGCCTAGCCTCGATACGGTAATTGACGGAGATTATAATATCAATATTTACCGTGCGCGTCCTGCTCTCGTTATCGATGGGGCGAACCGTCGTTATATCATGACTGCTAGCTATGATCCTAAGCAGATTGCCATCGAGGCCGGTCTGACCGTTTATGATGATGACGAAATCAAGCAAGAATTTAATATGAATTTCCTTGAGGCTGGCGCCGTCTCCACTTATCGCTTGCAGCGTAATGGCGGCCGTCGCTTGACTATTGAGGAGAAAATCGCCTATAGCGTCGAGATTCGCTATGATACTACTCGGCCCAAAGGTGAGCGAGTCCTCGAGCAGCCTGGCGAAGAAGGCCGCAAGGTTAGTATCTATGATGTCGAATTTGAGAATAATCAAGAAAAATCCCGCACTCTCATCAGTGAACAAATTACCGTCGAACCAGTACCAGAGATCATTATCGAGGGTGCCAAAGTCTCCATCCCGCCCGAGCGCGAGCAATGCGCCAGCTGGGCTAGGGAAGCAGGCGTCGCCGAGCAAGACCTCGAAGCTGCGATTGATCTGATTTATCGTGAATCCGGCTGTCGCGTTGATGCGCGCAATAGCGGGTCTGGCGCCTACGGCATTCCTCAATCTCTCCCTGGCAATAAAATGGCGGCCTTTGGTGATGATTGGGAGACGAACCCTGTCACTCAGATTCGTTGGATGATTAATTATGTCAATGGTCGTTACGGCGGCTGGCAGCAGGCCCTCGACTATTGGTGGTGCACCGGCATATGTACTTCGCGCATGGGTAGCATCACTAAGAACGGATACTGGTACTAGATGAAGAATAAAAAATCTCTCGGCCAGCACTGGCTCAAGAATCGTGCTATTTTAGACGAAATCGCTAGCCTAGCCAAGATTGAAGGCGTTGACACTTGTCTAGAGATCGGCCCTGGTCTCGGCACGCTCACTTCTAGCCTTTTGCGCCAGTTTGCCGAAGTTATCGCAATTGAATATGACACTGATTTAGCCAGTAAGCTCCCCGGCTCATTCCCGGGTAAAAATCTTCAGGTTATTGAAGGTGACGTCTTAGGGGTAGATTTCGCTCAGGTTGTCGGAGACAAGAAATATTGCATTGCTGGCAATATCCCATATTATATTACCAGTCCAATTGTAAAAAAAGTCCTTGATTTGCCAGTGAAACCTATCCGCATCGTCCTGCTCATGCAAAAAGAAGTCGCCGAGCGCATTGCCGCCGATCCTGGTAAACTTAATCTCCTCGCACTTTTTGTGCAGAACCGCGCCGAAGTCACTCTTGGCCCTGTCGTCAAAGCTGCCGAGTTTACACCCCCACCTAAGGTAGATAGTCAAGTTTTGATCCTTGATCCGCTTGATCAAATACAAGTAGATGAGAGATGCCTCGAACTTGCGAAAATCGGCTTCAGCAGCCCACGCAAAAAAGTCGCCGGTAATCTCGCCATGGTCGGCAGCCGCTCCCGTGAAGACTGGCGCCGTATTCTGGAAGAAAATGCCATCAATCCCGACGCCCGCCCCGGCGACCTCAGTCTTTGGGATTGGGAGGCCTTAGCGAAGGCCGCGTAATCCCTCGGTAAACTAGTCTTCTCACGCTAAAAATATACTGTCTTTGCTTAGATTTATAGTGCTATCGCTAGCATCTATTTCGTTATTGCTTGACAAAAATCATGTCTCAAAAAGGTTTTTCAAAAATAAACATGCCTGTGCTTGTTATTTTGATAAAATTTGCTTTATAATCAGATAGAGCGCAGGAGCTGGACGTTAATAGGTAGGGTGCGGAGTTAGATTTTGGAGAAAGGAGTGGGCAATGGAACAAAAACCAAAGCTTTTTTCGCGACTAATTGATTGGTTCTTTAACCGTAAAGAAGCATCAACTAGTCAAAAAATTAGCCTTACCGTTGTCGGTGATAACAATCACATTGAGATCACCATCAAAGACAACGATAAGGACTAATGCTTTTTCTTCTAAGTTAATTGTACCTTATTAACACGGTTACGTCTAGCTGAGTTTCCATCAAAACTCTTGTGGACTTTTCCACAGCCTGCGCCCATGAGATGAACCGCTATCGGCAAGTTTCCGACAAAGTTTTCAAAAACTCCGGAAAATTCTTACCGATAGCGTAATGGAATTCTATCTGGCGACACAACGGATAGAGCGACCATTGAAGCGATCACTATAGCCGTACGAATCAACTCTAGTGCTAAAGTAGAGGTCGTAAGCCTGCGACGCATTATAGGCCGTAGATGACCAGTAACGACCCTCGCTGCCGGCACCTCGCAAAGAGCCATTAAAGACGTAACCGCCACGTACGAAGTTTAATGGTGAGGCTAGAATAGACTGATCGCCATAGAATAGTGTGCCACTCTGATAAGTGCCGTAGGAAGTTAGTAAATTAGAATATGAACCTGATCCGGTGTTAGGTGGTAAGCGCCAATTTTTAGGGCAAATGCTTTGGTTGAGTGTACCGCTAGAAACACTACTAGTTCCTGTGCCAGCAGTAGCAGTGTACCAGTTATAGTAACCACCGTAAGGAGCCTCATAGTAGGCTTTGGGCTGAGACACATCACTAGTAGTAAAACCAGATACACTAGATGATGGTATAGTAAAACTGCCAGAAGCCATATCGCTATCAGTGGAGCTAATGGTTTTATTGAGGATTTCTAGATTTTGGGTCATCCAACAGTTCTTGTCTTTGAGCTTTGCTATGGTGTATGGTTTACCATCACGTTTATCGATAAGCTGTTTGGTCTCATTCTCTTCAGAATTATTACAAATAGTAGCACTCATATCTTGCATGTAAGTAATTTCACTTAGTGTCGTCACTTCCTTTGCCTCCGCCGCCACACTGACGAGGGCGGTGGTCTGATAATGATCAGCTGGTTTGTCGGCACGGATCTTGGCGGCGAAGGTGAGCTTTAGCTCATGTTCGCCATTGTCTGGGTTTTGTACAGAAGCATACTGCGGAGTAGTGCTAGTGCTATAGGATGGTAAAGTACTGTAAGCTAGGTTTTGGTCGGCCGTAGAGGTGTTATCTGTCAGGGCATAGCCCCAGGTATTATCACTGAAGTTACTAGTAGTTACATTATTACCAACTCCAGCTATAGTTGCCTTCGTATTTGCGCCGGTTAAATCACTTGAAGCCGTAGCGGATTGTACTCCTACGTAATATTTACCAATCTTGTTCGTATTGACCTTTATCGTATTACTAATATATGATATTTGCCCGACATCTACATTCATACTTACTGTGCCGTCGTCGGCTACTTCTGTGCCGTTATTATATATCGCAAGTGACACCGTTGATCCATTTCCCAAATCCTCATTAATTGCCGCATAAGCCTTCTCTCCATCCCCTCCCTGCGCAAAAGGATTGATTGCTATACCTAATACCAAAAGGAGAGCTATAGAACAGAATGCCGGCAAGATGTAACTTGTCCTCCAACCACCATTTTTCCTATAAAGGTTCTTGTTAGTTAGGCTGGGTCGGGTCCGAACTACCGAGGATAGCGAACAGAAAGAAAGCCTACTTTCTTTCTTGAGCGTCGCAGGTAGAGAGCGACGAAGTCGCGAAATTGCGCGAGCAGACTCTGTGAAGATAAAGCCTAATCGTGATGAGGAGAGACCCACCTTGAACCTGTTAGGGAAAATGTGGTTGGAGGACTTACCTAAAGAATCACCATCATTAGAGTAGAAATAAGTACTTTTACGATTAAAACTATGAAGCAATTTGTTTTTAGTAAAAGATAATAATGGTTTCTTTTTCTTTATTCTTTTGCGCAGCATCTGAGCTAGCCCTCCTTTTGGATTTGATATAAGTTTCCCGGAGTGCCATTATCCTTATCCAGCTAGCGTCACTTACCTAGATACAAAAATGGCACCACGAGGTGTCTATCACAATCAGGTTTGCAGGCTATCGCATGCTTTCCGTCAAGTGGCCTCATGATGCCATGAAGTGATAGAAAGCTAAATAAAAATACGATAGCGTTTTACTTAACCAAATTGTGATAGACATTTCCATTATATCACACATTTTCCCGCCTTCAACCGACTTTTTGTTGGAATTTTAGCCAAAAATCGCAAAAAACCGGATTTAAGCATTGACTTTTTAGGCAAAGTGTGCTATAACGGAAGTATAGGGGTATATCTTCTTAAATTTTGCCTTCATGGCGGTCAAAGGAGCGTTCTTTATGGAAAGTTTGCTGGTTCTTGCAGGTATGGTTTTCATACTCTGTTATTTTCTGGGTAAGCCGATGAGACTGGTCGTTCGCGGCGTACTCGGTTTGATTGGGAGCCTTATCCTGATCGGTCTAATAATATTTGGATTTTTACTGCTCCTGAGAACTATCGCAGCATTCGTCCTGATGTTCATCATCGTTAGTGCCTGCTTTCGCAGGATCCGCCGCTAGCCTACGGGCGTCTCTTCGGAGGCGCCCTTTTCCTGTTTAACTTTTCGCTAAAATTTTCCCCAAAGTGTGCTATAATTGACTTATTATGTCAAAAGTATATCTATGCACCGCTATCCCTTATGTCAATGGTAACCCGCACATCGGCCATGCCATGGACTATCTTTTGGCAGACACTTATGCGCGCTATCGCCGCCTGCTCGGCGATGAGGTGAAATTCCAGGTCGGTACTGATGAGCACGGCAACAAAGTCTTTAGCACCGCGCAAAAGAATGGTGTCGAGGTCGAACAATACGTCCAAGAAAACTCCGATAAATTTCGCCGTTTTATCAATAAGCTTGATATTTCCTATACCGATTTCGTGCGCACTACCGATCCGGACCACGTCCGCACCTGCCAAGAAATCTGGAGGCAGCTCGAACCACATATCTATAGCGCTGAATATGATGGCTGGTATTGCGAAGGCTGCGAGCGTTTCGTCACCGAGAAGGAATACGAAGAAAACCACGGCGAATGCCCCGATCACCGCAAACCCTATCAGCGGCTTTCCGAGAAGAATTATTATCTCCGCATTGGTGATTTCAAAGAGGCTATTTGCTCGGCTATCGAGTCCGACCAGATGAAAATCACCCCCGAATTCCGCAAGCAAGAAATGCTTCGCCTTCTAGACGATGCTCCTGACATCTCTATTTCTCGTCCGCGCAAGCAGCTTTCTTGGGGTATTCCCGTCCCTGGCGATGAAGATCAGGTCATGTATGTCTGGATTGATGCGCTCTCTAATTATATTAGCGTGCTCGGCTATCCTGATAGTATAGAGTTCAAAGAATTCTGGCCCGCTGAGGCCCAATTTGTAGGTAAAGATATTTTGCGCTTTCATGCCATTACTTGGCCGGCGATCTTGCTTGGCATTGGCCAGCCGCTTCCGCGTAATATCGTTGCGCATGGACACGTCTTGTCGAACGGTCAGAAGATGAGCAAGAGTATCGGTAATGTCATCGACCCGATGGAAGTGCTTGACCGCAAAGGCTTGCCGGCATTTCGCTATTTCTTCTTGCGCCATATTGACAGTTTCGCCGATTCCGATTTCACCGATGAAAAATTCGAACAGGCTTATAATAACGAGCTGGCTAATGATCTTGGCAATCTCGTCCAGCGTCTCGCTACGCTTTGCAAGAAAAACCAAATCCCTGGCGTAAAAGCCGAGTTCCAGCTTGATGATGAGTTTTGTGAACTAATGGATAAGTTTGAATTCTCTAAAGCCATGGATTATGCCTGGGTGAAGATCCAGGCTCTCAATAAGCGTATTGACGATGAGAAGCCTTGGGAACTCGCTAAGCAGGGTGAAACTGAGCAAGCTAAGAACGTCCTCAGTAGCCTTGCAAGAGACCTGCTAGCTGCGAATTTCATGCTCCAAGTCTTTTTGCCAGAAACCAGCGCGAAAATTACCGATATTTTCGCCGCCGAGCAGATTCTTCCGCCCACCACGCCACTTTTCCCGAAAAACTAACAAAAAAGTGGTGAAGCAGGGAAAACGGATGCCATAAACCTAAGACGTTACCTATAAATACTTTTTCGAAGGACTCCCGGAGGCTACAGCCGTCCAGCGTAAGGAACTGAGCAAAGAATAAGCTTGCTTATTCTTCCGGGACGACGCCCGAGAATCTGAGTGGAACGAAGACGGGATTGAGGGACGCGACCTGAGGCAAAGACGTTTATAGGTAAGGGCGGGGATAGCAGACAAAATCTCTCCTTCTCCCCTAATCCCCCTCCCAGTAATGCCTCCCGTATAGCAAGTCATAATTCACCAGCTCATATTCTCTTAGCGCTGTACTCTGGATAATATCTTCACCTGCCAAATACGCTTGCGCCAAAATCGGCACTTCCGTACATACCTCATCCAGTAGATAGAAGAAGGCCGGTTTCTCGATATTTAATATATTATACATCGTATTTTGCAAACAGTTCGGTGAAGTCGTTGGCAAATCCACTCCTCTGACACTATCGGTATCAATGCCTTGCTTAGCATTCATCGTCGCCACTGCTCGTACTGTATATGGGCTTTCGATATCAAAATTCGCATACACGAAATACGGCGTCAAATGTGCAATATCTCGCTCACTCTTATCCTTCGAATCGGTATAATCGTCCAGCATTCCCATTGCATGATCGCCATACCAGAGCACTACCGTCCGCTCATCCAGCTCATCCAATCCTTCAATAAACTCCCCCAGGTATTTATCCGCCTCATGTAGACTCTGGAAACTCGGCTCAATTGCCCATTTATTGTCTACATTTCTTTTTAGCGGAAACTCAATTCTCGGATAACGCGCCTGATCATAGGCGGCATGGTTTTGCATCGTCGCCACGCCGATTACTTGCGGCCCGTCATTATCTCTTAGCAAATCTAGCACCTCTTGATAAATCGCTTGGTCATTGATCACACCACTTTCATACTCTCTCTGTGTATGCGTCATTGTACTCTCATCGATGAAGACATCATAACCAATCTTCGGATATACTATGTCTCGCTTGTATACTGCGCCATTATAGGAATGTACAGCCGTCGTATCATATCCAAAACTTTTTCCAAAATTCGCCACTCCGTAGAGCGTGTCCAATTTCGAGACCAAATTCACATACGGGAAGGTTTGCGCCCAATAATTCGATAACCCCGTCTGTACCTCGAATTCTACATTTGCCGTCCCGCCGCCGTATTCTGGGGAATACATATATCCGCTCGGATAATTCTGGAAAATCTTGTGTAGATTTGGCAGTACATCTCCGCCGTAATGATCATAGTATTTCGTCAAAAGCGCCGGGTCATAAGTCGTTTCCGCTAGAATTACAACTACATTATCCACCACTTCCGACCACTCCTTGCGCTCAGTATCTGCTGCTTTTCTTGCTCGGTATTTTTCCGCAATTTCCTCCATTTCCGTCTGACTATATTCAGCTGGCTGCTCCATTGGCGTCTTGCCGAGATTATATAAAAATCCAATCAAGAATCCATTTTTATCATAATTGTTCGCCTGATTCCAAGCAATCAAATCCAAATCTTCTAGCCATTCGTAATGTTCGCGCTTTAAAATCGGTTTTGTCACTGCCCCCAGCAGCGCCAAACTCACCATTGTAAAAGTCAACCTCGGCACCAGCGCCGTTCGATCCCACCACGGCAATTTTTTTCCATCCCTACCCACGAATCTTCGGATGAAAAATTCTGCCAGCGCCGATCCAATCAAGATGAGAATCACACCCCACACCAGCCGAATAATTGTATTAATATCCACGAAGTTAATAATTTCTCCCGCCGAATCCGCCAGCGCAAATTCCTCTGGCAGCAGCGGCTCTGCTCGCAGTTGGAACTTTTGTATATGGATATAAGTAATTACGCTAATTATACTAAAGAATATTCCGGCGCTCAGAAACGGCCGCCAGGTCACCGCCGCCAGCACGCTCAGTAAGCAAAAAATCACCACATAATTATAAAACGCCAGCGCCATCTTCTCCTGGATAAACTCCCACGCTGCGTCCGCATCGCACATATTTGTCCGCCAAATCACAAACCAAGTAAACACGATTGATATTAACATCAAAAACGTAATCGCTAGCGGAATTCGCAAAATCGCCGGCATCGGATGTTTGCCGCGCTTCGACTCTCGCTTCGCTTTCTTCTTCCGCAAAATAAACTTCTTAGACCTCTCCGGCTCTACGCTTTGCTGTACTTCTGGCTTTTCTGTCTTCTTATTTTTCTGCTCGTCCAAATTTCTTACGACCTTCTGCTCGCTAGAATCCTCTGTAGTTTTTTGCTCATCCGAAACTTCTACCGACTTCGCAGTAGCCTTCTTCTCGGCTTGCTTCTTAGCAATATCTTCTTCTGACTTTACTTCTTCTTTCACCTCAACCACTTCCACTACAATTGGCTTCGTGGTTTTAGGCTTATTAGGTGAAGAATGATTTTTACCTTTTTGGTTTTTAACCATAACACCATTATAACACATTTCTCCTACGCAACCTCCAAAACCCTCCAGAGCTCACCGGCCTATCCATACCGCTACTATCTCCAAAAAAAGCACCGCCCTTTCGAGCGGCACTCTTCTTGCTATTTACTGCCTATATTATTTCTTGCAGACTTCACCACAGCAGCACTCATCGCACTTGCAGGCATAGCCTTCGCCTACCAAGCGAGTCATGATGTCAGAGAGATAGAAGCCGACGATTCCACCGATGACAGGGAAGATCACATAGGCTGATACTGCGAGCCCAGCCAGCCCAGCTAGCTCACCGAAGTTATCCGCCGCCGTTGGCAAGATCTGATACATCAAAGCTACTACTGGATTAAATACGAAGCTACTTTGCATACCGAAGAAGCCCTGAGCAATTACGATACCAAAGATAATCGCTAGAGTAATCGCACTGGTTACAATCATACTGAAAGTAAGCGCATTACGCTTTGAGCATTTGAGTGCGCGAGCGAAGCAGAGCGCAATAATGATCGCGCCGATCAGCTCGACCAAAGCTACCGCCCAGAAGCTCTCGCCGGTCACCTCAGTCATGATTGGCAGTTCTGAGGTAGTACCGCTACCAAGACGGAACGCATTCACGATAATCAAGCCGACCCAAGCCCCAAGCAGCTGCGCCAGCATGTAGAGTACACCGCGGATTGCCGACATCCGACGAGTTGCCATCATACCAGCAGTGACGAGTGGGTTCAAATTCGCTCCGGAAATACCGAAGATAACCGCATAAATACAGAGCGCGCCAATCCATACATAGAGTGGCTGTACGCCGAGCGTAAGCATCAATACGGTAAACAATAACGTACCGAGTACCTCACCAATCAACGCACCCCAAATCTTTGGTGTCTTAAAAATCGTTAAAATATTCTCGTTTTCGCCATACTTGCGAGCAAAGAAACCTTTCATCGGATTAGCATTGGCAGACGCCGTAACGGTCTCTTTCGTGCTAGTAGTCTCTTTTACTTCTTTGACCTCTTTTGTCGCCTTGAGATCTTTCTTCGGTTCTGGCTGGGCATTGTCCTTCTTGCCCGATTTTTTGGCTTTCTGATTGGCCATTACAACCTCCTTAAATTCTAATATTTCCTCAATTATAGCACATGTGTGTTACAATTGAAAAGTGTAAAGTTCAATTTTAATCAAAACAGGAGATGAATATAAATGGGCATCATGGTATCAAAAGATATGAATCGCGATTCGGAGCTAAACCAGCGTATCTCGGCTGATTTACGCAGTCGTGCACAAAGTTCTCGGGATGATATTGACGGCGTAGAAGATTCGGCTTATGTCAAAGATACCAAAAAGACCGGCAAATTCACCTGGGTTTGGATTGTGCTTATCGTCCTTGCAATCATCTCGCTCGCTTGTATTATCTTTATCTAATTCACAAAAAACTGGCAGATTTTAATAATTCTTAAGCTTATTTTAAGGTTCAGCTGAAATAAGCTTGACTTTTTTGACAACCTGTGCTACAATAGAAGGATAGAGCCATAATTTCTTACAACTTTCGGCAAATCCGCCCCAAATATGCTATAATAAACAATATGTCAGAGATAGAGAAGTTAAAATCGGAATTAAAAAATATCAATGCCGAATACGCTAAGATTAAGGATTTACCTCCCGAGCAGCGCGGTGAATTCGGTCGCCAAATGAACGCTAAGAAACAAGCCATTCTTGCCAAAATCGCCGCCGCCGAAGAGGCCTTAGAGAGCGAAAACGTCGAGCCGCTTGATGTTTCCGCGCCTTGCGCTCCTAATCAGCCTATTCCCGAGCTAAACCTCGGCACGAAGCATCCGCTTATGGTCGAGCTCGATCGTGTCGCTAGCATTTATGCTGACATGGGTTTTAATGTCATTGAATCTCAACAGCTCGATGACGAATTTCATATGTTTGATAGCCTAAATTTCGCCGAAGGTCACCCCGCTCGCGATGGCTATGATACTTTTCGCACCTCTGAAAACTTTATCCCAGTCGCACATACTTCTTCTATGCAACATCGCGCTCTCAAGAAATACAAGAAGGATCTTGATGCTGGCGGTCAGATTGCTGTGGTCATCCCTGGTCGCGTCTTTCGTAACGAGGACGCCGATGCTACTCATGAGCATACTTTCTACCAATGCGAAGGCGTCTTCGTCTCTAGAGATGCCACCATGGGGCAGCTTTTTGGCATTTTGAAACGCTTTTTCGAAATTTACTACGGCCAAAAACTCGACCTCAAGACTCAGCCGGGCTACTTCCCATTTACTGAGCCCTCCGCGGAATTTCTCATCGAGAAACCAGCCAGCCTTGGTGGTAAGGGCTATCTTGAGATGGGCGGCTGTGGTATGATTCATCCTAATGTTCTCAAGATGGCTGGCATCGACCCAGAAGTCTATCATGGCTTCGCCTGGGGTGGTGGTATTGACCGCTTGGCCATGCTCAAGTACCATCTTAGCGATGTGCGCTATTTCGAATCTGCCAAACTTGATTTTCTGGAGGAATTTTAATGCTAATCTCACTCAACGAAATTAAAAAATATGTCAAAATCCCATCTGACTTCACTGATGATGATTTGATTAAGCTAATCGGCTCTCGCCTCGTCGAGATAGAAGAGACTATTGACTTGTCCAAGAAATATGTCGGAGTCTATATCGTCAAGGTCGTCAAGGCCACTCCGATCGAAGGGACTCATCTTAATCTCTGCGAAATCGATGCTGGCTCGCACAATTCCGAATTTAATCAGCTCGATAATGGCTTAGTGCAGGTCGTCTGTGGTGCACCCAATGTCCACGCCGGCATGCTTGCAGTCTGGATTACTCCCGGCAGCATTGTGCCGAACACTTATGGTAATGAAAATTTCAAACTCAGCGTCCGCAAGCTCCAAGGTTACGAATCTAACGGTATGCTCGCCGGAGCTGATGAGCTTGGTCTCTCCGATGAGCATAAGACTATCGCCGAGATTAATCCTAATATGGCCAAGCCAGGCGATAGCTTCGCTGAAATATTTGAACTAAATGATATTATCCTAGATGTCGAGAATAAATCTCTTACTCATCGCCCAGATTGCTTCGGATTGATCGGTTTCGCCAGGGAAGTTGCCGGTATTCTCGGTCTCGATTTTGAGGAGCCATTTTGGCCAGAGATTGCCATGGTACAAGATTTACCTATTAGCGTCAAAATCGAAGACGCCAATCTCTGCCCACGCTATAGTTGCGCCGTTTTTGATCTGCCAAAGCACGAAAAGAGCAGGTATCTGACTTATTATGGTGATGTCTTCTTGGCGAAGGCCGGCATGCGCAGTATCGATCCCATGGTAGATCTGACGAATATCATCATGCTTCGCACCGGGCAGCCTTTGCACGCTTTTGATTACGATAAATTAATCGCCGTAGGCGGCACCAAGAGCCCAAAGATTATCGTCCGCGCCGCCACTGATGGGGAAGAAATCCAGCTGCTCGATGGCAAGACTATCAAATGTATCCCTGAAGATATTTTGATTACGAGCAATAATATCCCGGTTGCTCTTGCCGGTGCTATGGGCGGCAAAAATACCGAAATCGACGCCAGCACTACCCGCATCGTCCTCGAGAGTGCTACTTTTTCTCTCTATAATCTCCGCAAGACCCAGATGGCGCACGGTATTTTCTCTGAAGCTATTACTCGTTTCACTAAGGGGCAACCTGCCGCGATGACTTTGCCGGTCCTCGCTGAGACTGTCGCCGAACTCGGTAAATCTGTCACACCTCTAGCCGTAGTCGATGAATGGCCCGCCGGCGAGCATAAAAATGTTGTAAAAATTACAACATCTGCCATCAATAATCTCCTTGGGACTAAATATAGTGTTGGTGAAATCGTCCGAACCTTGGAAAATGTAGGCTTTATGGTTAACATCAGCACAAAATCTCAGCTCGGCTCGACTGATGTTTCTTCGCAGGAGGGTGCGGAGCTTACGAGCGAGCATGCAGTGCGGGAGCCCCGTAACGACGGGCGCGAGCGACACGTCTCCGAGAAGAAAACGGCAGTTGAGTCGAGCGGTGGTAATGACGCGCAAAATGCGACTTTAGAGGTTACCGTCCCAGTCTGGCGCACCGATATTCATATTCCCGAAGATATTATTGAAGAGGTTGGTCGTCTCCTGGGCTATGATAACATCCCGCTAGATTTACCAAAAGGCGCCTTCTACGGTACGGAAATCGCCCCGATGTTCGCACTCAAGTCGAAATTGCGTGATTTGCTCTCTGATCGTTTAGGATTACACGAGGTGTTGACGTACTCATTTATCAGCAAAAACCTTCTCGAAAAAGTCGGCCAAGACGTCGCCGAAAGCTACGAAATCGTCAACTCAATTTCCCCAGATTTACAATGTTTCCGTCAGCAGATTACCCCTAGCCTTCTTGATAAAGTTCGTGAGAACATTAAATCTGGCCATAAATCCTTCACTCTCTACGAGATGAATCAAGTCACTCGCCGCAGCTTTGGCCTTGACCAAGACGGCGTTCCGGTGTCGCATACCGACCTTGGCATTGTCTCGCTTAGTGATTTCTATGCGCTCAAGAGTAAGATTTTCGCCGCTATCGAGGACGGGCTCAAGCTCGACCTTGAATATAAGCGCCTTGCCCCCGGCTCTGATGTTGCTAAGCAATATCCATATCTAGAGCCAGTTCGTTCCGCAGAGCTTTTTGTCGGTGATCGCAAAATTGGCGCCTTTGGCGAAGTCAAAGCTTCTGTTCGTCGCAAATTCAAGCTTGACGATCAAACGATTTCCGCCTGTGAGCTCGATCTCGACCAAATCGTCGATCTTAAGCCCTCCATTGCCGTCGAGGTCAAAATGTCCAAGTTTCCATTCGTCGAACGCGACATTACCTTCAAGGTTTCCGCTGATACGCCGTTTGGGCGAATTGACGAATGCTTGCATAGCGTTGCTCAGGATCCCGATCTCATTTTCGAGATTCAGCCGCTCTCCATCTATCAGCCAGATAGCGAAAGCAAGAATTTCTCCTTCCATCTCAAGTTTTCTAACCTAAACCACACCCTCGATTCCGCCGAAATTTCTGCTATAATGGAGAAAATAACTGCTGCCGCCGCTAAGCTTGGCGCAATGACCGTATAATTTTAATTAAAAGGAGTAATAAATGGACGAAAGCCAAATCAAGACCAGCCTCTGGCAAAGAATAGTTATCATTATCGTAGCGCTTCTGTTGCTCGGTTCTACTATACTTGCCTATCTCTTCATCGTCATGAGCGGCAACGGCAGCCAGAGTCGCGAAGAGCGCATCGCCGAACTTCAAGAGCAGCTCAATGCCAAGAATAGCGAGCTCGAGGCCGCTGCCAAGCCTTTCTCTGATCAATATTTTAGTACCATGGATGGCTATCGCAAGAGCCAGGTCAAGAGCTACAATGCTACCACTGCTAATAACGAAAAATTGAAGGTCACCGACCTCAAAACCGGTACCGGCAAGCAGCTCGAGGAAGGTGATACTGATTATTCTGCTTATTACATCGGTTGGTGTCCGGACGGTAGCATCTTCGACGCGACCTTCACTTATGCCGATGACGATACCGACAAGCAGACTCCTACTGGTCTTACTGCTCCGCTAGTTGCCTCTACTAGCCTCATTGAAGGCTGGACTCAAGGCATGATTGGTATGAAGTTGGGTGGCGTCCGCCAGATCAATATTCCCGGCGAGTTAGCCTACGGCGATACTTCCGAGGAAGATCAGATCTGCGGCATGAATAATGCCCCTCTTCGTTTCGTCGTTATGCCAGTCGAGACTGATGAGAATCTAAAGCAACTCGGTAGCGAAATCAGCGACCTCCGTATCAAACTTTACACCGCCCTCCTCGGCAACCAATAGCGCCATGCTCGATCTCGTGATTATCGGTAGTGGCCCCGCTGCTCTCTCCGCTGCAATCTATGCCGCTCGTGCCGGGCTAAAACCTCAAGTTTTTGAAAAAAACGGTTTTGGCGGGACTTTGTCCATCATTGATTACATCGAAAACTATCCCGGGTTCCTCGGTAGCGGTCAAGAGCTCGCCGAGAAAATGCGCAACCAAGCTCTCCAGCTCGGCGCTCAGATTGAATATGGTGAGTGTAGCAGCTTGACTAAGATTGAGTCTGGCTATAGATTACAAATTGATAGTCAGAGCGTAGAGGCTCGTGCCGTCATTGTCGCAAGTGGGTCTACTCCGAAGAGCCTCAGTTTTACGCCAAATATACCGGTTTCATATTGTGCGATTTGTGATGGGGCCTTCGCTAAAGATAAAGACATCGCCGTCATCGGTGGGGCTAATTCTGCCGTCCAAGAAGCGATTTATCTAGCTAATCTCGCTAAATCCGTAACTATTATTACTCATTCCGCGCTCAAAGCCGATTTTGAACTGCAGCAGAGAATTAAAAAATATCAAAATGTACAGGTCATTGAGCATACCGAGCCTACTGCCGACATGCTAAATCAATATGAATACTGTTTTGTCTATATCGGCAAAATTCCCGCAACTGATTTTCTCGACCGTAATATTTTAAATCCGTCCGGATACATTATTACCGATACCTCTAGCCAGACTCCGCATCAGACTGTCCATCCGGGGCTTTTTGCCGCTGGCGATGTCAGGGAAGGATGCGTCAAACAAGTCGTCACTGCTGCCGGCGATGGCGCCGCCGCCGCGTTAGAAGTTGTGTCTTATCTCCAAAGCCCCTCAAAATAAGTAGTTTTCTTACCTTCAGAACCTCCCTAAGAGTGGTCATTCTTCCTGCTCAAACATTAAAATAACCTTAAAAACTATCAAATTCTAAGGTATATTTTATATAAATTCGATTACTCGTTTCCTAAATATGTCATTTCTCGGGGGTGCGGAGGTCACGACCGAGCATGCAGTGCGCGAAACCCGTAACGACGGGATTGAGCGACACGTCCCGACGAAAGACGTATTTAGGGAACGAGAGGTAAATTATATCGATAATTTGCATTTTTATCAAGATAACCATAAAAGGTATTGAACTGCGCGAACACCTGTGGGGAGAGAACTTTAGTTCTCGATCCCAGAATTAAGCAAAATTGCTATTTTTGGAAAGATTTTCTTTACAAAAATGGTCAATTTTAGCTTAATTTAGAGAATACGAACGTATTCTCTCAGGGGTGAGAAGTCTGCAAGCTTATTTTTTCAAAAATAAGCTTGACTTTTTTACTAATCTGTGCTACAATGGAAGTATAGACTAATTCAGTCTATATAAATTAACATCTCTTAGGAGGGGAAAGATATGTTTGCACATTTCAACTTTTGGTACATATGGGTGATTCTGTCCATTCTGCTTACAATCCACCTGAGCCACGTGAACTACCGCTCTGTCAAGAGCAAGGAGCTGGTACAGATCCTGAACGCCGTTATCGGCGCAGGCATTACTACCGTTCTGTTGTTTGCCGAGTCTCACGCCGGATTCCTGCAGTTGGCCCGCTACTGGACCCGCGATTTCAGCGACAGCCCGCAAAACAGCGGCCTCGCGCTTGCCTTCATGCTTTCGTCTGGCTTCATCTTCGGCCTCGCCCTTGGCCTCCTGTTCGAGATTTCGGCGAAACATCACCGTAATTCCGTGCAGCACAATGCCAAGAAGCGCTTGTTTCCGAAGATTGATGCCTCGGCTCTGTTGAAGGCTAAAGCCAAGCCGCAGAAGCCCGCCAAGCAGCCCCAGGCTGCCTCGGCCGATCGGCCTATTCACATTGGCCATCTCAGCGCCCAGGGCCTCGCGCAGGCTATGCTGGAAGAATGGGGGCAGCTGGAAAAGCCGGAAGCCAAGTATCGCTAATCAGATTCCCAACGTCCCAAAACGAGGGCCCGCTTGTCTCAAGCGGGCCTTTCCCATGTCTCGTAGACGGAATAATTTATGCGGTGTTTGCCTTCAGCTTTTGATCGCGATCGTGGTTTACCGCATGGCATAACTTTTGGGAGGGTGCGGAGCTTACGAGCGAGCATGCAGTGCGGGAGCCCCGTAACGACGGGCGCGAGCGACACGTCTCCCAAAAGTCCTACGCCATGCGATAAACCAAGAGGATTAATGCAAAACTATCCCGATCCCGACGGAGCCAGAGGGCTTCAATGGCTCAATTAATTACAACATAAAACCACATTTTTGTTAATTCTCATACAGACTGTTAAATAACTCAAAAAATCTCCTTTGCCGTTTTTTCTTTCGTGGTATAATGAGCACATGAAAGAAACCTTTTACTTTTACGATTTGGAGACTTCCGGGCTTAATCCGCGTTCTGATCGTATTATGCAGTTCGCCGGCCAGCGTACCGATACTGAGTTTAATCCCATCGGTGAGCCGCAGAATATCCTAATTCAGCTCGCCGACGATACCTTACCTAGCCCTTATGCGGTCATGGTTACTGGAATTACGCCGCAATCCACTCTTCTCGATGGCATGCCGGAGCATGAATTCTGCCGCTATTTTATTGAAGAAATTGCCACTCCCGGCACTACTATGACGGGTTATAATTCGGTTCGTTTTGATGATGAATTTATGCGCCATACGCTTTGGCGTAATTTTTATGATCCCTATGAATGGCAATGGAACGACGGCCGTAGCCGCTGGGATTTACTCGACGTCGTCCGCCTCACTCGTGCACTGCGCCCCGAGGGAATCAAATGGCCAGTCACGCCCGAGGGCTATTCTACGAACCGCCTCGAGCTCATCACGAAGCTCAATGGCATCGAGCACGAACACGCTCACGACGCTCTCGCCGATGTGGTCGCCTTGATTGAAGTCACGAAATTGATCAAAAAGCACCAGCCACAGATGTTTGATTTTCTCTATAATATCCGCGATAAGCGCGCCGTAGCCGATCTGATTAATCTCGAAGCGCCTAAGCCTTTCGTCTATGCTTCTGGCCGTTATCCGGGGCTATACGAGAAAACGACTGTCGCTTACCCGATGGCTCCCGGAGAAAATGGCTCGATTTTGGTCTTTGATTTGCGTTATAATCTTGACGAGCTGCTCGAGGCCGAAGCCAAGGCTAAAGCCGCCGGCACCATTGACTATAATAAACCTTGGCGTGAGCGCGATCCTTGGGAGAAAAATTTCCTTCCCATCGTCAAAAAAATGCAATACAATCGTTGTCCGGCTGTAGCTCCGCTCGGCGTGCTTGAGAAGGCAGATGGCTGGAACAAGATTAAACTTACCAAAGCTCAAGTCGAGCAGAATCTAAAGAGCCTGCTGAAACACCCCGAATTCGTTCAGCGCATGACCTCTATCGAGCCGCGCGAATTCCCGCCTTCTATAGACCCCGAGTCTGCCCTCTATGATAATTTTCTGGATGACCGCGACCGCGTCCTCTGCTCGGCGGTGCGTAATAATCTCGCCGAAGACTTAGTTCACTTCCGTCCCAATTTCGTCGATAAGCGCTTGCCGGAGCTACTTCTGCATTACAAAGCCAAAAGTTTCCCCGATAGCCTCGAGCCGGATGAAGCCGAAAAGTGGGAAAAATACCGCACTGAGCGCCTGAACCGCCAATCCAGCAGCTTCCTCGCCGACCTCAAGAGTATCAATGCTCAACTCGCCAAGGGCGAACCGCTAAACGGCAAATCCCTCGACGAATGCAAATTCCTCAGCGAAGAGCTCTTCCTCTGGTACCAATCCCTCGCACCAGGGGAATGATAAAAATCTCGGGGGAGGCAGCCAATATGGCTATCGGCAATAATTCTTCGGAGATTTTCAAAACTCCTGAGAATTCTTGCCGATAATCCAGCTCATTCACCTCTGTAAAATAATTTTATCGGCAATCTTTTCGCAGAGTTTTCAAAAACTCATTGATATTTTTGCCGATAGAGCATATAATAATATCATGGATAATTCTACTGAAAATTTAGATCTTAGCAATTACAAAACCGTCCTCGAGAAGGCCACCGAATGGGGCTTGTCTGAGCGCAGCGTGCGTAATTACTGTGCCGAAAGCCGCATCCCTGGCGCCATCCTTAGCGGTAAGACTTGGTATATTCCTACCGATGCCGTGCAGCCCCAGCGAGTCGAGCGGTTTGAGTTTGAGCGGCGCACTTTGCTTAGTGCTTTGCGCGAGGAAAACAAAATGTCTCTCTCCGGTGGAATTTATCACAAGATCCAGATCGAGCTAACTTATAATTCTAATCACATCGAAGGTAGCCGCCTCAGCCACGACCAGACTCGCTATATTTATGAGACAAATACCGTCGCGCCGGATAGCGGTCGCTTTCCCAATACTCCCGCCGATGATGTCATCGAGACGGCAAATCACTTCCGCACCATCGACCTCATCATCGACCAAGCCACTCGCCGCCCCAGTGAAAACATGCTCAAGCGCCTGCATTTGATTCTCAAAAACGGCACTAGCGACAGCCGCAAAGAGTGGTTTAATGTCGGTGGTTACAAGAAGTTTCCCAACGAAGTCGGCGGTCAGATGACGACTGCCCCAGCCGACGTCCCCGCCGCGATCAAAAATCTTCTCGCCGAGTATAATAGCAAAGAGGAGATTACGCTAGATGATATTCTCGCCTTCCATGTCAAATTTGAGCAAATCCATCCTTTCCAAGATGGTAATGGTCGCATTGGTCGGCTAATTATGTTCAAAGAGTGCTTGCGCCTCGGTATCGTGCCATTCATTATTGACGAACGCCATAAGATGTATTATTATCGCGGTATCAAGGAGTGGGATAAACAGCCCGGCTTCCTCCGCGAGACTTGTCTCTCTGCGCAAGACATTTTTCGCCAATATCTCGACCAATTCGAAATCAGCTACTAAAAAATATCGGCAATCTTTTCTCAGAGTTTTCAAAATCTATTTAGAAAGTTTGCCGATAAATTTTTCCTCTACCTCTGTAAAACTTGGCTATCGGCAAGTTCTCCGCAAAGTCTTTCAAAACTCTGTAGAATTCTTGCCGATAAACTCATTAAATCTACTTTGCTACACAGCGAACAGAAAGTCCAAAATAGATAGTGCCGTTGCTATTACTTCCTGTATCAACTTTAGTTTCGTAGAATGACAATAGATAGCCGTAATCGCCATCTCTGCCGACTCCATGTTGCCAATAGCGTCCGTAAAAACCGGCACCATCTATATACCCAGATGGGTAAGATGTACTATTAGCTCCTACATAGCCACTAGGCACGAAATATAATGGCGCTAAACGGATATCTTGACTGCCATACAACGTTGTATTACTCTGATATGTTCCATATGCATTTAGCAATCTATAATACGATTTTAGGGCTGATCCATAAGGAGGCAGTTGCCAGCCCTTAGGGCAAATACTGCCAGTTCCAGTCACATTGCCCCCACTTGGCGTTGTCCCCGCTGTAGCTGCATTAAGGCTATAATAATTGCCAGAGAGATAATGTGTATCCCTATCCCTTAAATAGTCTACGGAATAAATTCGGCACGGAATATAACTCGAGTTCATATCTCCTAAGTAGCTATTAGCCTCTTTATTACAAATTGTGGTTCCGTCAGTAGATACATATGAAGTTGCTTCATAGAAGCCTGACACACTAGTAGCTGTCCATGTTGGGTTATTTGCTATCATTGATGCGTAATCGTTTAGCTTTTTCCATCCTTTTTCTGTGCATTCCGCGAGTCCCCCGATACTACTGCAAAAAATCCATGCATCTGGCGTCGCATAGTAGTAATTGCCCGGATCATAGTATTTAATTATGGTATAGTTGCTCTTGTCTCCGACCCACAATCCACTAGTTAAAGCGCTTGACGGCCAATTCTCTGTAACATCTGAGTTATCAGGAGTCAGCAGGTTGGCTTTGTTTAAATCAAGGTCCAGATTCTGCGTCATCCAACAATTGCCATCTTTAAGCTTACCAACCCAGTAAACTTTATCATCACGTGTATCTTTAAGTCTTCCTTCTAATCCATCCGCCGCAGTGCTACAAATATCACTAGTCATCTGTTGCATTTCGGTAATGCCATTGAAACCTAAACCAGTCTGAGTAGTTTCTGTCGCCCCCGCCGCCACAGATAATAATACATTCGTCTGATAATGATCCGCCGGCTTATCCTTGATGTTCGCCGCAAAAGCTAAGGTAAACTCTTTGGTCTCGGTATATGGCGTAGCATTTGTATTAGTACCGCCACTACTCGGTAGAGCATGATATTCGAGATTTGCCAGTGAATCTTCGTTCGTAATCGCTCCTTCAGCTAAGCTATATCCCCAAGCTCCGTCCATCGCGTTACCTTTGGTTGCTCCGGATACCGCATTCACTACCTGTCCATTTTCTGCTCCAACTAGTGTTGAATCATATCCATTTGCCGCTTGGACTAAGACTTGATACTTATCAATATCCGTACCTTTATTTACTTTAAACCTATTATATCTATATGCAGTTACGCCATTAGCTACTTGTGTTTGTTGTTCTAACGCATCACTAGTCTCCATTAGTAATGATACGCCAGTTGTACTCGTCACCGGCTCGTACGCCGCATATACCTCCTCCCTACTCTGTGCAAAAGGATTAATTGCAAACCCTAGTACCAAAAGGAGAGCTAATGCGCAGAACACTGGCAAGATATAAGTCGAGCCGCAGTGAGCAATCTTGCTATAAGACTTCATTGCCCGGCTGGAGCGGGTCGGATTTGCGCCGTCGCGCAAACGGAACCCGCTAGAACTCTGCTCGCAATGACGAGAGCTCCACCGGAAGTCGTTAGCGAGATTATCACTGCGACTCTTCAAAGAATCACCATCGTTAGAGTAGAAATAAGTACTTTTACTTTTTATAATACTATGAAGCAATTGTTTTATATTAGTAAAAGAATTTAACTTTGGCTTCTTTCTTTTTGCCGTGTGACGCATTTGTTGGCCCTCCTTTTGGTTTAATTTGAGTTCTCGAAGTCGCCAGTTTCTGCTATCGTCATAACAAAAATGGCACCACGAGGGTGTCTAGAACCTGTGCAGAAGGGATAAACTTCATACTGTGGTTCGCCTCATGGCGCCAATATTCAATATGAAATTATATTATCCCTTCAGACAATAAAATAAACACAGATTCTAGACATCTCCATTGTACACGACATTTTCCAGCTTGTCAAAGCTTTTTCTGCTTATCTCTAGTCAAATCACATTCCTTCGGAAAATGTGTAAATTCCACCCAATATTCCTTAGGAAAATGTGTATGACCTCTGTAATTATGATAAAAATTTGTATTTTCGGCAAAATAACCATAAAATTACTGAATTTGATTGGTATTTATGTAAAATAACCATAAAAGGTATTGAACTGCGCGAACACCTGTGGGGAGAGAACTTTAGTTCTCGATCCCAGAATTAAGCAAAATTGCTATTTTTGGAAAGATTTTCTTTACAAAAATGGTCAATTTTAGCTTAATTTAGAGAATACGAACGTATTCTCTCAGGGGTGAGAAGTCTGCAAGCTTATTTTTTCAAAAATAAGCTTGACAATTTTGATAATCTGTGCTACAATGGTAGTAAGAAGTGGATAATACTATGTAAAATCTCCTTCTCGTACCCTAGAGATGCGTAAGCCAATTCGTATACTGAAAGGACTGCATAATCATGAAATACTTTAACGTCGACTATAGCACCCCTACCCCTATGGCTACAATTATCTTCAATGGCCATACCCGGCGCAATCAAAAAGACGACGTCGCCACCCTTCCCGGCCTAAAGCCCAGCGCCAAGACGCCCAGATACCCCAGTTGTCGCGACGCCACTCTGCGTGCTATGTGCAAGACATTTGACGTCGACACCGAGATGCAGGTCGTCATCTATAACCTCCTTACTGGAGGTGATGGCACTGACGGTTGGAGAATTGTCGAGGTGAAGCTTGACTGTGGTCTTTTGACCCTGTGTCTGGCCAAGGAGCTTGATACGAAGATTCGCGCCAGCGTACATGGGTCTCAGTTTCAGAAGGAGCTCGTTGAACTGAACTTTGAAGGGTTGCAGGATGAGCTCGCGCTGAGCCTGCTTCCGGAGAGAGCTCGTGGCGCGGTCATGAATGATTTCGGAAATGACGTCTTCGATCTGCGTTCGCCCTCTCAGCCTAATCTGCGCGTCTGGAATCTCCAGAGTCGCACGGAGATCGTCTGGTAATACGCATCACGCCCCGGCCCCAAAGCCGGGGCTTCCCCTTATCTAGGGCCTAGAAATATTGATTATTTTGAGCTTTTGCGGTATAATACCTAGTTAGAATGCAAGATAATTTTATCCAGATCCGCGGTGTGCGGCAACATAATCTTAAAAATCTCGATGTCGATATTCCGCGCGATAAGCTCGTCGTCATTACCGGGCTCTCTGGTAGTGGTAAATCCAGCCTCGCCTTCGATACGATCTACGCCGAAGGCCAGCGCCGCTACGTCGAGAGCCTCTCTAGCTATGCACGCATGTTCCTGGGGGTAATGGATAAGCCTGATGTCGATAGCATTACTGGCCTTTCCCCAGCGATTTCGATCGACCAGAAATCTACCAGTCGCAACCCTCGCTCTACCGTCGCTACGGTCACCGAGGTTTACGATTATTTGCGCTTGCTTTTCGCACGGGTCGGCGTGCCGCACTGTCCGATTTGCCACCGCGAGGTCCATCGTCGTAGTGTCGAGGATATCATTGGCGAAGTTATGAAGCTTCCGCTCGGTAGCAAGCTCATGCTTCTCGCGCCCATCGTTTCCCAGAAGAAGGGCAGTTTCCGACACGTCTCCGAGCAATATCAAGCCAAAGGTTTTTCACGCGTCCGTATTGACGGTATCATTTATGCGCTAGATGAATTCCCCGACCTCAATAAAAACGACCGTCATGATATCGAAATCGTCGTCGATCGATTCATTCTTTCACCGGATTTGCTTACGCGTATTTCTGGCTCAATCGAGCAGGCTCTCGAGCTCGGCCAGGGAATTATCAAGCTTCTCAAGATTAATGATAATTCTACCGCCGTCGGCGAAAATAAGACCGGCGAAGATTCCGAGATTCTCACTTATTCTCAGCGTTACGCTTGTGAATTGCATCCTGATGAACTTATTCCCGAGCTAGAGCCGCGCTTGTTTAGTTTTAACGCCCCGCAAGGCGCCTGCCCGACCTGTACTGGTCTCGGTACTCGATTGGAGATTGACCCTAGCCTCATTCTCAACCCTAATCTCACCATTGCCGAGGGTGGCATCCGTCCATTTAACCGCGTCACTCAGGAATCTTGGTGGCTAAAGCGCCTCGATGCCGTCGCCCAGCGCCATAATTTTTCGGTTCACGTACCGATTCGTGAGCTTTCCGAAGAGGCTATCCAGATTCTCCTCTATGGCACGGGCAAAGAGAAATACGAAGTCAAGGTTGGTGGCCATGGTAAATGGGGTAATGGCGCTACCTATCAATCTACCTATGAAGGCGTCATTCCTACGCTCGAACGCCGTCATAGGGAAACGGATTCCGATTTTGTCCGCAAAGACATCGAGCGTTTCATGCGCGTCCACGAGTGTCAGACTTGTCATGGCGCCAGATTGAAGCCTGCCGTGCTCGCCGTCACTGTGCATGGTCTTAATATTGTCGACATGTGTAACCTCGACGTCGACGCTACTCTCGAAGTTTTGAAACATGATCTCGAATTTTCCGAATCCGAGAAGGTCATTGCCGAGCCGATCTTGAAAGAAATCCGCGAGCGCGTACAGTTTATGCAGGATGTCGGCCTTGGCTATCTCGAGCTTGGCCGCGCGGCGAACACTTTGTCTGGCGGCGAAGCCCAGCGTATCCGGCTAGCTACTCAAATCGGCTCTGGTCTGCAAGGTGTACTCTATGTACTTGATGAGCCTAGTATCGGCTTACATCAGCGTGATAATGACAAACTAATCGCCACACTTAAGCATCTCCGTGATCTCAAGAATACCGTTATCGTCGTCGAGCATGACGAAGACACCATGCGCGAAGCTGATTTTATCGTCGACATCGGTCCTGGCGCCGGTAAGAACGGCGGTAATCTCATTGCTGCCGGTACACCTGATGAGGTAGCAAACGATCCTAATTCCATCACCGGCCAATATCTCTCTGGCAAGAAGACAATTCCCATTCCCAAGAAGCGTCGCAAGCCCAAGAAAGATCAAGAATTAGTCGTCGTTGGCGCTCGTGAGAATAATCTTAAGAATATCGACGTCCACTTCCCGCTCGGCGTCATGACTGTCGTCTCTGGCGTCTCTGGTAGTGGTAAATCCACCTTGGTCAATGAAATCTTAGCCAATGAACTTTTGGCCAGATTGCACCGCGCTCAGACCGTGCCTGGTCTCCATGAACGTATTGATGGCATTGAATATCTCGACAAAGCTATCGTCATTGATCAATCTCCGATCGGTCGCACTCCGCGCAGTAACGCCGCTACTTATACTGGCGTGTTTAATCAGATCCGCGAACTTTTTGCTAAGCAGCCCGAAGCCGAGCTTCGCGGTTACAAAGCCGGTCGATTTAGCTTTAATGTCAAAGGCGGCCGCTGTGAGACTTGCCAAGGCGACGGCGTCAACAAAATCGAAATGCACTTCCTCCCCGATGTCTACGTCACCTGCCCGGCTTGTCATGGTCGCCGGTATAATCACGAAGCTCTAGAGATTAAATATAAAGGTAAAGATATTTCTCAAGTTCTCGACATGACTATTGACGAAGCGGTTGAATTCTTCGCTAATATCCCAGCTATCGCCCCGAAGCTGAAGACGATCCAAGAAGTCGGTCTCGGCTATATCAAGCTCGGCCAGCCCGCCACTACTTTCTCTGGCGGCGAAGCGCAGCGTATTAAACTCGCTACTGAGCTCGCCCGAAGAAGCACTGGTAAGACTCTCTATATTCTGGATGAACCTACTACCGGGCTCCATACTGATGATGTCAAAAGATTACTGGATATTCTCGGTCGGCTCGTTGATGGCGGCAATTCCATGATTATCATCGAGCATAATCTTCATGTCATTAAATCTGCTGACTGGATTATTGACATGGGTCCCGAAGGCGGTCAAAATGGCGGCCGGGTCATGGCCGAAGGTACGCCCGAGCAGCTCGCCAAGATGGATAATACTCCGACTGGCAAATATCTCAAAATGATGTTAAACGAATAATAGAACAAGCCGCCAGATCCAAGTATATTTTTAATAAAAATTGCCCCGACCGAAGTCGGGGCAGCGCCTAATCAGGCGTGGTAAATTTTGCAGCGGAGGTAGGTGCGAGCAGAAAACGGCAGGACGGAGAGCGTGTAAACGATCGCACGCCAAAGCAGTTCTTCCAAAGTTATCGTCCCTCTTCTTCCGTATTTGCCTGCGGCTCGCGGAGTTTATTACTCCTCGAACCCAGCGCTGACGCAGCTCGCGACGAAGATCGCAAAGGCGCAGACGCCGGCCGCGGCAGAAATTACGAATGCAATGAACGCTTTGTTGATGTTACTCATAATGCCTCCTAAATTACTACCATTTTGTTGGGAATGGTACCCAAAATCCAAGCCAGTTGCCTGACTCTACCTCTAGTATAGCACACATAGTCAAAAAAGTCAATAGCATTTTGCCAGAGCGCCGTTCCTAAGAGAATAGTAAATATCCCCCGGCTTAGCCGGGGGCTTTACGATGGACGGGCATAGCCCTCT
>CAZOPB010000006.1:0-56059 GCA_964581595.1 uncultured Candidatus Saccharibacteria bacterium
ATTATCCGTTTGAGAATAAGGAGAAGTTCGAGCGGAATTATCCGGCGGATTTTATTGTAGAATATGTCGGGCAAGTACGGGCATGGTTCTATTATGTGCATACGGTGAATACCGCGCTGGCGGAAGTAGGCGGTTTTGGTAAGGCTGCGCAAGAGAAAGCGGAGAAGAATGCGTTTAAGAATGTAATCACGACGGGGACCTTGGCGGGGAATGACGGGCGAAAGATGAGTAAATCGCTCGGGAATTATACCGATCCGAATGTCTTAATGGATCAATATTCGGCGGATGCGCTGCGGTTCTTACTGCTGAGCAGCCCGGTGCTTTCAGGGGAAGATTTCGCGCTGACGGATAAGGATGTTAGCGATACGCAGCGGAAGCTGGCGATGATTTGGAATGTGTATGATTTCTTCGTTACTTACGCCGCAGTGGACGGATGGGAGAGTCCGGAATTGCCGGGGAATTGGGGCAAAGACCTAGAGAACCCGCTAGATATTTGGATTATTGCAAGATTACATCAGTTGAAGGCGGAAGTGATCGAGGGGATGGAAGAATACAATATTCCGAAGGCGCTTGCGGGGGTGCTGCCGTTTGTGGATGACCTGAGCAACTGGTTCGTAAGGAGATCGCGCCGGCGCTTTTGGAAGTCGGAAGATGATGGTGACAAGAAGGAGGCATACTGGACGCTGTGGAAGGTGTTGACGAATCTCGCACGGATTTTGGCGCCATTTACGCCGTTCTTGGCGGAGGAGCTTTGGCAGAATCTGACCGGGGATTGGACGCCAGAGAAAAGCGTACATTTGCAAGATTTTCCGATGAATACGGAGATTGATGCGGAGGCGGAAAAGGTTTTGAAGCAGATGGCAGAAGCGCGTAAGGTGATTGCAGAGGGCTTGGCACTACGGATGCAGAAGTCGGATACTGAGGAACAGATAAAGGTGCGACAGCCGCTAACGAAGTTTGTCTATGCGGGGGAGAAATTGCCGGAATTCTACGAGCAGATTATTGCGGATGAAGTAAATGTCAAGACGGTCGAAAATGGTAAGGAGACTTGGCTGGATAAGAAGATTACTGAGGAGCTAGCGAAGGAAGGCTTCGTACGGGAGCTAATTCGCGCAGTGCAAAGCGCACGGAAGAAGGCGGGATTGCAAGTGGATGATCGGATTCGCTTGAGCGTGAGCTGCGAGGTACCGGAGGAGTGGAGAGAGACTCTGAAAGCTGAAGTCTTGGCGAATGAGCTAACCGAGAATCAGAATTACGCTTACGACGAAATTGCCAAGGTGAATGGCGAGAATGTGACGATTAGCCTAGAGAAGATGTAGATTTAGTGAAATCTTGTAGAAGATCGTGAAAGTCAAAACTCGACATGCGTGTCGAGTTTTTGGCGGGGCGACCTCTGTTAGGAAGTTGGAAAACTCGACGTGGGAGGAGAGTTTTAGTATTTTGCCGAGCTTTCGCGCAGTCATAGATTTTCGAGACGCGGCGTTCTTAATGCCCCGTGCCTAAAGTCCTTTTAGCTCCTCGGCGGTCGGGGTTGACACGTCCCGTCTTTACGGGCGTGTCACCCCTTAGTTCTCGGTAGCAACCTGCGAAATTCCGCCTTAGAGCTAAAAGAGACTTTGGGCATGACATTCCGGAAGCCCAAGAGAAAAGGATAGGCGATGCTCCGCAAGCTTAACTTAATGTACTCTCCTACTTCCTAGTTTGGTAGATGGTTAATTACCTAGCGACACAGCGGACAGAGAAGCCGCCGTAGCGACCCCAGTTGTTGGACGGATTGACGTTAGTATCAAAGTACAAGAAGTAAGCGTAGTAGCTATCGTTGGCCGTAGATGACCAGTAATAACCGACGCTGCCGGCACTGCCCAGAAAGCTATTACTGACGAGGCCGCCATATACGAAGTAATATGGTTTAGTAATAAGATCTGCTACGGTCATACCATTAAACGCTACGTAAAATTCGCCATTATTTCCACCAGTCGGCAGTCGCCAGCCTTTAGGACAAATACTTTGAGTAGCTTGTTCACCAGCTGTGCTACTGGTTAAGCTTGCGGCTTGCCCTGCAGTAGCTGCACCCCAAGAGTAATAATTACCTTGAGCATCATGTCCATTATTCGTACTAGTGGTTAAGTTACAGCCACTGGTATTACAGTACTTCTCGCCGCCATTTGCTCCTGGGTTCCAGGATTTTATGTTATTATTGGTAGTATCAAAGTTTGGATTTGCAGATGTTTGAGTATTTTCTGATGGTGTCCAACTGCTTGGTAGATCTGAATCTACACTGAGTAATGGCTTGGAAGTGTTAAGATCTAAGTCTAAGTTTTGGGTCATCCAGCAATTACCATCGCTCAGCTTAGCAATCCAATAGGTCTTATTGTCTCTAGTATCAGTCAGCTGGCCTTCCTCACCGAATGGAGCACTGTGACATACTGAAGCTACCATTTCTTGCATCTTAGTAATACCATTGAAGCCATTTACCACCTCCCCCGCTCCGGCGGCGACACTCAGCAAGACTCCCGAAGTATAATGTCCAGGTGTAGCATCCTTAGCAAATTTGGTAGCAAAGTTCAAGGTAAAGTTTCTGGTTTCTCCAGTTGAGTTAGAAGTATACGCTGGATTCATGATAGAAGCTGTGTCTGGTATGGGATTATACTTCAGATTTTCTACCGTAGCACCTGTATCATCTACCGCATATCCCCAAGTATTGTCGGTAAAGTTACTAGTTGGCGTTTCAGTAGTAACGAAATCTATGGTAATATTACCATTAGTAAGTTTATTCGTGCTTCCTGGTGCAGTTTGGACATAAACATTATAACCATCTACGTTTTCTGTAGTAACGGTAAATTCACTACTTATATAACTCATCTCTCCAGCCTTAGCATTCTGTTGTAGCAATGTCTTATCCGGATCTGCCATCATGAGGGATACTGACATCGTCGTCGTATCAGTAGAGCCAATCGTCTCCGGCGGCACCTTCGACGCATACACCCTCTCCCCTCCACTACTCTGCGCAAAAGGATTAATCATACATCCTATTACTAAAAGGAGAGCCATTGCGCACATGGCCGGAACAAGATAAGAATTCCATCGTTGTTTGTAGAAATAAGTACTTTTACTATGAAGCAAGTTTGTATAAGCAAAAGTGTTTAACTTTGGTTTCTTCTTAATTTTTGCCATGTGACGCATTTGGCTCTCCTTTGATTTTAATTAAACACCCGTCAGGCATCATTTTTAGCGAGGGCCAACTCAACTAAAAACGACGCCCTAAGGGTGTCAAACAGTTCAGACCACAAACGTAATCGTCTATAGCTTCGCTGTCCCATAGGACGCCGTTTTATTAGCTATAGAAAAAACGACTACATTTATGAACGTTATGTTCGATCTGATACTGTTTGACATTCTCATTGTAGCAAGCTTTTTCGGGATTTGCAAGCAATTTTTATGAAAAATGGAAAAGATTTTTTGCCCCAAATAACAGGGGTGGGGAAGGATAAAATTGCACTTTTTGCAAAAAATAAGCATAAAAGGTATTGACTTTTTTAATGATGTGTGCTAATATGGAGATAGTTAGATAATAAACAAACACATCTAACAAACAACAAAACAACATTGAAATAACGAAAAGTAAAATAAGGAAGTTATTTCAAAATAGAAATTGCTAAAGTGTACAGTTTCTAAAACAAACATAACAAAAAAGGAAACTAAAATATGCGTAACAATATCAACATAAAAACGAAAGGAAACACCAATGTAAAATTAGAAAGCGATAGGTTGTTTGATTCGAAGACGGCAGGATTTGGCGATTCGAACCAAAACTGGGACGATTTTCAGACATATTATGATGAAAATCAGTTTAAGCTAAAACATAATACTAAGGTAAGCCATGAGGCGGCCGAACGCGGTAGATATTTCGTGCGTGGTCAGATGATTTTGATGGCGCTCGATAACGAATTGAAGCGTAAGGCCGGTCGTAAACTAGAGGTGGCGTAATTAAAAAGAAGAATGTTTATAAGATAGAGCAAAAAATGGCACCGCGAGGAAATATTATTAAAATGGAGAAAAGTATGAATAAACGGGCAGAAATCCGCCCAAAAAGAAACACTAGATATAGTAAATTTGATAATTTGGAGAGGAAAGTATATATGCAGAGATGGGCAACATGCCCAAGCTAAGAGTAAATGGACTAAATCCACAAAAACCGAACATCATGTTCGGTTTTTTGTGTACTGGACCCCTTTCTGGAGGAAAGGTGTGCGGAAACTTCTTACGAGAGTCTCCGCTGGCTGCGGCGTTCGGAAGATTACGCAAGCGTATCTTCTCTCACTATCCTCGCCAGTTCAACCTCCAAAGACCAGTAAGATTTCTCACCGAAGAGCGTGGTCTCCGGTGAGAAATTGATTATCGTGGTATGTTGGTATGTTTTTGTGATTATTATAATCATTGGACAGGTTGACTTTTGTAATTGCTAGTGGTAAACTAGAGAAAAGTCATGTATGAAAGGTACTAAAAGTGATGCCAAACATAAACTCTGAACAAGAGCAGGTCATGGAGGCGTTCGTCCATCAGATGGTGGCGGATAAGGGGCTGCTCGAAGAAGATCAAAAACAAAATGGAAAAATTCAGCAAGAGCTGAGGGTGCAACTAGATGAAGTGATGGACCGGTCGCTGATAGATGCGTTGCCGGAGGAGAAATTAGTAGAATTAGACAAAATGCTAGATGCCGGAGCGACGGATGATGAGATTGAGAATTTCTTCGATACGGCAGGGGTGGATTTCGAGGCGGCGATGAGGGGTGCCATGGAAGAATTCAGAAGGCAATATCTAGAAGGAAATAATAGTACCAATAATGACGAAGTATCTAATATTAATAATACCGTAGAGACGCCGGCGGGGATGCCGGTGCAGGGGGCGAAGTCGGAAGTGCCGGGTGAATCGGACGTTGAGGGCGTGGCGCAGGAGACGACTGTAATAGCTGAGGAGGAAGCATAATGGTAGGTGAAAAAATCGGTGGTGGCGAGCAAGGTTTGACGCCAGAACAGAGAGCAGAGCAGGAGCGACGAGCAGGAGAGAAGATTCAGCAAGTGATGCAGGCGATCGCTTTGAGGGAAGCGCAGATTGCGAGTATTGAGCGTAGGAAGGGGCAGAGTGAGCAGACTAAGGCGAAGAGTGATGCCGAGGTAGCGAAACTGCAGGGGGAAATTGACCAGCTGAGAAATGAAAATGGAATTGAGGCACCAGTGGTGGAGAAGCCAGTGGAAGCGCCGAAGAGTGAGCCGGAGCCGCTAGCTGAGACGCCAGAACCAGCGCCAGCGCCAAAAGCTGAAGAGTCAATGCTGGCGCCGGCACCTGCACCGGCACCTGAAGGGGCTGGGGTGCTGACTCAGGAAGAGATTGAGCGGCTAATGGGCGGGGGAGCTGTCGCAGAAAAAGAGCGTGAGCCAGAAAAACCGGATGTGCCAGAGGAGATGCCAGAGAAGAGCGCGGCCGAGGCGGAGTTGGACCGGACGATTCTTGATACGGTGAACTCGGGGGGTGAATTTGACTGGAAGACGATTCGTGAGTTGCATGAGACTATAGATAGCGAGAAGGCAGCGAAAGACGATGCAGGTGAGACGGCGAAGGCCGGCGAGACGGTAAAAGACGATATTGATTCGACTGAACTGATGGAAGCGAGGGCGCAAGGGCGCCAGATGGCAATGCAGGAGATAGCATATGCACTGCGTGATTCGTATACCGGTGAGATGAGAAACGTGGATGATGCGATTGCGCGTTATGATGCAGATATAGAGAAGCTACGAGAGGAGATGAAGACTATACCTCGGAGTATGCTAGATGAGGCGCGGGCGGATTTGGCTTCAATGGAGCGGAAGCGTCAGGCGTTGGTGGATTTGAAGGCGGCGGGCGATTCAGCGGTAGATGTCGCAGGGCAAGAAAGCGGTGCGGAAGTCTTATCGGAGACAGAAAAGCCATTAGGTGAGCAAGCGGCGGGCGGGGAATTGAATGATAATGAGAATCCGCTTGTGGCGCCGGCAGAAGAAGTGCCGGAGATGATAGCGGAGAGTAATGGTGCGACGGACGAGAGCCTGGCAGATAATAAGTTGATTGAAGTGACAGATGCGGAGATGACAGATATTATCCATAAGATTGCTGAGGCCGAGGCGATGCTAGGTGAATATCAACGTCGATATGATCAGACAGATAATCCAGAGCAGAAGGCAATTTATCGGAAGGCGATGGAAGAGCAGCAAGGGCATATTGATACTTTCAAAGCGCGTAAGGCGAAGATGATAGTGCGTAAAGATACAAAACCGGCGAGTGAGGCAATACAGAACCCGGAGCAAGCGAAGAAGTTGAATCTGTGGGAGCGTTTGAAGGCAAGACCCGGTTTTCAAAAGGCGGCTAATAAAGTGAAGGCGGCGGTCTGTGCGGTTTTGGCGGGGTTGACAGTATTTGCGACGGCGAAAGGTTTAGCGCAGACGGCGGATGCAGCGGATTCGGATATTCCAGAGGAGACCCCGACAGAGATGGCAGGGGATTATGAAGTGGGTGAGGCAGCGGATGCACTAGAGGGCGTGGAGCTTGACAATGGTGCGGTAAGCTTGACCGAACGCCAAGAGGAAGCGGAGACGATAAGGTTGCAATCGGCGGCGAAGAGCTTGGTAGAAAAATTCCAGAGTGAACACGAGGGGGAGACGTTGGATGTAGAGAAAGTAGCTGATCATCTGAAGCAATATATAGAAGGTACTGGGCTGAGCTTAGAAGATGTAGAGTCAAGATTTAATATTGCGGATAATTATGTGATTTATTGTTATGATGAATATCATGGTTATGGTGATTTGAGCAATAAGGTGACCAAGAATGCTTTTGGTACACGAAAGGCCATGGAATTCTACAATAACAATGACGTAGAAGGTGGCAAGCAGAATTTGATCGACATCATGACGCAACAGCCAGAAGTCTTGGCGGCACAGGCGTCGTTCTTCCGATCGGCAGTAGAGCAGGCGGGGCTAGCTAATATTGATTGGAGTACAGGGGCGGGTAGCCTAGAGGTAGCAAGGCAGATCGATGAGGCCTTTAATGGTGGGAACGGTGGCGAAGTACAGGTGGCTTTGCTTAGTGCGATGAAGGATATGCTCAATAGTGAAGACACTACGATTAGGTATCATGCGAAGACTGGTGTGGTGATTTCGCAATACACGATGGAAGGTGACGGTGAGGATCAGACCGGGCATGAGCTGAATGCTAGCCGAAAAGAGCGAAAAGATGCGCCATATATGGAGATTGTACATAGACAACAGGTGGTCGATGCGGACGGTAATGTGCAGATCGTTGTAGAGATGACGGATAATGCGCAGGAGTGCAATAACCAAGGTGATGTAGGGAATGAGAGCACTCCGGTAGGGGTGGACTATAGGGAGGACGTTCCGGAGCCGGAGTTGCCACCGGAACCAGAACCAGAATTGCCGCCAGAGTCAGAATTGCCACCGGAACCGGAATTACCTCCAGATAATGGGCCGGAGCTACCGCCTGAGCCGCAGTTGCCGCCAGATGAGAATCCTACTCCAGAGCCGGTAACGCCACCAGTGGTGCCGCCAGTAACGCCGGTGACGCCAGTGACGCCACCTGAAACCCCACCAGAGACTCCGGAGACACCGGAAGAACCTGAGGAGCCGGAACCGGACAAACCTGAGCCGGAGCCAGACAATCCGGAGCCGGAACCGGACAAACCTGAGCCAGAGCCAGATAAACCAGAACCGGAGCCGGAAGAGACGATTAAGCCAAAAGATCCAGAGTCATTGATCGATAATGCGAATAAGGGCGGGACTGGTACGGTAACGCAGACGCCAGAGGTTGGTGAAGATCAATTAGAAGAAACAGAGCCGACGATTCCGGAGGATAACCAGGAAGCTAAGGAAGAAGGTGCGGTGGGGGACGAGACGGCGACCGAGGAAGAACAGCAGAAAGATCACGAGGCTCAGGAAGAGGCCAATGAAAAAGCAGATGAATTGGAGCAGGAAGCAGAAGAGAATGGTGGCGCGTTGACTGATGATGAATTTGAAGATCTGATGGATTACTTTAATAGTGTAGCCGGCGGTACTGGCAATAGTGCGGGTGGTGCTGGTGAAGTGCAGCCTTAGTGGTCAAATAGTAAAAAAGGAGAAAATAAATATGAAAATAAAAAAGTGGTTAATGGGGGTAGTAGGGGCGGTGTTGATGCCATTGGCATTGACACCGGCGGTGCTGGCGTGGGGGCCAGAACGCCCGACTTATACGATGAACAATCCGGCGCATAGCGCAACATTTAACTCCATTACGGATAATGCAGCGGTGGGGGATGAGCGGGATTTCGTGCGGATTGTCGAAAAGAATACTGGTAATGAATATGTAAGTGATATTGAGCTGGAGGCAGGGAAGCAGTACGAAGTCTATATTTATTTCCATAATGATGCGTCGGCGACTTTCAATGATAAGGCTCATAATTATGTGGGTGTAGCGCGGGAGACTCGGGTGTCGACGGATTTTCCGGACGAACTAGCTGCTGGTGAAGTCGGCAGGGTGATTGGTAAAATTAGTTCGACGACAACTACGCCAGAAACAGTCTGGGATGATGCATATGTGAGGGCGAAGCAAGCGATGACGCTGCATTACGTAGAGGGTTCGGCGAAGATATTCAATAATTGGCCGTCTAACGGAACGGTGCTTTCGACGAGGATTTTTTCTGATGAGGGTACTTATATTGGGCTGGCATCAGTGAATGATAAGTCGGAGCTAAACGGGGTAATCCCTGGGTGTGACCAGTATTCAGGGTCGATTAATTATACGATTCAGACGGTAGCGTCGACGACGCCGGAGGTGCCAGTCGATCCAGAGACACCGGTAAAGCCGACGGATCCGGAGATTCCAAGCGAATTGCCAAAGACCGGGCCGGTGGAAATTATTCTCGCGGTAGTGGTAGTGGGGGCGATCGTAGCAGGGATTGTGTACTATATGAAGTCGAAGAAGGCGGTGAAGAGTACGAGGAAGAAAGTAAAGGGGAAGAAATAAGTAATCTTTTGTTCTGAGTGGCTACTACTTTGTCGAAGGTTTCAATGCTCGCTCTCCGTACCATAAGTACGGTTCGCTCCGCGTTTCACCTTCTTCGCGTATTAGCCCACTCAGAGACAAAAGACTCAAAGTGCTTTATATTAGACTATTCTTCGTGAATGGCTTGTAGTTCCTGATTAAAAAGTAACTCCCTTTCGGGAGTTACTTTGAGATTATTTAATAGAGACGATCTCGATTAAGCTGTATTTTTGGCGGTGACCAGTTTCTTTGTGGACGCGTTTCTTGGAGTGATAACGGATGACGCGGATTTTCTCGCCGGCGACTTTTTCGTCGACTACTTTCGCTGAAACTTTTACGCCCTTGACTTCTGGCGTACCAACGGTAACTTTGTCGCCATCAATTACAAGTAAAGCACCAGTTTCGAGCTCTTTGGTTCCTGCCGGAAGGAGGTCCACCCGGAGGGTCTCTTTCTCTTCGACGAGATATTGCTTACCGCCGATGAGTACAACTGCTTTTTTCATAATATTCCTTAATTATTAATAACTACGTATCATTTTATCATACTCTGCTTGCTGAATCAAGGGGTTTTGTACGTCTATCTAGCCGCCGATATGCTAAAATCAATACTATGCTCGTCTAGCAGAGCGATAATTCCATTGTAGCACGTCATGAGATTTTTGTCAATACTTTTTATGCTTATTTTTTGCAGAAAAGTCTCCTCCTAGTGGAGGAGACTTCGAAGGAGATTTAATCGTCGACGGGTCGGCCGCACCAGTGATACTGGCCATTGAACCAGTACACATTGCTATGAGGAATCAGGTTGCCATATTCGTCAATATTGAATCTGGGCTCATGGGCGGCGGTAGGGACGGCGATGATCGTGGAGTAGGGAGCGATGTCCTTGATGTCAAGCATTATTTCTCCTCCTCACTTTCTTCGGATTTGGCATTCTTGTAGATGCGTTGGACGGGGATGGCGCGGTTGCCTTCGCGGACGATGCCGGGGCAGAGGACGGTTGGTGGGTAGATTTTGACGGGGCCATAGATAGTCCAGGCTTCTTTGTATTTTTTCTTCTTACGGCGAGGAGGATGCGGGGTATACGGAGGGCGATGTTTGGAGTAGCTAGACATTAATGTCGCCTTCTTTCTCCATTTCGGCGCGGCGAGCTTTGGCTTCGTCGCCAAAGACGACATGTTCACCATAGACGTCGTCGAGCGCGGCGGTAAAAATAGTCTTGGGACGGTTCATGGTGATATGGGGATAGGGGATGCCGCTGAGGCGATGTTTGACTCTGGAGTCGGAGATGCCGCGGTAGCGGGCGGGAAATTGCTGGGAGAAGGAATCTTTACGAAGCGTAGCCATGATGATTCTCCTTTCTAAGGTGCAAAATTTGGAGATTTCTGCCTATATTATAACATGCTATGGTATAATTATGGCAATGGAGAAGATTTTACGAAAATCTGATGACCCCTTCTTTGAAGGAGTGGACTGTGTGTCGATGTGTGTTTCTGATCTTGAAGAGGGGTTGAGATTTTATCGGGATGCTTTGGGATTGGAATTGTTGTGGCGGACGGAGAAGGCTTGTGGGCTGGGCATGAAAGAGGGAAAGACGGAGTTTGTGCTGACTACCGATGATAATTTGATGGTGGACATGAAAGTCGAGAATGTGGAGAAGGCGGCGGCAAAGTTTGCCCAGGCGGGTGGAGTGGTCGAAGATGGGCCGTTTGATATTGACATTGGTAAGTGCGCAGTGGTGGCGGATCCATGGGGAAATCGATATTGTATTTTGGATACGTCGAAAGGGACTTATGATACGGACGATAAGGGTGCGGCGAGTGGCGTTTCGAAGAAATAAATAGGTAGAGGAAACGATGAAGAAGGTTTGGGAAAAATTGAGTCGGTCGAAGGTATTTTGGATTAGCTTAATTATTATCATTCAGTCGATAGTATATGTGGTGGCGGGGTGTGGCAAGAATTATATCCACATGGACGAGGCGTATTCTTATGGGTCGGCGAATTATAATAAGCTAGAAATTTTGGATAATGAGAATTTTTATAATCGTTGGCATCCGGCGGAGTATTATAAATCGTATCTGGTAGTGGATTGGTATGAGCGGTGGGATTTTGAGCCGGTTTATACTAATCAGCGGGACGATGTGCATCCGCCATTGTTCCATCTATTTTTGAGGCTGATGATGGAATTGACGCCGGGGGAATTTACGGTGTGGACGGGAATTGTGCTAAATATGATAATTTTTGCGGTGAATTCAGTTTTTGTGTATTTGATTGCGGAGAAATTATTAGTCAAAGATAAAAATCGGGAGACGAAGGCGGGGATTTTGACGCTAGCCGCGGCGATTACGGTGGCGGCGATTAGCACGGTGGTATATGTGAGGATGTATGCGATGCTGGCAATGTGGGTGACGATTACGGCGTATTTGCATATGCTGCTGCTTGAGAGCAAGAAAGTGCGGCCGGGACTGTATGTAGGGATTGGGGTGGTAGCGATGCTAGGGGTGTTGACGCAGTATTATTATCTGTTCTTCCTAGTGCCGTTGTTTGTAGTGATGGTGGTGAGGTATTGTAAGGCGAAAGATTGGAAGCGCTTGCGAGCGTATGCGATTACACTGGCAGTGGCGGCGGCGGTGACGCTTTTGATTTGGCCACATGCGATTCAGCATTTATTCTTTGGTTATCGTGGGCAGGGTGCGATTAGTAATCTGTTGAACTTTACGCAGCTGGGGATGCAAGTGGGGATTTTTGCAGGGCTGATTGTGCTGTATAATTTTCACTACACGCTGCCAGTGATTTTGGTGGCGATGTTTGTGCTGGCGATTTATGGAGTGAAGCATGGGGAGAGCCTGAAAATTGACCGACGAGAGGATGAGGAATTTAAGATGTTACTATGGCCAGTGCTGTTCTTTTTCGTGATCGTGGCTGTGGCGTCGCCGTTTACGGATTTGAGGTATCTAGAGGGGATATGTAGTCTGCTCTATGTGTTGGTGATGTGGGGATTGTATAAGCTGGTAGGGATGGTGACGAGTGAGAGGAAGAGAAATATTGTGATGGCAGTGGTAGTGGCGGTGGTGGCGATTTTGCCGATACCGCTAAAGATTGAGCCGGATGTGGAATATCACGATTGGAAAGTGGCGACGGAGTTTGTGGAGGAGCATAGAGACGTACCGCTTTTGTATATTTATGATAAGGAGAATAATAATCGCTATCTGGATGATATTTTGCTGTTTGCGGAGGCGGATTGGTCTTATATTATGACAGATCAAGGTTATACGGAAGAGAATTTTTGGAAAGTGCTGGAGACGAGGGATTTGAGTAAAGGGTTAATCGTGATTGCGAATTATGGCTATCGAAATCAGGATTATCTGGATGTATTGAAGGAAGAAAGTGGGCTGGGGGAGCAAGAGTATATATTTAGGCTTAATGCGGCAGATCTGTATTATCTTCATTAGCTTCAGCTAATGAAGATAATAGGCATTGCTTTTTTAGAAGCCTTTGTCTATAGTAACTTATTACTTCGTTAAAGCCTGCGGTTGCTCCCTCACCGTATTCTAAATACGGCTCGGTCCGCTACTCGGCTTTGCCTCGTACTAAGGCACTCTAGACAAAGGGTTCGTAGGGAAGAATTTGCAAGAAGGAGCTTTCGCGATAGCTGGCGTGGATTCAGATGGTAAGGTCCGAAAAACTGGAAATAGAAATTTTGGAGAAACCTTAGCAAATGGGGAATTGTATGGTATAATGGTAATAGTTATGGCGAAGGTAATTTGTATCACGAATCAAAAGGGTGGTGTGGGGAAGACTACGACTTCGGTGAACTTGGCTTATTTTTTGGCGAAGGATAAGAACCGAGTACTTTTGGTGGATGCGGATCCGCAGGGAAATGCTTCGAGCGGACTGGGGCTAGATAAGTCGGCTCTGGATGCGAGTATGACGGAGGTAATGTTGGGGGCGGCGGAGTTTGCGGATATTATTGTATCGACGGATTTTAAGGATTTTGATTTGGCGCCGACTACGCCGCAATTAGCGAATGCCGAGGTGGAGCTGACGGGAATGAAACAGAAATTTACGGTGATGAAGAAGGCGATTGATAGCGTACGAGATAACTATGATTACGTGATTATTGATTCGCCACCGAGTTTGTCGCTATTGACAGTGAATGGGATGATTGCGGCGGATTATTTGATTTTGCCGGTGCAGACGGAATTTTATGCGCTAGAGGGAGTGGCGCAGCTTTTGGAGAGTATGGCGATGGTGAAGAAAGCGATGAATCCAGATTTAAAGCTGCTTGGGGTGCTGGCGACGATGTATGATAAGCGGACGAGCTTGAGCATGGAAGTGCTGGAAGAAGTGAAGAAATATTTTAAGGATAAAGTATTTCGGACGATGATACCGCGGAATGTGCGGGTGGCGGAGGCGCCGAGCCATGGTGTGCCGGTGGGATCTTATGATAAGTTTAGCAAGGGGGCGAAGGCATATAAAGATTTTACGCGTGAGGTAGAGGAAAGGACAAGGGAGTAAGATGGCATTAGGAAAGAAAGGTAAGGGGCTAGGGCGGGGGTTTGAGAGCTTAATTCCGACCGATCTTGTGAGCGAGGAGTTTGATCCGACGAGCAGCGAAGATGCGAAGGTAAGTAAACTAGTAGAGCTGAAAATTACGGATGTAGTGCGAGATGAGGAACAGCCGCGAAAGGCGTTTAATAAAGAGGCGCTAGAGGAACTAGCAGCGTCGATTCGTGAGCATGGAGTATTACAGCCGATCGTGGTAGTGAAAAAGGGGAAGAAGTACCAGATTGTAGCGGGGGAACGGCGCTGGCGGGCTTCGCAATTGGCGGAGAAAGAGACGATCCCGGCGATCGTGCGGACGCTAGATGCGCAGAATATGCTGGAACTCGCGATTATTGAAAATGCGCAGCGCGAAGATTTGAATCCGATTGAGCTCGCGACGGCGTATGCAAAGCTAAAGGAGCAGTTTAATCTAACGAACGATGATATCGGTAAGAGAGTGGGAAAGAGTTCGGCGAGCGTGGCGAACACGATGCGATTGTTGCGGCTGCCGGATGAAGCAAAAAAAGCGATGCAAGAGCATAATTTGATGGAGGGGCCGATGCGACCGTTGATTTCGCTGGATAGAGAAACGATTCTGGATGTATTGCCGAAGATGATTGCGGGGGATTGGTCGGCGCGGAAAGTCGAGCAATATGTAGCAGAAAACAAGAAAAAGAGCTCGGTAAAGGCGGTAAAGGCGAATGAATATCTGAAGGAAGAAGCAAAGCTAAGTCGGGAATATGATTGTGAAGTGAAGATTCGGGGGAGAAGTGTGACTTTTAGTAGTAAGGATGATGAAGGGTTTAAGAAGCTGCTGAGCGAGCTAGGAAATAAATAAGTTAGCGGTAGTGCTTGATAAAAGATAGACGGGCGTGGTAGAATGGGGGTAGAGAGGTAGGTAATACTTCTGGCAAGTTAGAGCTAGTAAGCTGTGTTTAGGTACAAATTAGGTGCGGGAGATGCACCGCAGGGTCTGTCAGAATAGGGGGTAATTAATTATGGCAGAAGAGAAAACGTTGGCGCTGGACGGTCTTGTTGTGAATCTGACGGCGAATCCGGTGGTAATGGTGAGCGGCGGCGGGGAATATTGGTCGACATTTTATGCGAATCATCCGTTGGAGATGCTGCGGGTACATAATGAGGTGCCTGTAGCTGAGCGGGCAGAGTCGAATGTGGTGTCGCACGGGGATGGTTGTCTGGCGGTGCGAGGCGCAGTGGAGAAAATCGGTACGCTAAACGAGATTTTTGACTTGGTGCGGCCGCTGGAGGATCATTTGATCCTGAAGCAGTTCTGGAAACGGATGGTAGATGAATACTATGCGCGAGTGGAGACGTCACCGGCGGGGTTTCTTGATGAACTGCGGAAGAATAATCGGACGGAAGCCTACGGGATTGTATCGCGCGGGGCGGCGCTGGTTTTGCATTACCATCATTGGTCGGTCGACAATCTCTTGGTGCCGGCGATGCCGGTGGAGATGCAAAAGCTGGATTTGGAACGGCCGGAGGGCATTCCGGACGTACCGGAGGTATATCAGGCCTTCATGCCGGCGAAGTATCTGATCGAATAGGAAGGAGGGGTAAAATGATACTGGCGTGGACTGGACGAGTAGTGAATTTGTTTGGGCGCGCAGTAGTGATCGTGAACTCGTGTGGTAATCCGATTAAGTGCTATAAATGCGACGGTACGGCGCAGGCGAGCTGGCAGGAGCAATATTTCGGGATGCTGAATGGCGAGACGCCGATGACCTACATGGAAGCGGTCGGAATTAGCGGATTGCCGGAGGCGAATAGGCGAGTATACTATATCGTGGAGAAAAGTGTAATCCTTGCGGCTTGGCAGATTGGTCGCAGTGTGGATGATCTGCTCTTGCCGATCCGGCCATTTTATTGCAACATCCAGAAAGGGCCGGATCAGGATGAAGATGATTCGAAGGCGCGCCGGCGAAAGAAAAGTAGTTCGGAAAAATCTCAGCCGGTGCGTGAGCTCGCGGGGTATCAAGCTTTGATGCCGGGGATGTTTCTGGTTGATCCAATGCAAGCTCGGAGACGTTATGGGTCCAGAAACACCAATGCATAGCTAGACTAGCGAATTCAAGTCCCTCTTCGGAAGAAGGGGGACTTTTCTCCGTGCTTTTACTTCACATATGCCTTTCGTCGGGACGTGTCGCTCGCGCCCGTCGTTACGGGGCTCCCGCACTGCATGCTCGCTCGTAAGCTCCGCACCCCCGCGAAAGACACATGTGAAGTAAAACGAGTTAAAATTCTTCCTTGTCGGTCTAAAAGTTGTGGTATAATGGAAGTGTTAGAACTATTACATAAAATCCAATACAGTGATTTTGTTTTTGAATTCATATCGTGGATTGAATGGTGCCATGGGTACTGTCCGCGATATGGACACGACTTCGGTCGTACTGTATTGGTGTGATAGTTCTAACACCCATGGTACCATTTTTATTAGCATCGAAATGGTGACCGCGGGAAGTAAAAAACTAACGGAGGGCACCATGCTGAATATACATAAACCAAATCATAAGTTATTAATCTTAGTGATAACTTCTATTTGCAGTATTGGTGTCCTTCTTGGCCTCTTAGGGTTTTACTATTTAACTTATACTCCGGAATTAAGCCATGCAGAGACAGCTAGTCTAGATCGCAGGACTATGGCAAACATTACATATATGCAGGAAATTACTTCAGAAATTTGCTTGAATTCTACCCTGAATCAACAGTACACACTTATTGATAAGCGGGATGGGCATACTTATACTGTTGCTAGGATTAAAAATAGATATGTTAATAACGAATCTAACTGCTGGATGACAAAGAACTTAGATATTACTAACAAAACTATAGATTCCACTGATAGTGATATGGTTTCTGGAAGTTTCTATATTCCAGCTTCTAATTTGGCTGGTCTTACAGAAGACAATGAACGCCAACCAGAAGCCTATTATGATGTAACGTATGGAGGCTATTATAACTGGTATACTGCAATAGCTGGAAGTGGAGCGACTTTGACTGAGCAAGGTATGAATGCACCAAGTAGCATTTGTCCTAAGGGCTGGAAACTACCTGTTGCAAATATTGATGGTGATTTCTTTGCAGGGGATATATATGCTGCTTTTTCGGGTCTTTCAGCAGAAGATATTGTAACGGCGCCATACTATTTTAAGTATGGATCTTGCGTTAGCAATGGTGTCGTTGCGAATTCAAGTCCCAACACGGGATATTATTGGACGTCTACGATATATAATCCTCAGTATGGTTCAGCTGGGGCATATAGATGGGCTGCTTATATATTGTTTTTAAAAGATAGAAATAGTAGTGGCACGGGTGGTGGAATTTATACTAATCAAAATTCTCCAGGTTCTTTTGGCTTTTCCGTCCGCTGTATTGCTCGAGGCGGAGAAGAACCGAATTATGACAATGTAGAGATCGCGGTGGATCCGACGATTAGTTTGGATGTGGCGGAGGAAGTTGCTGTAGAGAAAAGTGAAACTAATCCATCGACGGCGGATTTGAAAGTGAAGGTGAGCTCGAACCAGCCGTATGTGGTAAAGCTTAGCTCAGATGATGCGGCGATGAGGTCGAGCACGACTAACGTAACTATTCCGGCGAAATCTGGATTATTAAATACGGCAGAAAATGGCTGGGGGATTATGAAATATAATGCCAGTACCTATACGGCGATTACGTCTACTCCGGAATTATTCTACGAAGCGGCTAGTCCAGAAGTAAAAGAGCTGTTACTAAAAGTTGGGATTAGCACGGTGCCGGATCTGCCGAGTGGGGAATATTCCACGAGTATTACTGTGACGGCGACACAGAATTAGCTCATTCTACGCCAAGATTTCAGATTTTATTTATCAAAAAAGAGCGGAAAAGTCTTGCTAAAATTTGCTCTAAGTGTTAGAATAGGGATGTAATTTGTTTTAGTTGCTCTTGGCTTTTACGCTAAGGGCAACTTTTACTTCTTGGGAGCCATCATAAGACAGTTCGAAAGCAAGTTTTTTGTTGCGCTTTACACCCATGGGCTATTCTTCCGTTCTTAAATGTTTAATATTCGACCTTTGTTTTGTACCGATCTATTAAACTTTCTGCAAGCATCCGCTCTTAGGCTTGCGCCTAGAACTATTGTATCAGGGGGAGACTATGGAGTAAAGAGAAAAAAGTTAGAAAGCTTGACAAAAATGATAATGTGTGCTACAATGGAAAGATAAAAGCGCAAATCTTTTGGGTTTGTGCAATGGTTTTTGATGATATCTTGTTAAAAAATCAAAAAATCTTGTGAAATTTCCGGAGATTAGAAAAAGTTAAGAAAATGGCGCTGTAGCCTTGTCGGAAAATGGGAATTTTGATATAATAGAGATATCTGATACGGACTTAGGGGGATTAGATATAAAATAACTGAGGAAAAATATGAATAGTAGAGAAGCGGAGCGGCGTGCTCGCCTGATGAAAATGCGCGATGAGAGGCTGCCGGATATTAAGAAGCAGTTTGAAGAGTCGCAGAAGAGGAATTTTAATTCGAATTTTGCGGATGGGGGGAAGGATGCGAAATTAGTAAAGCGAAAACCGGCCGGGAATAAGAATGCTGCGCCGAGGGGGAGGCGGGGGTTGAAGAAACCGGCGGCGCAAAATCAGCCGACGGCATCGGCGAAGAAGGCGCTAGGCGTATCGGTGCGCAAGGGGGAGATGGTACATCACCAGAGGATGCTGTCGCAGGACGTGAATGCGCAGGCGACGCAGCATATCATTGGAATTCCGGTGAATAAGAGCCGTTATAATGGTTATAATGGTAACCAGGTGACGAGCGCACAGCTGAGGGCGGCGCGGCCGAATCCAGATGCAGTGAGAATTATCCCGATGGGCGGGGTGGGGGAATTTGGTATTGGTAAAAATATGACCATTATCGAGTACAAGGGGGAGATTATTGTGATCGATATGGGGTCGTTGTTTACGGGGGCGGATTATCCGGGCGTAAATTACATGGTGCCGGATATACAGTATCTCGAAGACAACAAAGATAAGGTGAAGGCGATTTGTTTTACGCATGCGCATTTGGATCATATTGGGGCGTGTCGGCATCTTTTGCCGAAGTTCAATCCGTTGACGCCGATTTATGCGACGCCGTTTACGATCGGGATGATTCAGCGGCAGATGTCGGAACTTACGGATGTGCCAGAGCTGAATTATCAGCCGGTGGATCCGTTTAAGCACGAAATTATCAAGGTGAGTGAGCATCTGAGTGTGGAATTTATCCATACTTTGCATTCGATTCCGGGAAATACGGCAATCGTAGTGCGGACGCCGAATGGAGTGGTTTACTTCTCGGGCGACTGGCGGCGAGAGACGAATCCGCTAGGGGTGCAGACGGATTTTGAGCGGATTGACGAAATTGTGAAAAAAGAGGGGATTACGCTGCTGCTAAACGAAAGCACGAATATTGATAGCCCGGGACGGCATCCGCATTCGGAATATGACGTAGGTGAGAACCTCGGGCGAGTGATGGATCATTATGCGAACGGGCGGGTGATCGTGAGCTGTTTCTCGAGCCAGATTAAGAGGATTGAATTGATTTTGACGGAAGCGGCGAAGCGGGGGAGAAAAGTGGCTTTCGCTGGATTCTCGATGATTAATAACGTAGAAGTGGCTTTGAAGACCGGTGTAATTAAGATTCCGAAAGATACCATCATGAAAATGGAAGATATTGTGAAGCTGCCGGATGATAAAGTGACGGTGGTCTGTACGGGGTCGCAGGGCGAGCTAAATGCGGTGCTAAATCGGATGGTGAGCGGGGCGCATAAATATATCAAGATTAAGAGTAGTGATGTGATCGTGTTCTCGAGTAATCCGATCCCGGGCAATGAGCCGCATGTGGTAAATACAGTAGATGGGCTTTTGCGCGAGGGGGCGGGGGTGATCCAGAACGGGAAGAGCCATATTACGAATCTTGGGCCGTTGCATCTTTCGGGGCATGCGTATTTTGAAGATCATATTGAGTTTGTACAGAGATTGAATCCGACGAATTATGTGCCATATCATGGGGAATTCTATATGCTAGAGCATAATGCGGAGATGGCGGAGAATGTGATTGGGCTGAAGCGCGATCGGATCTTGGTGACGGACGATGGTGACGTGATTGAACTAATGCCCGATAAGACAATTCGTAAGAATGGGCGGATACAAGTGGGGAATAAGCTGTTTGATGATGCGGATAAGCCGGTGCATGAGGCAGTGGTGAAGGATCGGATTCATATTTCGCGCGAAGGGATTTTTGTGATTGTACTCACGCTAAGTAAGAAGAATAACCGCCTAGTGAAGACGCCGGATATCGTGAGTCGCGCATTTATTTACCTTGATAATTCGGAGGAATTAGTAGCGAAGATTCGGCATTATCTTCGAGTGCGGACAGAGAAATTGATGGGGGACGACCTCAAGGCCTTCAAGGAAGAGATTAAGGAAGATGTGACGCATATACTCTTTGATGCGACGGGGCATACTCCCATAGTTATTCCGGTAATTAACAGAGTGTAGCTCTGTTAATTACCGAGAGGGAGCCTTTCCCAATAGCAGTCTATTGCGGCGTTGAAAGCTCCAGTGCGCGCTCTCCGTATGTATAATACGGTTCGCTTGCGCGCTTTACTTTCTCCTTGCACTAGACTACTCTTGGAAAAGGGTTCGTATACTAAAAGCGAATTAAAATTGATTTTGCGCAAAAGATTCGTACGGAGAATAGCCTATATAATTATCCTATGTGAAGGGTCCGAATTGACGGGAAGATTAATTTTAGTGAATATCTGATGGCTGGAGCGAAAGTGGTCGAGCGAGCGTACAGAGTAGCGAGTGCGACTAAATGAGCGGAAGCAGGGGACATTCACTTTTAAGAAGATTGATCGAAAAGCTTTTAAGAAAGGCATGAAAAAGCGCCCCGGGTGGGGCGCGGAGGGGATTACTGGATGCAATACTTTACGAACGGAGAGTCGTAGCCGAGATCGATTAAGGTGTTTTTTGCTTCGCTGATGGCGATGCCCTGATTGCCGTTTTTGACGTGGCTGATGAGGACTTTGAGGGTGGCGGCGAGGAGGGAATTTTGCTCCTGCAAAAGGTCGTTTTGGCGGTTGATGGCGGCGGTTTGTGCCTGGAGGGCGGCAGTATTGCTGACGATGGCGCCATAGAGCATGTCGGAATTAGGCATTTTTGTTACCTCGACTTTCTAAGGATTTTCGGAGTTTGACTTCGAATTGGTGGGAAGGGATAGGAGCTCAGAGCGGATGCTGGGTCGTTTTGCTTATTCTGTATCGGGGATGATTTCGTAGGTGGCGGTGAGAAGATGGTCGAGTTCGGCGCGTTCGTGATAGACGAAGCTTGTATAGTTTTCATTCCAGAGGATAGTTTCGAGAGTAGGAAGCTTCTCTCCAAATTCGATTGGTCTGTCTTCTACGCTTACACGACGAAAGTTGAGGTCACGATTAAGCTCTGGGACGTGAACTAAGCCGGTTTCTTCCCGGAGAATACTAGGGTAGTCGGTGCAAGTCGGCTTGACGGGTAAGAAGGAACCGATAGCCTCAGTTGATTCGGTGGCGTTCTCATGGTTCATAAGGTACACTCCTCTCAATAAAAATTGATAGGTAATTCAAAAACTATACCTATCGCTAGGATTATCTCTATTGTAGCACAGATTATTGAAAAAGTCAAGCGGTAAAATAAAAATTAGCATAAAATGGAACAAAACTAAATTAGCACTCTTGACTTGCGAGTGCTAGTTTGCTATAATTACCTTAAGCTAGCTATTATTGCGAATTGCTGCGGCAAGAGCTCCAATGCTTGCTCTCCGTACCTTGAGTACGGTTCGCTCCGCGTTTCGCTCTTTTCTTGCACTTCATCAATAATAGCAGAGCTTAAGTCGCCATGATTGGTAATTTAAGCTATAATTAGTTGGAAGATTGAGTTTTGTTTGAATGATATGTTAAAATTAGGAAAAGTAGAGTATGGAAAATGAATTTAGTGAAATGATGAACCGGCTATCTGAGAATGCGCGATTTGCGCTGCAGAAGGCGGATATGTTTAGTAAGAAATATAATAATGGTTATATGGGCACGGAGCATATTTTGCTTGGGGTGCTGGCGCAGGATGCGAGCGAGGGGGCGAAGATTTTGGCGGGGTTTGATGTGAATTTGGCCGAAGCCGAGAAGGCGCTAGGGCAGGATGCGGCGGAAGTGAACGGCGGGGCGGCGATGGCGATGATGTCGCTGTCGGAGTCGGCGGTATTGACGCTTCGCATGGCGGATCATTATGCAAATGAGCGGGGCTCGCGGACGGTGGGGACAGAGTATATATTATATGCGCTAGTTAATCAACAGAGTTCGCGCGGGGCAGTGCTGCTCACGAAGATGGGGGTAGATCTAGATGAGCTGTTGGATGCGATCGAAAGGATGCTAGATGAGCAAGTGGCGCGGGAACGTAATCAAGAGAAAAAGAAAGAATTTCGCAAAGGCGGGCAGCTGCGCTGGCTGAAAAAGTATGCGCAAGATTTGACCGAGATGGCGAAGGATGACAAGCTGGATGCGGTGATTGGACGCGAGCGAGAGATTGAGCGAGTAGTAACAGTCTTAAGTAGACGGACGAAGTCGAATCCGGTATTGATTGGCGAGGCGGGCGTAGGCAAGACGGCGATTGTGGAAGGATTGGCGGAGAGAATCGTGAAGAATGATGTGCCGGGATTGCTGGTAGGGAAGCGGATTTTCCAGGTGGATCTGTCGAATTTGCTGGCAGGGACGAAGTTCCGTGGGGAATTTGAGGAACGCATTAAGGGGATTATTGATGAAGCGGTGAATAATGACGATATAATATTGTTTATTGACGAGCTACATCTACTATCGGGCGCGGGGGCAGGCGAAGGGTCGATGGATGCGGCAAATATTTTGAAGCCGGCTTTAGCACGGGGGCAATTGCAATTGATTGGCGCAACGACATTGGACGAATACCGGAAATATATTGAGAAAGATAAGGCTTTGGCGCGGAGATTCCAGACGGTGATGGTAGAGGAGCCGAGCCCGGCGGTGACGCTGAAGATTCTTAAAGGGATAAAGGGGCATTATGAAAAACATCACGGTGTAGAGATCCCTGAAGAAATGCTGGAAACGGCGATTAATATGTCGGGAAGATATATCAACGATCGGTTTATGCCAGATAAGGTAATTGACGTGATAGATGAGGCATCGGCGATTGCGAAGGTAGCGGCGGACAAAAATGGCGGGTCGGAATATAAGAAGCTAAAGATTCGACAAAAAGAGCTGGAAGACCAGATGCAAGAGGCGGCCGAGGGGGAAGATTTTGAGAAGGCGGCAAATCTGAAAGTAGAATCAGAGAAGCTGAAGAAGACTTTGAAAGAAATGAAAAAGAAGGGGGCGGAGAAGCTGCCGGTGTTAAGTGAGGACGATTTGGCGTTGGCGATTTCACTGAAGACGGGAATTCCAGTGGCGAAAGTGCATGGGAGTGAGCTGGAATTATTAGGAAAGCTAGAAGATCATTTGAAGAAGTCGGTGGTGGGGCAAAATGAAGCAGTGAAGGCGGTGGCGAAGGCGATTCGCAGAGGCCGAAGCGGAATTGCTGATCCGGATCGGCCGATTGGCTCGTTCCTCTTCATGGGGCCGACAGGGGTAGGTAAAACGGAACTAGCGAGGGTAATCGCGCGGGAAGTGTTTGGCGGGGAGAACGCGTTGATTAAGATCGACATGAGCGAATTTGGCGAGAAACATAATGTGTCGAGATTGGTGGGGGCGCCGGCGGGCTATGTGGGCTACGAAGATGGCGGAAAATTGACTGAAGCGGTGCGAAGAAAACCATATGCGGTAGTGCTATTTGATGAGATTGAGAAGGCGCATCCAGATGTGTTTAATATGTTGCTACAGATTCTCGAGGATGGGGTACTGACGGACGGACAGGGGAATAAGGTGAAGTTTAATAATACGATCGTGATTTTGACTTCGAATCTGGGGGCGAGCGAGATGTATCGCGATAATGAATTTGGCTTTACGACGAAGACTTTGGCGGATAAGAAGAAGCTGGAGGATGAGTATGAGGAGAGCCGGGAAGTGGCGATGCGCGAGCTAAAGAAAGTGATGAAGCCAGAGCTGATTAACCGACTGGATGCTATCTTGGTATTTCATCCATTGACACAAGAGAATGTGGAGAAGATTTTCGATAATCTAGTGGAAGAGCTCAAGAAGAGATTGGCCGAGAAGGGGCTGGCTTTGCAGGTGAGTCCGGAGGTGAAGAAAAAGCTGATCGAAGAAGGTTACGATCCGAAGAACGGGGCGAGACCGCTAAGGAGAGTGATTGAAGATAAAATTGAGACGCTGATTGCGGAGGCGATGATTGCGGGGAAGCTAGAGAAGGGGAATGTGGCGAAAATTGGCTTCGGTAAAGAGAAGAACCGCGAGGGGGAGAAAAAGTTAACGCTAAAGGTGGCGAACGCATAAAATGCCAGTAGAAAGCAAGAGTCGAAGCAGGGAAGTCGTAGCGATTTTGGCGGTGACGGCATTCTTGCTGGTGGTATATGCTCTGTGGCAGAGTAGATTTATGCAGGATCTTTGGCGAGGGTGGAGATATGAGGAGACGGAGAAAGTCGGTGAGATAAAGACGGAATTGGAGCTGACGGAGAAGGGCGAACGGATATTCTTGGCGACTTGGCCGGCAGTAGAGGAAGCAGAGCAGTTTAATGAGCATTGCAATAGTCATAAGACGGAAATTTCACTGCTGGGGTGCTATACGGGCGGGAATATGTATATTTATAATGTGAAACTAGACAGTCTGAAAGATTCGAATAAGGTGACGGCAGCACATGAATTACTGCATGCGGCGTGGGAAAGAATGGGGACGGGAGAACGCGAGCGAGTGGAGAAGATGCTGGATGAGGTGAAGAGAGAAAATGAAGAGTGGGTAGAGGCGGAGCTGGATCTATATGAAGATGGCGAGAAGACAGAAGAGCTATATACGAGAGTGGGAACGAAGCTGAGGGATTTACCAGAGGAATTGGAGAAGCATTATGGTGAATATTTCCGAAATCGGGTGAAGATTGTGGAGTTTTATGAAAATTACCAAGCGCCATTTGACGAATTGAAGGTAAGGAATGAGGAATTGAAGACGGAAGTGGAGAGACTGGGCAAGGAAATTGAGAGGGAGCGAGAAGAGTATAACCAAGGAATGGAGAGATTAAAACAAGAAGTAGAGGAATTTAATAGATGTGCGGAAAGGGAGGGGTGCTTCCAATCGGATGCGCAGTTTCGAGAGCGGCGGGTAGAGCTGGAGAATAGAGAAAAGGAGCTGGAGGCTTTCCGGATAGCTCTAAATGAGAAAATCGAACGGAATAATCAAGCTGTAGAAGAGTATCAAGAAAATGCGAGAAGCCTTGGTGAATTAAGTAATGCAATGAACAGTAATGTAACTAAAGTAGAATAAAGGAGAAAGGATGAGTAAAAGATTAACAAATGATTATTTGGTGCCGACGGTGGTCGAGGAGACTAGCCGGGGCGAGCGGGCATATGATATCTATTCGCGCCTCTTGAATGACAGAATTGTCTTTCTAGGGGAGCAGGTGGATTCGCATACGGCGAATTTGGTGGTGGCGCAGCTGCTATACCTTGCGAATGAAGATCCGAAGAAAGATATTAAACTTTATATTAATTCGCCAGGCGGGTCGGTATACGATGGGCTCGCGATTATCGATACGATGAATTATATCAAACCAGATGTGCAGACGATCGGGATTGGTTTGCAGGCGTCGATGGGGGCGATGTTGCTAAGTTGCGGGGCGAAGGGGAAGAGGTTCGTATTGCCAAACTCGAGGATTATGATTCATCAGCCGAGTTCGGGTACGGAAGGAAAAATTACCGATCAGGAAATTGCATTGAAAGAGGGAATTTACCTGAAGCGGAAGCTGGCGGAGATTTTTGCGGAAAATACTGGAAAAGATGTGAAGCAGGTAGAGAAGGACATGGATAGGGATAACTGGATGAGTGCTGAGGAGGCGAAGGAATACGGGATTGTGGATGAAATTATAAAATAATAAATATTGAGTTGACTGTTTTAGACTTAACCCTTATCGACTTTGTTGGGGACCGGTGTCCCGTCATCCCGCCGTTGCGGGTGCCGGGCACCTTAATTCTCGCTCGTGAGCTCCGAGCATCCCCAAAAAGTGATAAGGGGTTAAGTCATGCAATAGCATAAAAGGGTTAACTTCTTCTTCGCTGGGGTGGTGGGAAGGCGATGTAGGGAAGAGGCGATTAAATCAGAAAGCCGTAATTAAGTGGCAAAAGTTGTGTATTTGAGATCTATGATTTAAGCATTGACATTTTGGGTGATGTGTGCTACAATGAAGGTAATCCTTGGAGGTAAGGTATTGTTTTTGAGGTATATAATATTGCTATTTATAGCCTTTGTCTATAGCAACTTATTACTTCGTTATGTTCTCCGCTCCTAAAAAAGAAATTTTGGAGAAACCTTAGCAAATGAGGATAATGTGGTATAATGAGAAAAGTAGAAGAGGTTTATGTGGAGGAAGTTATGAAAATTGGCATTGATATTGACGGCGTGCTGAATTACAGACAAGAGTTTGTGATGGCTTGCGGGGCGAAGTTTTGCGTGGAGACCGGTAAGGGGGCGTTAGTAAATCCGAAGTCGCATCATTTGTCGGAGATGTATGGCTGGGATAAGGCGGCGAGAGATGAATTTTGGTATCAGTATGGTAAATATCAGATGATTGAGTGGCCGGCGGTGGTTTATGCGGCGGAAGTAATCAGGAAGCTGCGCGAAGCGGGGAATGAGATTTGGATCGTGACGGGGCGGAATAATGGCGATACTCGAGTAGAGGGGATGCCGAAGGGGGTTAGCTGGGAAGATATGACGAAGGCTTGGCTCAAGAAGAACGGGATTATTTATGATAAGATTGCGTTTGATTTGGGGAGACCGGCGCCAAATGATAAGGGGACGTTTTGTCGGGAAAATGGAATTGATGTGATGATCGAGGATTTGCCGGAATATCTGGAGACCTTTGACGAGAAGACGAAAGTGTTTGTGTATAATCAGCCTTATAACCAAGACGTACAACTTGCAAATGGTGCGCGGGTGTATAGCTGGTATGATATTTACGGTAAATTGAAGGAGATGATGTAATGAAAATATTGTGGACGGATGGAAGTGCTAGTCCGAATCCAGGGCCGGGGGGATATGCGGTGTTGGAAAATGGTGAGCCAGTGGCATTGGGGGCAGAGGCGGATTCGACGAATATACGGATGGAAGGGTCGGCGCTAATTAGTGCGATGGAATACGCGAATGGTGAGGAATGCGAGATTCACACGGATTCGGAATTTTGGGTGAACGTGCTGACGAAATGGGCGCCAGGCTGGGCGGCGAATGGCTGGCGAAAGAGTAAAGGCGAGATAAAAAATCTGGAAATGGTACAGCAGGCATATGCGCTGTATAAGCGGGGGAACGTGAAGCTGTGCTGGGTGAGGGGGCATGTGGGGGAGGAGATGAATGAGTTGGCAGATAAGTGGGCTAACAAAGCTCGACAGGGTGAGACGTGCCCGCTGGGCGCGTCTCAGGGGAGCTTTCACGAATAGCAGTCTATTGCGGCGTTGAAAGCTCCAGTGCGCGCTCTCCGTATGTATAATACGGTTCGCTTGCGCGCTTCACTTTCGCCTTGCACTAGGCTACTCTTCGTGAAGGGGTCGAGTTAGAAGAACGGTTGGTTTGTATTGGAATGAGATGGTGAGGCAGGATTATTTGCATAAGCGGGATATGATGGTTTGGGCGTTGACGTGATTGGAAATCTGTGCTAGAATTAGGTTAGAGGTAAATATAACTTAATTTTGGGAGAGAGTGTGAAAAAGACGCAAATTTTGGGCGCCTTGGCGTTGGCGATGGTTTTAATGGGGGCGAGTACAGGGTGTGCCTTCGCTATGGGTGAGGAAACTGTTGAGGTGGATACGGTAGAAGCTCAGCAGAGTGAGGTTCAGAGTGGTAGTGATACTACTGCGAATGAAGCGGTTTTGATGACGACGGCTGAACAGAGTGTGGTTCGGAGTAACCATGAATTAGATGTGGCCATTAAGCAAGCGGAGGCGGCGCGGGATTATGCGAAGAATAATGCTTCGGCGACGTACTCGGGGATTGATAAATATATTGATAAGTTGCTAACTACCGCAAGGCGCGAAGGGGTGGATGAGGCGAAGATTATTGAGTCGCTAAATGATGCTGCTTCATTAACATACAAACTACTGAGTAAAAATCAAGTAGCAAGTAATAGTGGGGCGGGGTTGACTAGCGGAACGAAGGTAGAGAATGCGGAAATTCCGACGAAAGTGATTGCGGGAGTGGTGGATCCGACTCTGCTAGAGGAAGCGATGAAAAATCATGCGAATACGGCGCGCCCAGGGGTCGTGAGTCCGGTGGCAACTGAAGAAGAAACGAACGATGAAGAAAAGGATGGATCTGAACAAATTACAGATAAGGGTGACGAAGTAGCAGACAAAAAAGAGGACACAAAAACAGAACCGGCGGTAGACATTGTGGAGCATGAGATGGGGCTCACGGAAATTTTGATTGCAGGTGCAGTAGTATTGGTGCTGGGCGCGGGGATTGCAGCGTTGATGATTCGGAGTAGACGCAATGCTTAGAATAGTGGTAAAGTATGCGCCAAGCAAGAGAAGCGCAATAAAAGTACTGCGCAGAATCTAGAGTAATAAAAACTCCCCCTCTAAGCAGGGGGAGTTTTTGCAGATATGCTGTTAGTGACTGAGTCTGTTCATGAGGTCTTCGGGAAGGAGAATGACGGTCTTTTGGGAAGGGTCGGTGCTGATTTTTTCGAGAGTCTGGAGAGTGCGGATGTTGATACCGCCGGGAGTCTGGGCGAGCATACGGGCGGCTTCGGCGACGGCGGCAGCGGCGGATTTTTCGCCTTCGGCAGAGATGATAGCGGCGCGGCGTTCGCGTTCGGCTTCGGCTTGCTTGGCCATGGCGCGTTTCATGTCGGCGGGGAGCTCGATATTTTGAAGTTTGACATTTTCAATATCAATACCCCATTTGTCGGTCTGGGCGTCGACGATTTCGCGGATTTGAGCAGAGATTTCGTCACGTTTGCTGAGAATTTCGTCGAGGTCGAAATTGCCGGTCACATCGCGCAGAGCGGTCTGAGCGAAGGTGCTAGTAGCGTAAGAGTAATTGGTGGTTTCGAGGACGGCTTTGGAAGCGTCGATGACACGGAAGTAGACGATAGCGTCGACATTGACGGTGACGTTGTCGCGAGTGATGACTTCTTGCTTTGGAATGTCCATAGGGGTGGTGCGAATGTCGACTTTGCTCATTTTGTCGATATAGGGAATGATAATGCGAAAGCCGGGCTTGAGTACGCGAGAGAATTTACCGAGGCGGAGAACTACGCCGCGCTCGTATTGATTGATAATGCGGACGCCAGGGATGACGACCAAGAGAATAATTGCTATTAATATAATGAGAAAAGGCATAGTTTGACTCCTTTGGGTTTACATAATAGAATCGGGGTTGACAGGGTATAAAAAGTTTGTTAAAATGGAAGCATATTTGAGTGATGATTACTCTTCGGTTTGAAGAGTAATCTTTATTTTGTACTCGGTTTGGGCTTTGTGGTCCTTGCGTTGTACTTCAAAAGATTTCACTTTCATACGCACCTCTTTTACAAATTCTTAAACTGCTATTAGTTGGTTTAAAGAAAAATCGACCTTTAGCTATGTCAATCTCCCGATTCTATATTCATTGTATCAGAGGAAAAAAGGAATGTAAAATGATTATGTGCAAAATGTGGGGGATTTTGCGAAAATGGTTATGGTTTGTGTTATAATGGTGATATGAAGAAATTGATCGTAAAAAGTCAATTACCGGACCGGGCGAAGCTGGATCGTCAGCTTACGAATATCGGGATGGAACTTTCGCCAGTGATCTGGCAGCATGAGCGGGTTTATTTGCCGCATGATTATCGGCCAGAGATGAATTTCCCGAGATTGGTGATGCGGACGGAAGTGCGGGCGACGGATCAGCCGGCGGTGTACTCAATGTATCTGAAACGGCATATCGAGGATAGTGGAGTGGATTGGGTGAATTATACTGATGTGAAGGATTACACGGAGGCTTCGGGGATTATTCATCAGCTAGGATTTCGGAAGGTGGCGGAGATTAGTCGGCAGCGGCAAGAATTGTGGCTGGACGATAAGACGGTGATTTATCTGGACAAAGTAGAGGGGCTGGATGGGTATTATCTGAAGTTGGAGGCGGAGCTGACGGAGGGCGATTCGGTGGATCTCTTGCGGCAGGATTTGTTTAATATTTTGAAGATGCTAGGGCAAGAGACGTTTGTGATGCAGGCGTATTTTGGGCTGGTTAGCGGGGAGCAAGAGCAACCGTACTTTATTCCTGAGTAGATAAGCCTTGGCGAATAACGGACTACTACTTCGTTATGCTTTCTGCTCCGCAGTCACCGTACCTTAAGTACGGCTCCTTTGCGGTGCTCAAGCCTGCCTCGTATTAGCTCATTCTACACCAGGGGTTCGTGCAGAAGGGCTGTTGGCGTGAAGGGCTCGAGTTGGAGAGTGGTCGGTGTGACTGTTCTAGATTAAAATTTTGAAGTCAAAAACGGTCAATATGGCTATTCCCGAAAGTCGGAGAGAGCTCCGAGTTTCGGGAATAGGAAATGGCGTAACAGGGGTGGATTGTATTCCCGAAAGTCGGAGGAGGCTCCGAGTTTCGGGAATAGGGAATAGTGAAGTAGCTGATTAGATAATCACATTGGAATTTTTTCGAGATAGGCGGGCTGGGCGGGAGCGACGATGACGGTCTCGGTCCAGGCGGGTTTGGCGGGCGTAACTTCAATAGTTTCAGTCCAAGCAGGCGTGATTACGTATGTCTCGGTGACGTAATTATACCAAGGGCCGCCGCTGCGGGCGACTCCGCCGTGGTAGCTACAAGTGCCGCGGCCAGCTGAGCCGGAATAGGAACCATCGCGACATTGTGAGAGCGCGCAAGTACCGTTTTTATAAGAGATCGTCGTGCGGATGCAATCGCCACGGACTTGGCGGGTGCCGGTCACGGCGGGATGTTGGACGGTGCGAGTGACGGCTGGCGTAGCCGGGTGAGTGATTTCTTTAGTAATCTCGTTGACAGCTTCATGTTGTAGGTAGGTTTTGTAAGCGATGCTGGTATCATCTTGGCAATTCTGGGTAACATTGACGCCATCGCAGAGAGGGAGGGTCTCTGATTGCAAGGTGGAGCTGGCGGAATTATTCGTCTGAGTTTGATTAGCGATGCTGACAGCGCCAATGGCAGCTCCGGCAGTCAGGACGGAAATTATTCCGAGTAGAATTTTACTAATAGTATGTTTCATAAACAAACTCCTATAGTTTATACTTCCATTATATCACAGATTTCGTAATAAGTCAATAGATATTGTATAATTTTTGCAAAAATGGGGATAAATTGGCTAGTTTTCTTAAAATAAGCTTAAAATTGCGAAGAATAAGGGTAAGAGATTTTGAGAGATGTTGTAATTTTTACAACACTTTGAACAGGGGTGGAGAGGGTGAATATTGTAAAAGTACTTGACTTATTTAAACATAATGTGTATAATGAGAGGTAGAGGGGAAATTGTTCCCTTTAGGACTTATGATGGTATATCCATTTGGGTCTGCTTTCGTACCGGTTGACTTAGTCCCGGTTGCCACCTTGCTTTGCTGTGGTGGCTTTTTTGTTATTTAAGAATGAGCGCTTGCTGCTTGAGCCGACGCATGATTTGCTTGAATTGCTCTCTAGTAAAGAAATAGCTTTCGCCTTTTGTCCACATGATACCGGAATCGAGGTCGAATTGCATTTTGTTGAGCTTGGTGAGCATATCGGAAACTTGGAAAAGGCGCTTCTCGACGTGGTCAAAATTTGGACGAATTTCAATATTTGGGTAAGTTTTGGCTATTTCTGCGAAAATTTTTGCTAGTTCTTTTTGTCCATTATCATAATAAATAACTACATGCGGATAGGAAGATGTTAGTGGATTAATATGAGTAAAGAAGTCAATAAGGGCATTATGGAGATCGTTATATAGTTGGCTGGGTTCGGATATATTAGATTTATCGATAATGATTGAGGAAAATTGTATGGGACAGTGGATAGTGAAGTTATATATACTCCAGAAGATTTCTTGTCTCTCAGGGAGGGTGAGATCTGCGTAAGAATGACGCTTTGCGATTAAGTCGGCTAGGTGAATCATGCCAGAATAGCCAGCTTTGGTGAGTTTATTATTTAGGATAGAGAGTTGAGTAGTAATGGAGTTGGCGTTGTTGTGAAAAGTAAAGGCTATTCCATAGGAGCGCGGACCATGAGCAGTGCAATCAAAATTGCCGGCTTCGTCGACAAAGATATTTAGCTCCTCCTGATTAGCGCCCTGCAAGATGCGACCTCCGTATTGTATATTTAAAGAGCTGTGCCCACTCGGCTCTGTTACTGTAAATTATATCATGGATGCAGATGATTGTATAGGTAGGCGTGTGGAAAAATAAAGAATGGATTAAAAAAGTTGGAAAAAGGCGGTTGACATGAGGATAGTGGTTATGTATAATGAAATGTAGGAGATCATTATAAAAACTAACAAGACAAATAAAAGGAGAATAATTTATTATGTCTAAAATGTCAAAAACAATTGCCATTCTTGGCGTTGTAGCTGGGCTTGGCGTTGCTGCTTTGCCGCTGAGTACTTATGCGACGCCAGTTGAGTGGAGTTCTACTCCTGATACGAATACTCCAGCTGCTTGGGGTACTGATGGTACTAATCGTTGGGTTAAGGACAGTACTACTGTAAAGCTGACGATTGATGATACATTGAGTATTGAAGCGGTTGCAGCTGGTGATAATGCTGACTTGGCTGATCTTGGTAATGGTAATGCTAAGCCGACCGTTGATGTTACAGTTATTACAAACAACTCTAAGGGTTATAATCTAGGTATTCAGGGTACTGCTACTACTGGTACTGCTAATGCTTTGACTAGTAAGACGGTTACCACAGATTTTATCCCAGCTATGACTGCTCCGTTCGATACTCCTGCTGCTTTGAGTGATACTGCTTCTGAATGGGGTTATAGTGTTTCTACTGCTAGCACTAATGCAACTGAGGCGTCTACTACTGCTCTAGCTAAGTTTACCGGTAATGTTTTTGCGGGTGTAAAAACTACAAATGACATTGTTCTTACTACTGATGCTGCGACAGTGAAGGAAGGTGAGAAGACCACTTTTACCTTTGCTGCTGCTTTAAAGAATGGGCAAGCTGCTGGCGAGTATGAAGGTCAGGTAACCTTTACTGCGACGAATAATCCTAACGCCTAGTCAGTAATTCTAGTGTGAAGCACCGTTCCAGTTTGGGGCGGTGTTTTGCTTGTGAATTACAAAATATGTAGTATAATGGTTTATGTAAGGAGGTAAATGAATCGATTAAGGAAAATATTATGTTTTGTGATACTGGTTTTTTTGGTGTTTTGTGCGGGTGGTTTTTGGGGATCTAATGCAGTTTTTGCTGCGGAGGATGATATTCCGGATTATCGTTTAGCTATTACTCCAACACAAAAGAACTGGGAAAATTTTGAACCTGGCGAGTCGTATGATGGGTTGTTTAAAATTAGGAACACTGGCAAGTATGATTTTGATTTTGTTGTAACCTTGTCTCCGTATAGTGTAGAAAGCGAAACTTATAATCCGAATTTTGATATTGAGACGCAGTATACTGAGATAACGGATTGGATTGAGCTCGAACATGATAATGGTGCTGTAAGGGCTGGCGAAGAAGTTGAGCTGAGATATAGAATAAATGTACCTGTTAATGCCCATGGTGGTATGCAGTCTGCGACTATTATGATTAGTATGAGGGGGGCTGAAGATAGTAATGTGCAGGCGGTGCGTCGTCTTGGTTACTTAATCTATGGTAACGTAGATGGGGATGTAATAAAGACGGGGAAGGTAATCGAGAATAAGATTCCGAGTTTCTTATTTAATCCGCCAATTACGGCGACGTCGGTAGTGGAGAATACGGGTAATGTATATACGGTAGCGCAGTATAGCCTGCAGGTATTCCCGCTGTTTAGCGATGAGGAGATCTATACGAACGAGGAGACGCCAGAGGGGAACGTAGTCTTCCCGGAGACGAAGAAGTTGAATACGATTAGCTGGGAGGGGGCACCGCAATTGGGGATTTTCAAGGTGCGGCAGACAGTGAAAATTTTCGATGAGGAGAGCGCGACAGAGAAGATTGTGTTTCTATGTCCATTATGGTTCCTATTCATTGTAATTTTGCTGATTTTCTGCATCATCTTCTGGATTGTAAGCCGGATAATTAAACGGAAGAAAGAAAATTATTAAAATATAGAGAAAAACCGGAGGAGGTGAAGAACCTCCTCCTTGGGTAGAGGGAAGGAAATGAGGCGGAGAACTTGCGTAATAGGGGCAGGTGTGGTAGAATAAGGGGAGAATAAGGAGACTTTATGACATATAAATTAGATTTGCAGAAACGTACAGAACAGGGGCACAAAGCGAAGGCTTTGCGAAAGGCGGGGTTGGTCACGTCAGTGGTATATGGCGGTAAAGAGCCAATCCTGACGAGCTCCGTGTATAATGAGACGGATAAGGTGCTGAGTGAGGCGGGGTATCATTCACCAATTGAATTGGCGATTGATGGCGGTAAGCAACTCGCGATTGTGAAAAATGTGAGTGTAGATCCAGTGAGCCGGAGGATCTTGAACGTGGAATTCCAGGCGGTATCAGCGGATGAAGTAGTAGAAGCGACGGCGCCAATCACGATCGTAGATTTCGAGCAATCTGAAGCAGCGAAGAAGCATTATGCAATCTTGCAAGTACTAGAAGAAGTGGCAGTGAAGGCGAAGCCGTCAATGTTGCCGAAAGAAGTCGTAGTTGATGCAAGTAAGTTGGCGGAGCTAGACGATAGATTGACTTTGGCAGATTTGCAATTGCCAGGTAGCGTAGAATTAGCAGATAAGGAATTAAGCACAGAGACGGTGGTGGCGAATGTGTATGATCCAGCAGCTGAAGCGGAGAAGCGTGAAAGCGAAGAGACTCAAACTGAGCCAGTAGCGGAAGCGGAAGAAGCTAAGACCGAAGAAAAAGCTGAGTAATTAGCTAGTCTTGTTACGGAAAAGTACTCTTGGAGGGAAGGGTGCTTTTTCTTGTCGTGTTAGCCTTGTTACATACGCCGCCTACCTAGCTTTCGAAACACGGCGTCGTTCGTTCCCGTCGTCACGGGACTCACGCGCCTCTCCCTCGGGCCGTTGCCCTGCGGATGGTTTCTTAAAGCTAGAGTAGACGGCGTATGAATCTTTAGCATTCCAATAAGCTCCAGGATCACAACGGGAATTTATGAGTTGCATGTCATTTTGACTGTTTGTAATGTTGGCGTTTTTTCGTTTCTCTCCGTTGGGGTGGCGGGGAGGCGGTGTAGGGGAGGAGGCGACTAGCTCAGGAGGTTGGCTAAACTTGGAAGAAGTTGTGGACTGAATTTTCTATGTTTTAAGCATTGACATTTTGGGTAATGTGTGCTACAATGGAGGTAATCCTTGGAGGTAAGGTGAGATTTTTGAAGTGTTAAATGTTAGAAAGAATGGAAAATTAGAAAAAAGTGGGAAAAAGTTGTTGACAAATCGATTATGGTTTGAGATAATTGAGTAAAGAAAAGAATATAAAAAAGAAGGACAAAAATAAAAATGAAGTTAAAGAAAAACTCAAAAGTCAGAGTTGCCGGGCTGTCGAGTTTCTTTGCGTTGCTTGCGGTTCTTGGGCTAGCGGTTTTCTGTCCGACTAGCGGAGATACGGCAGAAGCGGCTTCGAGGAGCCAGAGGCTAAAGATTGATTTCGTATTAAGGCAATCTCTGGCGAGTAAAAATTTGACGATCGACTTTTTCCTGAAAGATGGTGCGGTTGACTGGCAGAAGGTAGCCCAGGTACTCGGGATTGATTTCGTGATTGCAAAGAATATTTCTCTGGGGATGAGCGATACTGGTAATGTATCGATCGCTGGTACAACGCAGCCGATGGCGGAGGGGAATTTCGTGAGCGGTAAGACGACATTTACAGTCGGCACAAATAGTACTGCAGGTCTGAATGTGTATGTGTATGGTAAGGATGGTCAGACGACGATGGCAACGAGTGATGGCTTGAATAGTATTCCGACATTGAGCCAGCAGGTGAGCCAGAGTGCTTTCGAGATTGATCGCTGGGGATATAGTTTGGGGGCGGCAAACGCGACGGTAGCGAATTATAATCCGGTAGCAGCTTCGCAGAAGGCAGTTGCAGATTTTACCGGGGCTGAGAATAGTTCGGCTAGTTTGGATTTGACTTTTGCGGCGAAGGTAGGGTACGGTACTGCGCCTGGGGATTATGATGGTGCAGTGAATATTCATACGGTAGCAACTGCAGAAACTACGGCGAAGATTAATGCAATTATGAATGAGGTTGATGAATTGATGAAAGAGGCGGAGGCGAATAAGCAAAATAATAGCGGTGAGGCAGATAGCACCGAGACTGAATAAGATATTTATCCTTTAGCGTATGTCCTTTCTTTTAACAGACTCCCTCGCAACCCGAGGGAGTCTTAGTTGTGCAATGGGAACCTTCGCGATAGCTGGCGTGATACTGCGTTGACGGTTCCGTTGCTCCTTCACCGTATCCTAAATACGGCGACGTAACTTCGTTGCTAACAGCCGGGCGTCAGTTCGGAAGAAAATAAACAAGTTCATTTTCTTCACTCACTTCCTACGGCTGGACAGTCTGCTACTCTCCGTCGCCTTGTCTTGCTCCGCTCTAGCGAAGGGTTCGAGTTGAAAAGAAGCTTCTATCTCAGATAATGCAGCGCATCAACATTGGCTTCGAGATGGCGCTTAAGGGCGGCTTGAGCGGCACGGATATTGTTTTTATCGCCCTTCCAGGTGAGAATGGCGGGCTCTTGGAGGGCGCGGCCAAAGGCAAAACTGATCGGCCAAGGGAAGGGGGCATTTTGACAGATGGCAGTGAGATTCTTGGTGGCGGTTTTTGATTCTTGACCGCCGCTAAGGAAGAGGACGCCAGCGAGATACTTCGGTACGGCATGACGCATGATAGCGCTGGTAGCCATACCGACGGCGTCGGGGGTAGCGGACTGGACGCATTTATCGCCAGCATTAACCATATTAGTCTTGAGAATGCAGCCGGATAAGTCAATATGACGCTGGGCGAGTTTATTGAAAATTGAAGCGAGGACGCGGTCGGTAGTAGCGGCGCATTCTTCGATAGTATAGGTGCCATTCATGAGGATATCTGATTCAACAATTGGTACGATACCGGCGAGTTGACATTCTTTAGCGAAGTTAGCTAGTAAATCAGCGTTTTTCTCGACGGCAATGAAGCTTGGTTGGTCTTTGGCAATGTGAAATTCGGCGCGCCATTTGGCGAAGCGAAAACCTTGGGTGAAGGCGCTACGCATGCGGTCGAATAAAGTATTGGAGCCGGTAGTATAAGGTTCGCCGGTTTCAACAATTTCAGCGAGGCCTTGGTCGGCTTTGATGCCAGGAATGATGCCGCGGCCAGTGATGTATTCGGACATACGCTGACGTTGGTATTTTTGGTCGGCGCTGGATTCGCTGAAGATGATGCCGCTGACGTATTTTTCTAAGTCTGAGGCTGTAAGAATGAGCTCGCGGTAAGCCTGGCGCTTATTTTCTGTACCGCTAATGCCGACTTTGGCAAGACGCTCGGTGAGCTTGTGGTCGGATTCGTCCATAGCTAGAATACCCTTCTTGGAATTCATGAGCATATGAGCGACGAGAGGAAGATTATTGCGCTTGTCTTGTTCAGTGCGGGCGAGTTCTTGAAGTTTCTTGGCGGAAAGGGAACCGGCGATGGTGGCTTGCTCGGCGTTGAGCCTAGCCCAGAGGATGGCGTCAGCGGGTGAGCCACCAACGGAAATTACGCCGAGAATGGTGGCGACGATGGTGGAATAGACGGTAAGATGAGTCATCATATCGGTTTTGTCGAGCGACCAGCTTTCTTCGGCGTCGCTAAAGACGATTTTGTGCGGGGAAATGTGACAGACTAACTGTTTCGACGGATGATCAACTTCGACCTTGTCGATGATTTCTACTGGTGGATGGATTGGTGGTTCATCTTCGATAAAGAGAATATCAGCCATGTCTTTGAGGAGCTGACCGGCGGGGGTAGTGCGCTTTTCGCCATGGACGGCAAGCTTGGTAGTGGGGGAGAATTTAAGAAAGTTCTTGAGTTCATCGACGAGCTTCTCGGAAGGAGTGGTAGAGCGATCAATTAGAATCCACTCGGGCGTACCGGATGGCATGGACCAATCGGTAATTTTACGAGATGATGGTACGAAATAGGTGATTTCGTCTTTGTGAGAAAAGATATAGCGATAATTATCGGGCTCGTCGAGCCAAGTGATTTCGCCATCATGGATCTCAGTACGAGAATTGAGCAATTCGGCATTGAGGCCGAGACGATTCAAAACGGAAAGCGAAACCGCAGCGCCGCCATAGACACTAGTACGACGAAAGAAATTATGAGCTTCGCCATTAAAACCCAAATTTAGCCAATCAATACCATGCTCATCGGTCTCGAAATCGTTTTTGCGATCGTCGAGTTTAATGTAGATATCTTTTAGGACGTTGCCGATGATTAGAATCTTGCTCATATAATATATTATACCATATACGTTTAGTATTGGATGATTTCTCGCTTATTATCCGCGTGGTGGCTCTCCGGAAGGTTCGGAAAGGAGCTTCTTAGATTTGATTTCGTAACGTTTACCATTAACGGGCGAGATAAAGTAGTCTTCAGAAAGAAGGTTAACGAACATAGTGAGATCTTTGTCGTCCATGATGATGATGGAGCCGTCGTCGTCGGTCATTAGTTCGAGCTGCATGTCGTCGGCGTAGTCGATAAGCTTGTCCTGGGGCATTTCGGTGGCGATGTCGAGAGACTGGAGCTTTTTGACAAGAGGCTTCTTGTCTTGAAGTAGAGTATTAAGAGTAAGACCTTCAGCGAAGGAAAGCTTATATTTCTCGGTGAGCTCTTTGGCCTTTTCGTCGGCGATAACTTGGGATTTGTAATCGTATTGGAAAAGATTTTCGAACTTAGACTGATTAAAGATGATGACGGTGCCGTCGATGATGGCTACTTGGTTGTCGTCGGGCATTTTGAGGGCGACTTCGGCGGAGAAGGGCTCAAAACTTTCGCCATTAAGCTCCCATGAAGTGCCGCCTTTCAGAGCTGAGGAAGGGGATAACGCCTTAGCGATATAGAAGACTTTGGTTTCGCCATTGTCGCTAGGGTAACTAAACTTAGCGATGATACCTTTGACTTTTTTGAACTCGTCGACGTGATCGGTATAGGAATCAATATTGCGGTATTCGTGTTCGATAAGGTGGATAAGAGTCTCGGCGCGGCCGACATTACTAAGCTTAGTACGATAAATGACTTTGTCTTCGCCGTCGGATTTTTCATATTCGCGACACTCGAGACCCTTGTCGGCTTCTTTGATAATGTAGCCGGTGGCTTCTTGCATAAACATAGCTTTGACGCTGGCAGCAAGAGCATCGGCATAGCGGACGCGATAAGGGGTGTAGTTTTTGTTGAAGAGGAAGAGCTCGACAGAGACGTTGTTTTTGACTTCGTCGATTTCATTAGCCCAGTGGAAGACGTCGAAATAATCATTGACATGGACATAATCTTCGCTATCGTCATCGTCAGAGGTGCGAGCGGCATCGGTGATATTAACATGGTCTTGGGAAGAAAGGTCGACGGCTTCGCTGGATTCAGCGGAATTAGTTGATTCGGAGGAAGTTTCGGCCGAATTAGCTGCCGAAGCGGCGGCTTGGGATTCTAAGATTTCTTGATTTGTTTGTGATTCGGAATTATTAGTGTCATTATCCATTTCAATTACCTCCAGTTTTACTTATTATAAATGATATTTGTGGAAAAGGGAAGATGGAAATATAGATTAATACTTTAACAATGATTTTAAAAAAGTGCAAGGGAGGTTTTTGGTATGTTCGGGTTATTATGAAATGGTGAAATGGTAATGTCAAAAATACAGAGGTGGAGACGGGTGAAAAGTGGGGATTGACAAAAATTGAAATGTGTGCTACAATGGTATATAATGAGGTGTTTTGGGCCTCGATGGTACTTTAACACCTTAAATTCTTGAAAGAATGAAAGCGAGGACGCGGAAATGGTGATTTGCTATGAGCGGGAATTGCCGGGCGGATATTATATTGCGATGACGCCTGGAGTGTGGCTGACAGAGGAAGATACGATGCATATGGAGCAGCGGGAGTTTCATCGGGTGATGGCGGTAGATCGTGTTATGACGCAGCCAGGATTGCGGCTGAAATTCGGGTCTCAGATGCGACCGAAAGTGAATCTGAAGGTGCCGGGCGGTGAGGCACAGGAAAAAGCTTTGCGGGAAGATTGGCGCGAAAAGCATAAGCTATTACTGTTGGAACAGCCGCTGTTGGCGCTGGAAGGACATCTGATGGGGTGGAAAATTATCCGACTGGATATTCTGAGAGACGGCGGGGTGTCGGCGGCATTCTGTGATGTATGGGGTGGAGGACTAACTCAGCTGCTGGTAACTGACGGAGAGACGGGAAAAGCGCCGGTGTTCGGCGTCGATGCGATAGGCGAGAACGGCAGGACGCAGCATACTTATCTGGGTATGGTGGATGGAAAACCGCAGGTCTGGGAAAAGAGCGAGCTGCATGAGCGGACGGTGACCATTGGACCTGCGGGGAAGTGCGAGATCGAAGAGATTATTAAAGAGTAATTATCTTTGATAAACAAGAATTAACGACGAGAAGATGAGGTGATATTAGAATAGATGGCTGCGGCGAGGGCTGTGGCCATTTTTGATGGATGAAAAATGAGATTTGTGGAAAAGTTTAATAGTTGAAACAGGGAATATGAAGCCGGGCTGTGGAAAACTCAAAAAGCTATTTGAAAATTGCGGGCAAAATGTGCTTGTGTTTTTTGGAAAAGTCGGATATACTTAAGTCAGTGGACGAACACCCACACAAACAAGCAAAACTACATAAAAATACAAAACAAATTTAGGAAAATAAAAAGAGTTTGGTTTTTGTAAAAATAAAAGTGGAAATGCGAGAATGTGAGGACGACACAAAAATAAACATTATCAAACAAAGATAAAGTAAATTAACAGAGTTTGAGATCGACCAACTAGGAGTTTTTGCGCGCGTTTGGAATACGCGAAACAGAATTCAATAAGTACTTCTAACAAACACCTCCCAATTAACTCTATTTGGTTCGTAGTGTTGAGGCCAAGACAACCCACTCGTAATACGTTATAAGTCTCTCAACGGCTACAATATATGGCTTGCTAGACGTGAGCCGCGATTGTAGTAGATATATATCGTACTATCAACACTAAAAATTAAACAAAAATCTATCTATAAAACAAAAACGTGGAAATTTCTAGTTGAACGATCTCAAACAAAGAGTGTATAATATACACATGGAAGAATTTCATAAACCGGTATTATTATCAGAAGTATTAGCGGTCTTGGAGCCGAAGCCAGGGGAGAATTATTTGGATCTCACGGCGGGGTATGCGGGGCATGCTAGTGAAATTTTGGCTGTAACACGGAATTATAAAGAATCGGTCTTGGTGGATCGAGATGAAAATGCAATAAAGGTTCAGAAGGAAAAATTTAAGGGAAAAGAGCTGAATCTATTGCATGAAGATTTTTATAATGCGGTGCTACAGGAAATTGAGTGTGGAAACGCTTTTGATATGATATTGATGGATTTTGGAGTTTCTTCCCCGCAGCTAGACAGAGCCGAGAGAGGGTTTTCTTTTGCGAAAGAAGGACCGCTCGATATGCGGATGGATCAGAGCCAGGAATTGAGCGCGGAAGTGATCGTAAACCATTATAATGAGCGACACTTGGCGGAGATTCTGGAGAAATATGGCGAAGAGAAACCGGGCTTTGCGAGGATGATTGCGCGAGCGATAGTACATGGAAGGCCGTGGACGTCGACGAAGCAATTGGGCGATGCGCTGAGTAAGTATGGTAGAGGTGGGAAAGTACACCCTGCGACGAGGACTTTTCAGGCGATACGGATTGCCGTGAATGACGAGCTGGGAGAGATCGAGCGAACTTTGCCGCTGATTCCGAGGATTTTAAAACCGGGAGGGCGAGTCGCGATAATTACTTTTCATAGCTTGGAGGACCGTCTAGTGAAGGATTGGATGCGAGAAATGTCGAGCTATGGCGAGGAGTCGGAGATAGAAGTATTAACGAAGAAGCCAATCACTGCGGGAAATGAGGAGTTGTTTATCAACCCCCGAGCGAGAAGTGCTAAATTGCGAGCCGCTAAGAAACGGTAGAGTGTGGAGACTTTGCGAGTTCTTTAGGGCAGTGAGCAAGGAAGCGAATCGGGAGGGGAAGTGATAAATGCGGCTGTTTTTGATGGCTTTTAGCTAGATAAAGTGACCGTAAAATAAAAACATAAAATAAAAAGGAGGCAAAATTATGCCACGTCAAATCAAAGTTACTAGCAATCGTTCACGTGCTCAAAAAGTACAAGTACGTTTTTGCTAATAGATAGATAAAATTGCGAAGTCGTTGCATACTTTGCAAATGTGAAATTGAGACGCTTATGGAAGTGTAGAAAAAGGCATAGGCGTCTCTGACATGGGCCGGAAGGCTCACCACGGTTGATGGAGTTAGGACCGCGGAGTGTTTGTCAAAATACATGACCTTCCCAGGAGTATGAGCTATAGGCTGATACTCCTGGTCTATGAATTTTTGGATTTTGATGAATCTTGCGGAACTAGCGATAATTAACGATTGAAATTATTTGAAAAACAAACAAAAAACAGCGAGGAAAATTAATGAGACCACAGACTTATGTGTCGAGGCGAAGTGCGGCGACGGCGACTAGCACTTGGTCGCGGAATTATAATACAGTACGCCATACACAGAAGAAAATTGGACCGCTGGCGTATTCGTTTTTGCTGGGGGTGGCGGTACTGGGGATTGGGTTGATTTATGTGGCACAAAGTACGCGGGCGACGAATTATGATTATGAACTCTCGGCGATTGACAGTGAGATTTCGGAACTACAGGCGAAGAAAGAGGACCTCGCGGTAGAAAAAGCAAGATTGACTTCGATTGCGGCGTCGGAGGGTAGTGAGGTGGCGAGTACGATGGAGAATGCGGGGGTCGGAGGGTATGCTGAGTAGGTTGGTAAAAAAGAGCTTTTGTCTATAGCAACTTATTACTTCGTTAAAGCCTGCGGCTACTCAGTCGCCGTATGCTAAATACGTCTCCTTCCGTTGCTCGGCTTTGCCTCGTACTAAGTCACTTTAGACAAAAGGTTCTAGTTCGGGTATGGGCGTAGTTATGGCTTTTATGAACCTGAATATAGAGTTATTGCTTCTGGATCTCATTTTTTGTATAAAGCTTAAGGCCCTTGTTAATAACTTGTGGGGTGGATTTTTTAGTTTAGGATAAGATACTCATGATATAATATAAGCATGACTAGAAATAAGGTGCTGAAGTTTGGCTTGCTCGCGGCGATGGCGGTGATTGTGGTGAGGCTGTTTTTTATTCAGATTGTGCAGCATGATGAATGGGTGGAGAAGGCGGCGGCGCAGCAGACGCTACAGAATGTGTTGCCGGCGAAGCGCGGGGAAATTTATATGATGGATGGTAGTGAGCCGGTGGCGGTAGTGATGAATGCAACGGTGTATACGGTAATAGTTGATCCAATGTTGGCGAATCGAGAAAAGCTGGAAGAGGAGATCGAACCGTTAGTCGCAGATAAAAAGATTGCGAGTTGGGAGGATGTTTTTGCGGATCGGACGAGGCGATATTATATCGTAGCGAAGAATGTGGAACGAAAGGCGGCGGAACAAATTGCGGAGCTAGATCTTACTGGAGTATGGCTGCAATCAAATACGAAGCGGGTGTATCCAGAAGGTGAGCTGGCGGCGAATTTATTGGGCTTTGTGAATGCGGATGGTGTGGGGCAGTATGGTGTAGAGGGGGCGATGAATGAGGAGCTTTCGGGGGAAGATGGAATTCTTAAGACGGTGAAGGATATTAATAATGTGGCGTTGTCGATTGGGGATGATAATGTAAAAATTCCAGCAAAAGATGGTGAAAACATTGTACTGACAATTGATAAGACTTTGCAGTATAACGTAGAGAAGATTTTGGAGCGAAAATCGGGTGAGTTGGGATTTAAGAATATGAGTGCGATAGTGCTGGATCCGAATTCAGGGAAAGTATTAGCGATGGCGAATTATCCAGGATATGATCCGGCAAACTATGGAAATGTGGAGAGTGCGGCGGCATATATTAATCACGTAGTGGAGGATCCATTTGAGCCGGCGAGCGTTTGTAAAACTTTTACCTTTGCGGCAGCGACGGATCTTGGCGTGATGACACCGGATAAGATTTTTACGAATTATGGAGAGATTACAATTGATGGATGGCCGATTCGGAATGCGGAGCAAGGAGCGTTTTTGCTAGGTGAGCAGACGATGCAGACGGCGTTTAATTATTCATTGAATACAGGTTCGACGCAGGCATTAAGGTGGATGGGTGGAAGTGAGACGGAAATTACGACGGCGGCGCGGGAAAAATTATATAAATATTATTATGATTATTTTGGATTAGGGCGATATACAGGGATAGAACTATATGAGTCGCCAGGATATTTAGTAGAGCCGAATGCGGATATGTATGGATTGGCGTCGCTGTATGCGAATATGACTTTTGGGCAGAATATGCAAGTGACGATGATACAAGTGGCGGCGGCGGTCGCTTCGGTGGTGAATGGCGGAAAATATTATGAGCCGACAATTGTGGCGGGAAAGATGGTGGGGGATGAATTTGTGCCGAGCGAGAAGAAGGAAGCGGCAAGAGAGACGATAAGCGAAGAGACGAGCGCGAGGATGAGGGAAATGTTGTACAATACGCGGAAGGCTTGGCGGTTGAACGGGACGGATCCAGAGGGATTTTATGTCGGCGGAAAGACGGGAACGGCACAGGTAATTAGAGATGGGGCGTATGTAATGGATGAAACGCAGGCGACTTATGTTGGAGTGGGCGGAACGGAAGGGGAATTGCCGAGCTATGTGATAATGGTGAGAATATGGGAAGAGGGAAAAATGCCGGGCGGGCAGGATCATGCGCTGCCGGTGTTTAATGAGATTAAGAATTATGTGCAGGAATATCTACGAATACAGCCAAAGGCTAATGAGTAGCCTTTGTATTTATCCTTCACGAAACGCGGCGTTCTCGCGGCCCGTCGTTACGGGCGCGAGCCGCCTCTCCCTCACTCGTGGCGTTGCGGATGGTTTCTTAGAAGAATAAATACAAAGGCATAATAGTTTAATAGGTATATTCTTTGAACTATGACTAAGTACTTAAAGTGTTAATTAAAATTTTAATGAGAACCGGCAGCTTTTTAGGTAGTGTGGGGAAGTGTGGCGCCGAGGCGGCGCGATTCTTATGGGATGTAGTTATGTATATTTTTGTATGCGGGAGCGGTGGATGTGTGATATAATATATGTTGTATATGGCTGATACTTTAAACAATGAAACTTTTTATGGGCTTTTGTTGGCATTGTCAGCGTTTTTTTTGGCGACGTTTTTGACACCGGTGTACACTTATTTTGCATATAAATATAAGTTTTGGAAGAAACAGAAGAAAGAGACTTTGACTGGTGAAGCTTTGCCAGTGATGACGAAATTGCATGCAAAGAAATTTGCGCGGCATTTCCCAACGATGGCGGGCATAATTGGCGTGGTGACGGTAACGCTGGTGACTTGTATTTGTAATTTGAACCGTGAGCAGACTTGGTTGCCACTAGCAGGGTTTATCGGGGGGAGCATCGTAGGGCTTATTGATGATATTATTAATGTATTCGGTAGTGGCAAGGGCGCAGCGGGGCTGAGGGCGCCGGTGAAATTTGCGATGATTACGGTATTGGCAATTTGGCTAGGGTGGTGGTTTGCAGTGAAGCTAGGATGGACGAGTATTGAGGTTCCGTTTGTTGGGGATTGGGAAGTTGGAGCGGTGGCAATGATGTTGATATTCGCCTTTGCGGTGGTAGCAACTTCGAATGCAGTGAATATTTCGGACGGGCTGGATGGGCTAGCGGGGGGATTGGCTATGATGGCGTATGGAGCGTATGGTATAATTGCGTTGTTCCAGGGGCAGTGGATGCTGACTGGATTTTGTTTGACGGTAGTGGGATGGCTGCTATCGTATATTTGGTTTAATGTGCCGCCAGCGAGATTTATGATGGGGGATACTGGATCGTTTGCGATTGGTGCGGGGCTGGGGGTGGTAGCAATGATGACAAATGCATTCTTCCTGCTGCCGATTATCGGGATTTTGTTTGTAGTAGAGGCAGGATCGAGTTTGATCCAAATTTTCTGGAAAAAAGTATTCCATAAGAAGTTGCTGATTTCGGCGCCGATACACCATCATCTGGAGGCGAAAGGATGGGGGGAAGCAAAAATTGTAATGAGGTTTTGGGTGATCGCTGGAGTGTTTGCGATTGTGGGAGTGTTTTTGGCGATACAAGGGGGGATTGTGAGCGAGGAGAGGGTGAGGCAAGTGGAGGACTTTGTCCGTGGTGATTCTGCGCAGATAGAGCCTGCATTTTCTTCGGACTCTTCTGCGTTAGCAGGTGCGCGTTTCGCTTCTGATGTTTTGAATGGGCTAGAGGGTAATTGCGGGGCTCTAAGTAGCAAAGCTGCAGGGGGTTCTGGGGTTCGAGATGGCGGTGATATTGGGAGGGGGATTTAGCAATGAATTCGGTGCGGAGACATAAGAGCGACCGGTGGATAGGAGCGCTGACGGTAGTGCTGCTGGGCGTGGGGTTGATTGTGATTTATGCGGTGGGGCCGATGCGGGCGAATGTGATTAATTCGGTGTATGGTAATAATATGGGGGAGAATGATTTTTTCTTTCAGCAATTGAGAAATGTAATTATGTCGTTGGTGGTGTTGGTGCTGGCATATAATATTCCGTATAAGTTTATGCGGAAATATGCAAAGTTAGTAATGTTTGGAGGGTTGGTATTGTGTGCGCTGCTGGCGGTACTGGCGGCGGCGGGGAGCGGGTTGGCAAAATGCGAGCTGGGGGCGTGTAGGTGGTTTAACCTTGGAGGATTTAGCCTGCAGCCGGCGGAGATATTGAAGCTAGGGTTGGTATTATATTTGGCGCAGTTGATGGCAGAACGAAAAGAACAAGGGAAACTGGAGAGCAGCGACTTTTGGATTCCGTTTGCGGTGGTGAGCGTGTTGTCGTTGGGATTTGTAGTAGTATTGCAAAAAGATCTAGGAACGGGGATTGCGATAGCGGCGATTATTCTCGCAATGCTTTTTATGAGTGGAGTGGAGATGAGGTATTTTATAATCGTAGTGGCAATAGCGCTAGGGGCGGGAGTGGCGTCAATCGTGGTGTCACCGCATCGAATGGAAAGGCTGGCGACCTTTGGGAGTGCGGAGTCGAGCGATGCTTATCATATCGAGAACGCAATGATTGCGATCGGCACAGGGGGGCTGACTGGCGTGGGAATCGGCAATAGTGTACAGGCGACGGGATATCTTCCTGAGTCGATAAATGATTCGGTGTTCGCAATTATGGGGGAGACTTTTGGATTCGTGGGGCTGGTAGTGGTGATTGGGTGCTTTACGATATTATTAATGAGGCTGCTCAGGACGGCGAATTATTTGGAGGGTGATGAGGAATCTTTGGTGGTGATAGGGATTTTTGCATGGGCAACGGCACATGTGGTGGTGAATATTGCGTCGATGACGGGGCTTTTGCCGCTGACGGGGATTACTCTACCGTTATTAAGCTACGGAGGAACGAGTATGCTGTTTACGGCGGCGGCGCTGGGGATTGCGTTGCAATTGTCGTGCTATACGAGTAGAGAACCAAGAAAAGAGAAGGAAGCGAAGCGAGTAACGGAAGTGCGACGAGTAGAAAGGAGAGCGGTATGAAAGTACTAGTAGTAGGAGGTGGATCGGGCGGTCATATTACTCCGGCGGTGGCAGTGGTGCGCGAATTGCTAGAAAAGCAGCCGAAGACGGTAGTGGAGTTTTGGACGGATAAGAAGTATTATAAAAATGTTGTAAAAATCACAACAGAAATTGGGGTGCGATGGGGTGATCGTGCGCAAGAGACGGGGCGTCGAGTACCGTATATTCGGGTGAGAAAGATTTGGGCGGGGAAGTTTCGGAGATATGCAGGGTGGACGAAGAAGGATTGGCTGAAGAACTGGGATATAGTAATTAAAGATTTGATTTTTGGGAATATTGCGGGTTTTATTGGATTTATCGGGGGGATAATACAGAGTTTTTGGAGATTGTTGCTACCGAGCAAACGGCCGGATGTGATTTTCCTAAAGGGGGGATTTGTGGGGTTGCCGGTAGGGTTGGTGGCGAGGAAATTGAGGATTCCGTATGTGGTACATGAGTCGGATATGGTACCGGGATTAGCCAATAGGGTATTGATGGAGCATGCGGCGGTAGTGGCGACGGGATGGGAAGATACGAAAGGGGAAAATAGTCAGATCGTGCATGTGGGGGTACCGGTGGCACCGGAGTTTAAGGTAGTGAGTGAAGCGCAGCAGAAAAATTTGAAGAAAGAGTTTGGATTTGATGCGGAAAAACCGCTGGTAGTAATAACTGGAGGAAGTCAAGGATCTCAAAATATTAACGCGGCGGTGCATGAGATTTTGCCAGAAATGCTGAAATTTGCGAGTGTGGGGCTAGTGGCGGGTAGGAAGTACTATGAGGAAGTGGTGGATTTGAAGCAGTATGAGGAATGGGATAAGGCGAAATTACAATCGAATTTTCGGATGTGGGAGTTTAATTCGGCGATGTATGAGCTGTTGGGGGCGGCGGATGTCGTCGTGAGTAGGGCTGGGGCGACGACGATTGCGGAGCTCGCCGCGCTGAAAAAAGCTGTAATATTGGTGCCGTTCGAACGGTTGCCAGGTGCACATCAACTGAAGAATGCCGAGAAACTATGTGATGCGGGGGCGGTAGTAATGGTGACGGATGAGAAGATGAGAAAGGATCCGACGGAATTATTGGAAGCAGTGAGACATTTAGTGCGGGCACCGAGGGAAAGGGAAGAATTGGCGGAGAAGCTACATGCAGAAGCGGCGCCAGATGCAGCGGATAAGCTGGCGGATATATTGGTGGAAGTGAGTGAGCATAAGCAAGAACATCTGGATAGGATGAAAGAAGAGGCGAAAGAGAAGAAGCAGGCTAAAAAAGCGGAGAAGAGAGAAAAACGGGAAAAGAAGAAACAGACAAAACGGATGGAGAGGGCGAAGGCAAAAGTAAGAAGAAAGAAGTAGAAAAATGCGTGGGCAAGGGAAAATGAAGCGTGGCCAGACGATTGTGGCGGAGCGGGAACAGGCGGAGTCGGAATCGGAAAGGCTACAAGAGCGAAGACGGATTCATCGGAAGCGAAGGAATTCGGTGATTAGTGCGATTGTTATTTTGGGTGCGCTGGGGGTACTGGCTTATATAACTGGTAAGAATGCGATGATGGAATACGAGACTGGTAAGGCGCAGGAGGAAGAATATATAATTAGGGTGAAGATTGTGGATGAGGATAATCGGGGGCAAATATCGACGCGAACGAAAAATTATATTGCGCAGCTAGAACAGGATATGAGAGACTTGGGATATACGATAACTCAAGTGGTGTTGCCTACGGGGACGAGCAGGGAACTATACGTGGATGTGGAAGGGATAGAAACTTATCTGAAAGTTAATACTGATAGAGATACGGCAGTGACGGCGGAGGATGCGGATCGGGTATTGCGGTATCTAGGGGAGAGAGATTTGAAGCCGGCGTATGTGGATATTAGAGTAGAGGGAAGGGCGTATTATAAGTAGAGGAGGCGTGAGGATAGTAGGAAGAGGGGGTGAGAATTAGGGGGCGCAGGCTGTGGAAAAGTCCACAGAAGTTTTGGTGGAAACTCAACTAGACGTAACCGTGTTAATAAGGTATAATTAACTTAAGAGATATGGATTAGCTCTTATTGTTGTCTTTAATGGTGATCTCAATATGATTGTTATCACCGACAACGGTAAGGCTAATTTTTTGGCTAGTTGATGCTTCTTTACGGTTAAAGAACCAATCAATTAGTCGCGAAAAAAGCTTTGGTTTTTGTTCCATTGCCCACTCCTTTCTCCAAAATCTAACTCCGCACCCTACCTATTAACATCCAGCTCCTGCGCCTGGAGCCATTATATATTAAAAATTCTCTGAGTTGCAAGCACAGGCATGATGAAAATCGAAAGATTTTTTGAAATGAGGAATTTGTCAAGCAATAGAGAAATGAAACTTAGCAAAAGAGTTTTGCGAGAAAAGAAAAAGTAAGGATATGCAAGCAATAGGGAAATAGGGATTGGCATAAGAAATAAACCAGGATTGGAATAAGCGACACAGCGGACAGAGAAGCCGTTGTAGCGATTGTTGTTGTTTGACGGATTGACGCTAGTATTGAAGTTCAGGTTGTAAGCGTTGGACGCATTGTTGGCCGTAGATGACCAGTAATAACCGTTGCTGCCGGCATTGTTTAGAGAGCTACTATTGACGTTGCCGCCATATACGAAGTAAAAACCGCAAAGGAGCGGGAGAAGCCATTTTACATTCATGATAAGCCGTAGCCTAAAATAACATTGCTAACCTATGCGCTAAGAGATCCTTAGCGTCACAGGATGACTTCACAATCCTGGTAATTAAAGGGTATCGCTGGTAGCCGGAGCTTGACCTCAATTGCATGCCTTTGAAGCCCGGGGAACTGAGTTCCGTAATAATATTATAACATGGTTATGCTATGAAAAAATTATTGAAGCATGAAAAAGTGTGGTATAATGGTATTGTTCGAATCAATTCATTAATAAAAGCTAGCCGTTGTTTTATTTGCAACCGTTATTAGAATGGTGTCATAGGCATCATGACGGTTGTGAAAGAAGCTTTAAGTTTCTGGCTGGCTGGATTGATTCGAACACCTATGGCACCATTTTTGTTAGCTAGTGACGCGGCTAATGAAAATGCTCGCCTGGGTGTAAATATCAAATCCAAAAGGAGGGCTAGCTCAGATGCTGCGCAAAAGAATAAAGAAAAAGAAGCCATTATTACTTATTACTAAACAAAAGCTTCATAGTAAAAGTACTTATTTCTACCTTAATTGGACCCCTTTTTGTAAAAAGGTGTCCAACCGCCAAAAACATTTAGTAAGGTTTTGCTCGGAAAAGCGCGATTTCCCGAGCAAAACGAATAACTATATGAATTTGGAACACAATGGTTATCTTTCTACTTATGTCTTGCCTGCGGTATGCATAACGGCTCTCCTTTTGGTAATGGGATGTATGATTAATCCTTTTGCGCAGGGTGGGGAGGAAGTGTATGCAGAAGAAGGTATAACGGAACAAGCAGATACTACAGGTATGTCAGTAGCACTCACAATGGCTAATCCAGACCAGACTTTATTACAACAAAATGCTAAAGCTGGAGAGATGAGCTATATAAGTAGTGGATTTACGGTAAAGACAGAAAACGTAGATGGTTATAATGTCTATGTCCAAACTGCACCAGGAAGTACTAATAAACTTACTAATGGTAACATTAGTATAGACTTTGTTACTACCGAAACTCCAGTTAGTAACTTTACCGACAATACTTGGGGTTATGCGGTAGATGATACGGGAACTACAGTAGAAAACTTAAAGTATAATCCAGTACCCGATACAGCTTCTATCATGAACCCAGCTTATACTTCTAGCTCAACCGGAGAGACAAGAAACTTTACTCTAAACTTCGCCACAAAGTTTGCCAAGGATGCTACGCCGGGGCATTATACATCAGGAGTTCTCCTTAGTGTTGCGGCCGGAGCTAGCGAAGTAGCAAAAATTGGGCTTCTTGATATTGAATATATGCAAGAGATGACTACAGAAATATGTACATCCAGCAAAGAAAATGATACAAAACGTCTTTATGATATGCGGGACGGAAATAAATATTGGGTGACTAAGCTTAAAGACGGTAACTGCTGGATGACACAGAATTTAGCTTATGACGCTCCAGGTGCTACACATCCGAGTTTGAGCGCATGGGGGAAAGATGATACGGCTAGTACTATCTATAACCCTGGGTCGTATATTTATTCAACTCCAACCGAGCAAAAAACGTGTACCACTTCAAGCGCAGATGGACTTGAAAGCTGCGCTTCCGGGTGGATAGATGTGAATGGATGGACTGCTTCAAATGATCCAAATTATTCTAACGTGTTCGATGAAGCAAATAAAGTATATGACGCACATTATTTAGTTGGATTTTATTATTCTTGGCTAGCTGCAACAGCGGGGTCTGGAGCTGGCATCTCTAAGGGGGATGCTAACCGTAGCATCTGTCCGCAAAATTGGCAATTGCCAACAGCTAATAACGATGGAAACAAAACTTTCACAAAACTCATCGCTGCATATGGTGAGCAGAATGGGCTAACTGTCGGAACTTACGATATAAGACTAGCTCCATTATATTTTGTGCCTGGGGGATATATAAGAAGTGTGTCTGGTTCAACCGCCCTTAGGGATGCTGGTCAAACGGGTAGGTATTGGTTATCAACAGCTTTTAATTCAGATTGGGCTTACTATTTTGCTTTTATTAATAATATTAGTACTAGTGGAGATTACAGACATGCTGGTCAATCTGTGCGGTGTGTGGCGAGGTAGGCGCTAGGGGATAGATAATAAAATAAGAAGGCTGGCTGGGGTGGGGCTGGCTTTCTTATTTTGTAGTATAATTAAAGCATGACGATTAAGCTAGAAAACTTGAGCAAATCTTATAAAAAGAAAGTGGTGTTTGACAGAGTGAATCTGGTGGTGCCGACGGGAAGTTTCACAATGCTCGGCGGAAGGAGTGGAGCGGGTAAATCAACCCTACTAAATATCATTGGTGGGATTGAGCCGGCGACGAGTGGGGAAGTTATTATTGATGAGCAGGACGTGAGTAAGCTGAAGGGTAAAGCGAGGACGGATTTTTATCGACATAAGGTGGGGTTTATATTCCAGGGGTTTTACCTGCAGCCGCAGCTGACCGTAGAGGAAAATATTAGCTTGATGGGGACTTTCGCGGGGATGAAGAGAGAGGAACGCAAGGCAAGAGCAAGGGAGCTGGCGGAGATGCTGGGAATAGGAGATGTATTAGACCGAAAGCCAGCGGAGATTTCGGGCGGGCAGGCGGAGCGAGCTTGTGTGGCGAGGGCGATGTTTATGAAGCCGGAAATTATTCTCGCGGATGAGCCGACGAATAACCTCGATCCGGAGAATGCGAAGAATGTAATAGAGATGCTAAAACAGATCCAGATGAATATGGGAGCGACGATGGTCGTGGCGAGCCATGACCCGACAGTGATGGAGTATGCGACACAGATAGTGCGAGTAGAAGATGGAAAAGTAAGTAGTGAGATGAGGGGATAATGGGACTAAGACTTGGTGATGCCGTGCGCCTGAGCTGGACAAATATCGCACAGCATAAGGGGCGGAGTGCGGTGATAATAATTACGATAGCGGTACTGTTTGGTACGGTGATGGGATTCGTGGTATTGACGGAAGGATTAAGACAGACACTAATAAAAGCGTCGGTGCAAGGAACGGATGGGGAGCTGTATGTATTAGCCTCGGGGGACAATAGTGATTTGGGATATAATGATGCGATTGGAACGCCAGAAGAGGTGGATGAGCTGGATTTGACGCCGGTAATTGGAGAGAGAACACAAGCGCGGATAGAAGAGAAATTGAGCAGGTATGACGGAAAAATAGTAGGGTATGTGTGGTGGTATAATCTGGGAGGATTTGAGTATAATGTAATGGACGCGGAGCTGGCGGAGATATTTGCGAGGAAGGATCTCGCGGAAGTGCCGGAAGGAAAAATGCCGATATTGGTATCTAAGGGGTGGAGCTGGGGTGAGGAGTTAGGCGCGGTGGACCCGAAACTAAGAGAAGGGTTGAAGCAGAGAATCGAAGATACGACATATAAAATAGGTGAGCTGCCAGGGACACAAGAAGGTGCGCCTTCGCTGGATGGGGCTAATCCTTTGAACGTAATCTTGGATATGGTAAGCAGGGGGCGGAGAGCGGGAATATACCTGGTAGATGATGGAGCGGGAAAGGCAGAGGAATATGTGCGTGAACAGATAAAGATATATCTGAGCGAGGGAGCGGGACTGGTGGGCGGCGTGCGTGTATTGCCGAGCGGAAATGTACCACCGATAAAGATGATTGTGGCGAGGTTTGATGATCCAGAGAAGGCAGATGAGTATTCGGCGCAGATGGAGACGGTCTTGGGGATTTTTAAGGTACGTTCGGATATAAAAGCGAAGGATAGAGTGTATGATTTATGGGGGAATACGATGTCGATCATGGATGCGTTTGAGACATGGGATTCATTATTATCAATGCTAGAGATAGTACTTATCGTGGTAGCGGTAGTGGTGGCGACATTTACGCTGGCACATGTGATAGATCAGGATGCGGCGACGATAGCGCTATATAGGTCGATGGGGGCGAGTACAAATAATGTCTATGCAATATATTTCTTGTATGTATTGGAGCTGTGCGGGCTGGCGATATTGACGTGCTTGGGGATGACGCTGATTTTCACAGGGACGGTATGGATAATGAGCGGCGAGGCATTGGCGGCGAGGCTGCAAGAATACTATATATTGGCGAAGAGACCAGAAGTGATGCTCTTTGGGGTGAATGGAATGTTTTGGATGATTATAGTGATGATATTAATAGTAGCGCCACTGGTGATCGGGCTGAGCTCGAGGAGATTTACGCCGCAGCATATTGCGAGAAAGCTGAAGGAAGATTAGGTGGGAGCAAGAGATTATCTAAGACTAGGGTTAGCTGGCATCGCTGGGCATAAACGACAGACGGTGATGATCCTGATCGTAGTAGGGGTGCTGTATAGCGTGATGATGGCGGTGGTGATGCTGATACAAGGGGTGCAGAACTCGGCGATGCAAGAGATGGCGGGGCTGACGGATGGAAAGATATTGATAGGGGTGGAGATGAATGAAATGTTTTGTAAAAACGGATGTGATGTGGAGGAAGCGAAAGCGGAAATTCGGCAACATGGCGGAAGGGTATTGGAGGCGAGGAAAGAAGGATGGGCGTATGTATTAGAGGCGGGGTTAGTGGGAGCAGAAGTGAAAGATGGAGGAGAGGTGAAGGTAATGTATGCGCCAGTAGATCAATTGGCGCGAATGTTGCTAATAGAAATGCCGGATTGGAAAAGCTCGGTAAAGACGCAAGTAGCGGCGGTCGAGAAGATGTGGGAGCGGGCGCTAGGAAAGACTGTGAAAATAGAGGGAGAGAAGTACTACATTGCTGGGATTTTGCCGGGTGGGATATATGAGACGAATTTGGCATTTAAGCAGCGGAAAGATAAAGATAATCCGCTGAATATAATACTTGAGCAGGTGAGGACTGGCAGGAGTTCGAGCATTGTAGCGGAGGATGGAGTAGAAGGCGATGCAGAGACAGTAGTGGCGGAATTTGAGAGCGTAAGGCAAGCGGCAGAATATATGGAAAGTGCAGGATATTGCATGGGGGTATGGGAGGGAATAGTCACTTGTCATAATACTACGGAGCCAAAGTACCTGATAAGCGAGCTGATTGGTGATCCGGTAGGCACGGAGATGAATTTTCGAGGCTTATGGAAAGTGGCGACGGTAGTTGGTGTGGTATTGATGGTGATAGCGGGGGTGATAATGTTGAGTACTTACGGAAGGCTGATGAGGAAGGACAAGAAAACAATTGCGCTGTATCGGGCAATGGGCGCGGGGAGAGGGCAGATCGTGCTGATTTATATAGTGTATCTAGTAGGATTAAGCCTCTTGGCGGCAGTGTTGGCACTGATGATCGGAGCAATGTTGGCCCTGATAGTGAATATGATGAATATGGAGCTCCTGGAACAGGCCTATGTATTAGGGTTTGGAGCGGAAATGAAGGAGAGGTGGATAATCAGCTGGAGCTCGCGGATATGGGTGATGATAGGAGTGATGGTGATGACGGGGGTGCTCGGCGTGGTGATGAATTTGAGAAAGCTGAACGGAAGAGGTGGGGTGAAGTGAAAAATGGGCGGAGTGGGTTTTTGAAGATATGAAGAGGATTAAATAGGGGGGATTATATTTAATATGTGAGAAAATAAGGCTGGTGCTATACAAAATCAGGGAAGTGTGATAGAATAAAGGTATGGTGGGCCGTCGCCAAGTGGTAAGGCACTGGGTTTTGGTCCCAGCATTCGCAGGTTC
>CAZOPB010000007.1:0-50950 GCA_964581595.1 uncultured Candidatus Saccharibacteria bacterium
AAGTTATTATGAGACAACGAGTATTTTTGGGTGAAGTTATTTATGAGCTAATACGCAATACTTTTCTTTTGCTGGGTGATATGATAAAATAAAGATGTTCGAATTACGTTATTATATACCAGGCCGATGCATGGTCGTCGTTTGGAATGGTGCTATAGGCATCATGACGACTATGTTTGGACTCTGTCCATGACTTGGTTAACGTGATTCGAACACCTATGGCACCATTTTTGTTATGGCAATGAAGAAGATGGTCACCTTAGGAAAAACTCACTAAACTAAAAGGAGGGCCAATAAAATGCGTCACATGGCAAGAATAAAAAAGAAACCAAAGTTAAACACTTTTATGCTTCATAGTAAAAGTACTTATTTCTATAGACAACGAAGGTTTTCTTATAGTATTCCTCTTGCTAGTACGCTAGCTCTCCTTTTGGTAATGGGATTATGTATTAATCCAGTAGGAGGACTTAGTGGTAATAGTAATAGTAGTGATAGTGAGAAGGTATATGCAGCAGATAATATACCAGGAGAACCAGGATATGATGATATAGTCCCAGAAAATGGTGTAGCTTTACGTATAGATACTGCTTTGAACGATAAGGATACAGTAGAAGAACAAGTGACTGGTACTGGTACACAGTATATTAAAGTAGACTTTACCGTAGGAGCTAACAATATACAAAACTATGATGTGTACGTACAAGCCGATAGTACTGCTCTAACTGGACAAGCTCATGGTGATAAACTACAAAGCATTACTAGTAACACTGCTGGTACTGTTGGGACTAAAGAATGGGGCTATGGCGTAAGTAGAGGAGATGTTGATCCTAGTACTATGACTTATCGTCCTATCCAGACTAGTGTCTCTACTAGTGCTGATGGTCAGGATGCTGGCGAGGGTAATACCCTCACCGGCATCTCCCAACCCTACACTCTTGCCTTTGCTGCTAATCTTGAAGGAGCAGTCTCCGATCACTATAAGTCTAATATTACTTTGTCTGTGGCGGCGGGGGCGGAAGATATAAGTGGCTTATATAGTATCGAATATATGCAAGACATAACGAGTTCCATTTGTACTGACGCCAAAGAAAACGATACTGTACGGCTTATCGATAGGAGAGATAGCAATAAGTATTGGGTCACCAAACTCAAAGACGGTAATTGTTGGATGACGCAAAATCTAGCTTACGGCGACCCTAACTCAATCATTATAGCAATTAAAGACTGGAGCATCGACAGTCCATTAAGACAGTATAATAATCCAGGACTGTATATATATGATGCACCAACTACGCCGAACTTATGTGCAAATACCAGCGTGGGGCTATCTGCTTGCACTAGCAGCGGTTGGCGAGATGTATCAAATTGGACTGTTTCGGATGATCCGAATTTTGTAGACGCAGTAGATGCTGCAAATAAAGTCTATAACGCGCATTACTTAACTGGCAACTATTATAGTTTTAATGCTGCGACAGCTGGCTCTGGAGCAAATATCTCCAGCGGTAATGCGCTAGGCAGCATTTGCCCAGCTGGTTGGCAGTTACCTGCAGCATCTGGAGATAAGTCATATGAAACATTGCTAGCATCGTATGGAACAAAAGACGCTAGCGACAATAAACTTCAATATGGCGATCAAGATATACGTACCGATCCACTATATTTTACATACAGCGGCATTATTACAAAATTTTCTAATCCTAATACACCCATTCTCTATGCAGCTGGCGGTCTAGGCGAATATTGGACATCTTCGGTCATCTATACATCTAGTACCTCCACCAGTGACGCCGCACGTCTATACTTTAGTACTTCCGTTGACACGTCAAGTCATTCCGTCTCCAGCGACCAACGTTTTATTGGTCTCTCTATCCGCTGTGTCGCTAGATAGATAGTGAAAATATCGGCAAGAATTCCCTAGGGTTCTAAAAACTATGCGGATAACTTGCCGATAGCGGTTCATCTCATGGGCGCAGGCTGTGGAAAAGTCCACAAGAGTTTTGATGGAAACTCAGCTAGACGTAACCGTGTTAATAAGGTACAATTAACTTAGAAGAAAAAGCATTAGTCCTTATCGTTGTCTTTGATGGTGATCTCAATGTGATTGTTATCACCGACAACGGTAAGGCTAATTTTTTGACTAGTTGATGCTTCTTTACGGTTAAAGAACCAATCAATTAGTCGCGAAAAAAGCTTTGGTTTTTGTTCCATTGCCCACTCCTTTCTCCAAAATCTAACTCCGCACCCTACCTATTAACGTCCAGCTCCTGCGCCTAGTGCCATTATATAGCAAAAAATCTCAAAATAACAAGCACATCCATGATGTTTTTTGGTGATTTTGCAGAAAACCTTTCCAAAAAGTCCATAATTCATCAAAAACAAACCTCACCCCCATCCCTATTACGAAGCATCCCCTCTACTTCGTCACCTTCTCATTCGCAAAATCCGGCTCTCGAAACGGGTTAATGAAATTTGGCACGAACCCTGCCGGCTCTTCCTTTGCTACTTTGCTCTTCACCTTCTCGCGCTCATCTTTCACTGTCACTTGGTAATCATCTACTTCTATGATTTGCTTTCTCGGAATTACTAATTCCGGATCGAAAAACGCTTTCATCACTGGTCGTTGCACGATCAACTGCTGCACGTGCCAAGTCTCTATATCTACTGTATAATCCAGCACCTTACCGAGCTTGACTTTCTTTCTCGTCACTACTTTTAGTCCTGGCAAAGCGAAATTCAGCTTCAGTACATCACGTATCTTTATAATATCGTCTGCTTTTACGAATTCATCTATCGAATCCACTATCATCCCCATCCGTGAGAATTCTCGTACGCTGTTCATCGGTAAAATATCACCTACGTCATCACGAATCATCTTCCCCTCTAGCTTAAACCCAATGATTTTCAAACTATCCGGGTCTACGATCGGTTCTGTTACGCGCGCAATCTCCCCGCCGACATGCAGGCTCAAGATTGGGCATTCGTTTAATTTCGAACCGTTGATTAACATACTTTTATTATATCACGTTTCTCGCCTTGCAGAAAATACTAAAACTTAAGTTTTTTCTAAGCTTAATCATCTATCACTACCGGCGCTTCAGCCACTGTTAGCTTTCTCTGTTGTCTATGATATGTCACAGTATAATATATTATCTCATATACCGACGAAGTCATCTGTCCAATCATCGTACAATACGGCGTCGGCAGTAGCGACATCACCGCCCGCGTGCCGCGCCCAATCGTATAGGCCGCTGTCGTCTTTGCTGCCGAGTATTCTAGTACTAAGTAGCATTTCTTCACCCTCGCAAAAGGATCCGTCAAGAAATCAAGGATATGCAGCCCGATTATTATGCTCACTATCCCCAGATCTGGCCGATAGAATGGATACATAATCGCACTCATTATTAATATCGAGGCTACCATGATCCAGCTCAACTTTTGTGCATTTCGTACGTGCCGTTTGTAATTAAATTTCTTTTTCGCAAGATCAATTTTCGCCACTGTATCCACCGCATCCGTCGCATCCCACTGCATGTCGGTTACTAATGTTGCAAAATTTATCGCCGCCGCATATTCCTCACCAAAACTAAACGCCGTGCTAAATCCAAATAGATAAGTGAAAAAGAAAATAAAATTCGCCACAAAACTCACTGCGTCATATTTCATACATTTCCAAATATTTAGCCGGAAAGTTACTTTTTGCATCGTCCTCACTAATAAAACTACGGTCATGATTATTAATACTAGCGCCGTCGTAACCGCCGTAATCTTTTGATCGCGCGACACTAGCGCTGTTACTATCAGTACTACGAAACTTGCTATATTGAATCCAATTGTAATTTTATTCGCCAACTTATCTTTATTTTTGTAATAAAGTTTCGTCAAGCACAGCTGCATTACCGATTGACAGCACATCTGGAGCATCGAATAAATGCAAAATACTCTATAAGTCTCCACTTCCATATTCATGAAGCTTATATAATTATCCACGCAAAATATCAGCGTTCCATAAATTAAGATGCTTACTAAAGTCCCATAAAATATTCCGTTATCTGCCGCATTTCTGTTTCTGTCTCGGTATCTACTAATATTTGCTCCGGTGCCAAACAGCGCCATAATAGCTCCCGCGAAACACTGCAGAGGGTAAGTCAAGGAGAAGACATTAGCCAATTGACTATCCAAAATCATCCCGAGCACTAGCCATGACAATATCGGCATGGCCGAAATAATCAGCGTATTAAAACTTACTCGCAGTAATCGTTTCATCCTTCTATTATAACAAATTCTCTCGTGCTTTGTTGTAATAATCTTCTACTGCGTCCACTACGTCATGATAGCGAAAACCTTGCCGTACGAGATATTGAATCAGCTTTTGCTGGTCATATCGCCGTGCCTTTTTCTTGATCATTTTCATCAATTCATCGTCGTCATTACGCTGACTATTATCAAGCACCGCCGCGATAATCTCTTCGCTGACCCTTTTGTTTCGTAGCTCCATCATTAGCCGCCGCCGGCTAATGCCTTTCTTGATAAACCGATTTTCTACGTAATATTCTGCAAATTTCCGATCATCAATATAGCCACGTTCCGCCAGCCTCTCGATTACTAAGTCAATCGCCGAATCCTGGATCTCTGGCAAAGGTTTCAGCTCTTCTTGCACTCGCTTCCGATTCAGTTGCGCCCGCTTTAGCTGTCTGCGCTTCAAATAATCTCGCGTTTCGCCCACTGAATGCGGCCTCGTAAAAGCCCATTCCAGCGACCTTTGGTAAAGTTTACCGAATTCCGAGGCCCTGTGCAGCTCTTGCAGCTCATCTTCGCTCAGCTTTCGCCCGACTTTTACCTGCAGGTCCACCACCTGCCGCACATCCAGCGACAAAGTGAATTTCCCGTTCACAAAAACATTCACGCGATTTTTATCTTTCACTCCCGCCGTGATTTTTGTAATTATGAATGCCGGTTCTAGATCGGCTGCCTCCTCTAGCCAATCTTTTTCTTCCCCACTCCCACCGCTCAGCTCTTCAATTTGAAGCATTACTCACTAGTGGGCTCAGTCGCCTCGTCAATTATCTCTTCATCTTCTGGATCCAACTTCGCCGCCACACGCACTTGATGTTCAATTTCATCCATTAGCTCTGGATTTTTCTTCAGCAAATCCTTTGCATTTTCACGACCTTGCGCAATCGTTTCACCTTTATATTTCAAAAACGCACCAGCTTTATCAATGATGCCTTTCTGAATTGCGAGGTCCAGCACATCTCCGGTCTTGCTAATACCTTCGTTGTACATAATGTCAAATTCCGCCGTCCTAAATGGCGCCGCAATCTTATTTTTTACGATCTTCACCTTCGTCCGGTTACCGGCGATATCCTCACCGTTTTTAATCTGGCCAATTCTCCGAATATCCATTCGCACCGACGCGTAAAATTTCAACGCATTACCACCAGTAGTCGTCTCCGGATTACCGAACATCACGCCGATTTTCATCCGAATCTGGTTGATGAAAATCACCGTTGCCTTGCTCTTCGAAATAATCCCGGTCAGCTTTCGCATCGCCTGAGACATTAATCTCGCCTGCAAACCCATCTGCGCATCGCCCATATCACCATCGATTTCTGCCTGTGGTACCAATGCCGCCACCGAGTCCACTACAATCAAGTCCACTGCTCCGCTTCTCACCAGCGTCTCGCAAATCTCTAGTGCTTGCTCACCATTATCCGGCTGCGAAATGAACAAATTATCCGTATCCACGCCAATTTTCTTCGCATAAGATGGATCCAGTGCATGCTCCGCGTCGATGAACGCCGCCTGACCGCCTTCCTTCTGTATTTCGGCAATCGCGTGTAGTGCCAAAGTCGTTTTACCGGAAGATTCTGGTCCATAAATTTCAATAATACGTCCCTTCGGGTAGCCTCCGCCCAGCGCCAAATCCAGCGAAAGGGAACCTGACGGCAAAAGCTCCACGTCAATTTTCTGCGTATCACCGAGTTTCATAATCGCACCCGTACCAAACTGCTTCGTGATCTGTTGGATCGCCAAATCCAACGCCTGCTTCTTGCCCGTATCTTCTCCACCTGTTTCTGATTTCGTAACTTTTTTCGTCATATTACCTTCCTTTATTATAATAATTATAACATGCTTGGGCAGAAAATTAAGCATTGACTGTTGCTTTTAAACTTGGTAGAATGGAATCATAGGATGATTTAGTGAGCTTATATTTTAGGAGCTCACTATTTTAGCTTCAAACTTATCTTAATGGTAATAAACCAGATCTTCAGTTCTAGAACCATACCCACCTCCTTTCCTCGATTATACTAAGGTGCTTTGCCGATGCAAATTTCTGCCCATGCGCCGATTATATAGCAAATTTTCCATGAATAACAAGCACATCCGTGATGATTTTCGCAATTTTGTCGTAAAAACCACTTTTTGTTGCAAAAATGGAGTCTTTAAGGAAGAAAAATCTCTATTGTAACCACGATAATCTAATTATGTCAAATAAAACTTTATGAATTTTTAATAAAACTCCAATCCCTTTCCATCAAAAACCTTCAAACTTGTGCTTGTATCTCCGGCCTAAAATATGCTACACCATAAACATTTTCGTATTTATAGACTGTTCTATTCTGCTATTTTTCTAAATCTCCAGCAGCGGCTTAATATCCGCGCCAAGCTGGTTCAATCTCGCCGCAAAATCCTGATAACCTCGGTTAATCGAGTAGATATTTCTAAGAATCGAAGTCCCCGGAGCCGCCAACATCGCGATCATCACCACTACCGCCGGCCTCAGTGCTGGTGGTGCTACTAGCTCCGCTGCCCGCCAATTCGTCGGCCCCTCGATATAAACTCTATGCGCATCAAGCAGCTCCACTCTTGCATTTAAATTCTCGAGATAAGTCACATATACTGCGCGATTTTCAAACACCCAGTCGTGTATCAAAGTCCGCCCCTTTGCTGTAGCTGCAATTACCGAAAAGAATGGTAAATTATCAATATTAAGTCCCGGAAATGGCATTGGCGCAATTTTATCCGTCGGCGCGACTAAATCCGATTTATGTATTTTCAGATCTACTAGCCGCGTCCGTCCGTTTGCGCTATAATATTCTGGCGACTGGACAATTTTCGCCCCCATACTCTTCAATATTTCGAGCTCAATTTCTAGAAATTCAATTGGCGCCCTGCGAATCGTCAAGCAAGATTTTGTCACCAACGCCACCGCAATAAACGACATCGCCTCAATCGGATCTTCCGCTGGCGCGTATTCTACATCGGAATTAATCTCTACTTTACCTCGTATTATTAATGTCGTCGAACCAATTCCTCGTATCTTCACGCCTAGTTTTTCTAGGAAGAAGCACAAATCCTGCACCATATAATTCGAAGAAGCTCCCACTATTGTCGTCTCGCCTGGATATAATGCCGCCGCCATCAGTACATTCTCCGTCACGGTATCACCGCGCTCAATCAAAACGATCTTCTTTGGCGGATAAGCCGAGCGTACCGATTCAATCGCCTTCGTCGCCTTTAACTGTTCTTTGCGAATCGCCTGCTCATCTACCGTTGTCTCGTAAAAACCACTGCAGCTCGCCGCATCGACTTTTAGCCCAAATTCCGACAGTGCCCTCAGGTGCGGCTCAATCGTCCGCGTACCCAACGTGCATCCACCAGCATAAGGCAAACGAAACTTCTTGAACTTATGCAAAAGCGGCCCCATAAACATCAAGATCGAGCGCGTCTTTCTCGCCGCTTCCACATCGATATTATTTAACTTTAATTCGCTCGGCGGTACAATTTCCAGGTCGCGATTGTCATTCACCCAGCGGCATCTCACGCCAATCGACTCTAATACTTCAATAATCCGGAATACCTCTTCAATCCGCGCCAAATGCTTTAGTAAAGTCGTCCCGCTGTTAAGTAGGGAAGCACAAAGCAGCGCCACCGCCGCATTCTTGCTTGTATTTATCACCGCTTCGCCATGCAGCTCTTTTCCGCCGTTAATCCGATAACTCTGTGAAACCGCATCATTCACCGACAAAATCTGTCCGCCCAGCGCCCGCGACAATTTCTTCGTCAAATCCAAAGAAATATTTTGCCGCCCCTTCTCGATTCGATGAATGGCTGATTGACTACTGCCAATCGCCGCCGCCAGCTCCGCCTGCGTCCAGCCTTTTTCTGTGCGCAAACGCTCTACTACGCGTCCAATTGCTTCTTGATAACTTGGTTCTGTAAACGACTTTTTCATAATAATATTATATCACAAAGTGCATAAAATCTATCAAAAATCTTCCAAAAATGCCACTTTTCTGCCAAAAAGTCAAAATAATTATTCATCTCATGATATGAAGCTTTTCTCTAATGCACGAACCCTTGTCAATTCTTAGGCTTATTCAAGGAATGAGGAGATGCGGGATTATTTTTATTTTTCACAAAACCTTGCTATAGAGTGGTTTTGTGTAGCGGAGCAGTAAATAACAAGCTAGTATGGACCTTTACTGATTAGCGAGGCTATACACGGAGAGGAGGAGTAGTGGATCATTTCTTGAATTTTATGAACCCTTGTCAATTCTTAGACTTATTCAAGGAATGAGGAGAAGCAGATAATGTCCTTAGTTTTCATGAACCCTTGCTATAGAATGTCCTTATGCAAGGAAACGGGAGTAGCGGAGCAAGACGTATTTAATATACGGCGAGCAAGCAACGCATCCGTTGACGCAGCAGAAGGGCGTTATATAGCAAGGCTATTCTCCGCAGACCACCTGATTGGCGTGCAGCCATCCCTCCAACGTCCCCCCATCCAAATACTCCCCATCCGTCTCCGCCACATGCATAATCCCGCCCTTTTTAATGTAACTGTCAATCGGATCCGTCACGACATACTCCTGATCCTTCGGCCCAAAATCGTTCGTTTTTACATAATCTACGATTTCTTGTAATAATTCCGGCGACATCACATACTTACTTACATTAATTAAATTCGACGGCGCATCCGCTGGCTTCGGTTTCTCTACTACTTGCGTCAAAAGCCCATCTTTCACGGAAAACACTCCATATCGCTCTACTTCTTCCTTCGGAATTTCCACGCCTAGAATCGCCGATTCGGTATCAGCTTGCAGAGTTTTTATCAAAGACTCCGCCGCCGATTCTCCACCCGGATTCCAGATGAAATCATCCCCCATAAACACCAAAACCGGCTCATTAATTCCATATTCTTCCACTGCCATCGCGATGGGCACTGCCGTTCCGTATTTTCCCGCCGGATCTTGCTGAATATAGTGAATTTTTACGTTATCCGGTAGAGTTTTAGCTAGTTCTAGCCGGTCTTCTTTACCGCGATCTATTAAGTATTCATTCAACGCCACATTATCCTGGTAAAATTCCTTGACTTGGCACGGCTCGACATTCGAGATCACCATATAAATATCTGTCACGCCCGCCTTGATTAATTCCTGTACTGAATAATCCACCAATGGTCGGTTACCTACTGGCAACATCGATTTTTCAATTACTTTTGTGATCGGCAATCTCCGAGTTCCCCAGCCGGCTACAGGAATAATCGCTTTCGTAATCATAACAACTCCACTTAAATTATCATCATTATATCACAGCTATCTCAAATTATTCTAAATAAAACTCATCTTTCGAGAATCGTACTAACTTATCTCCCGGCAAATTAAAACTTTTCCCCGGCGCATAAGTTAGGATCGCTTGCCGAAAGTTCTCTAATTGCGGCCTTGTCGCGCTAATCCCCGCCCGTAAAGTCCCCGCTCGTAAAATTTCCAGCGCCGTACTTTTATCTAAATTCTTAAACCAACTTCTTCGCCACGCTTCGCCTTTTTTTGGCAAAATCTCCGCCACAATTTCGTCAATTTCCGCTTTCAGTACCTTTTGCTTTTGCCACAATTCATAGATCTCTTGTTTCTTATCAAAATTTTCCAATTTCTCCCGCACTCGATTCCGCAAATAATTATCTTCATTATTCGTCGGATCTTGCCGGAAAACTACTCCATGTTCTGCAGCATATATTACTATATCTTTTTTGTCCCAAGGTTTATTGGCTCCAGAAATCTCCGGCTCTAGGAACGGCCTGCATATACCCGGCGTATCCAGCACAGCTAAGCCTCGCCAGCCCGTTCCTCTTAGCAAATTTATCGCTACCGTCTCCACCAAATCATCCAAATGGTGCGCAGTGTAAATCTGCGCATTGCCGTTTTCCTTACTGGCTTTCCATAAAAACTCATACCTAAAGGCCCGCGCCGTCTCTTCTGAGGTTCCGTCGCCAAGTTCAGCGCGCTCACTTATAAATTTTACTCCTGAGCTATCGGCCGCTTTCTTTACGAAATCCGCATCAGCTTTCGACGAAGTTCTCGTCCCATGGTCAAAATGTGTCACCACGACATTACTATTAATTAACATATCCAGCATTACCATCGAATCAATCCCCCCAGAGATTGCCAAAATAACCTTCATATGGTATTATTATATCATATGGATCAATCGAAAATTCGTAATTTCTGTATTATCGCTCATATCGACCATGGTAAATCCACTATTGCCGACCGCATGATGGAGCTTACTGGCACGGTCTCTACGCGCGAAATGAAATCGCAGCTGCTTGACTCAATGGATCTTGAACGAGAGAAGGGCATTACCATTAAGCTTACGCCCGTTCAGATGAACTGGAAGGGTTATCAGCTTAATCTTATTGATACTCCCGGGCATGTCGATTTTTCTTACGAAGTCTCTCGTTCACTTCAAGCCGTTGAAACCGCCGTCCTCGTAGTTGATGCTACCCAGGGTATTCAAGCTCAGACTTTAGCGAATGTTTATCTCGCCCTCGAGCAAGATCTGTATATCATTCCAGTGATTAACAAGGTCGACCTTCCAGCCGCCGATGTCGAAAAAGTCACCGCTCAGATTGTTAATCTTCTTGGCTGCAAGCCCGAAGAAATCATCCCAGTTTCCGCCAAGACTGGTTATAATATCGATCAAATCCTCGACCGCATTGTTAAATCTGCGCCTGCACCGCGAGGACCGGATGAACTCGGCGAAATGAGTCAATCCCGCTTTGCAGAAACCACCCGGAGCGCCACGAGCGAGGAAGAGGCGGCTTCCACCCGTAACGACGGGCTGGAAGAACGCCGTGTTTCGAAAAGCGGGTTGGCTCATCAAGCCGTAAGTACTCGTGCCCTGATCTTCGATTCTTATTTTGATGATTACCGCGGCGTCGTGCTTTATGTACGCATTTTTGATGGCAAAATCGATAAGAACGCCGATATTAAAATGATGGCTACGAATACTAATGGCATTGCGCTCGAAGTCGGCGCACTTACTCCCAAAATGTCCCCGCGCCCAAGTCTCGAAGACGGTGAAATTGGTTATATCGTGACCAATCTCAAGACTACCCGCGAGGCTAAAGTCGGCGATACTGTCACGCTAGCAGAATCTCCCGCTGCCCATCCGCTCCCTGGCTACAAAAACGTTTTGCCCTTTGTCTATGCCGGATTCTTCCCAGTCAGCAATGATCAATACGAAGACCTCAAGGAAGCCGTTGAAAAACTTGCCCTTTCCGATTCCGCACTAGTTTTCGAGCCAGAAAATTCTCCCGTCCTAGGCTTTGGTCTTAGGATTGGTTTTCTCGGCCTGCTTCATATGGATATCATCAAAGAGCGTCTCGAGAGGGAATTTAATCTTGATTTGGTTGTCACCAATCCGAGCACAAATTACGAGGTTACCACCACTGATGGCGAGAATCTTAACATCCGCTCCGCATCTGACCTTCCTGACCAGTCTACCATCACAGAGATTCGTGAGCCTTGGGTCAAGGGTGAAATTATCCTTCCACAGAATATGATCGGTGGCGTACTGAATCTCATCAACGAAAAACGTGGCCACCAAACTAATCTTAGCTATATCGAAGATCGTGCCGTAATTGATTTCGAGGCTCCTATGGCGAATCTCTTGACCGATTTTTATGACCAGCTCAAAAGTATCACTTCCGGCTATGCTAGCTTCAATTATGAATTGTCTGATTATCGCCCCGAAGATCTAGTTCGTCTCGATTTTCTTGTGGCCGGCAATCGTATGGACGCGCTTAGTATCATGTGTCACCGTACTGAGGCCGATGCGCTTGGTCGCGAAATTGTCAAGAAACTCAAGCAGGTTATACCTCGTCAAAATTATGAAGTCGCATTGCAAGCTGCTATCGGCGCCAAGATTATCGCCCGCGAAACTATCGGTGCTTATCGCAAAGATGTTACCGTCAAGATTCACACTGGCGACCGCGACCGTAAAGCCAAGCTCCTCGAGAAGCAAAAGCGTGGCAAAGCTCGCATGAAGCGCTTTGGTAAAATTGACATTCCGTCTGAAGCCTTCACTGTGATGCTGAAGCGTGACTAAGACTCAATAAAATCTTAAAATTACATAAAAATGTTGTGATTTTTACAACATAAATAGAGAAGAATCCCTAAGGCTAGTCCTAAAATCGTTGTAATTTTTACAACATAAAGAGTGAGCTCATTAGAAAAGCGGTTCATAGGAAGCCCTATGAGGCACCCAAAATCTTAAACCTTGGTATGAGCAAGGTCTAAGACTAAAACTCGCCACAGCGCCTCTAGATAGCCTTAGAACGCAAAATAGGCATAATAATTATCAAAATTCAACGCCGATCCTACGAAATAAACATAAAAATTATCAAAAATAGCACTTACCACAGCAAAACAGGACTTAAAGTCACCAGAATCTACCTTCTAGCCGCGCTAATCACATGTTCAAACAGCGCCGTTACTGTCAGCGGCCCCACGCCACCGACTTTCGGTGTAATCGCACTTAAATCCCGGCGCTCTCTTACTTCTTCGCTTACATCTCCAACCAATACTCCACCCTCGCTTGCCGTCCCCGCATCTACTACTACTGCTCCAGGCTTCACCATTTCGCTTGTAATCAAATGCGGTACACCGGTTGCGCTCACGATTATATCGAAATCTTTCAGCGACTCCAGGCTATCCTTGCTCCGAAACACAGCCACATCGTATCCCGAATTCTTCCACATCCGCTCGAGCGGCGCCCCTACCAGTTTTCCTCTTCCTACCAAGGCTATTTTACTTTTTTCCAAGTCCACGCTATATCCCGCCAGTAGCCAATTTATCGCCGTCGCCGTCGCCGAATCAAATTTCGCTCTCTCACCTAGTCCATCTACGTCCTTCTCTGGCTTAATTCCATTCAAAATTTCCGTCACATCCACTTCTCCCTCCAGTGGCAGCTGTACAATTACTCCATCCACGTCGTCTCGTTCATTTGCCTCAGCGATAGCAGCCTCTATATCGCCCCTCAGCCAATCCTCGACCTCCACTCCGATGTCCTCCCCATATCTCTTTTTCAGACTTACATACTTTTCAATCACTGGACTTTTACTATTACGGATAATCACAAGCTTCGGAAAAATCTTTTGCGCTCTCAATCCCCGCACCATGTGCGCCTGGTTTTCTTTCATATATCCTGCCAAATCGGCTCCACTCAAAATTTTCACTTTTACTCCTTTCGTTTATTTTTAGTAAAAGTATCACTTAGATCATCGGAATCTCCACCGGCTCTTGCTCTAATGCCAAGCCAAACTTTTCTGCAACCGCTCCGACAATTTCTGCTCTCGCCGCCGCAAGGTCTGCATAGCTCTTCGCACTCTCGTTTATTAGCACTAATGCCGCCTTATTACTTACGCGCATTCCGCGCATAATTTTACCTTTCAAACCACATTGCTCAATCAGCCATCCTGAATTTATCTTTCCGCTACCATCCTCAGCCCGCCACATCGGAATCCCTTTTTCCTCGGCAATATCAGCCTCGTCCTTTTTTAGGTAAATATTCTTAAAGAAACTTCCCGCACTCGCCACTTCTTTCGGGTCTGGCAGCTTCTCTGATCTAATCTCGCAAACCATCTTTCGAATATTCTCCGGCGAAAAGTCCGTCTCGCCATGTTCATCAATATATCTCTGCAGGGAATTATAGAATGGCGGTTTCATCTGTTCTTTTCTTAGTTTTATCGTTACCGAGACGATCAAAAACCTCCCAGCATCCTCACCAAAATTAAATCTCGTATGTCTATAGCCGAGTTCCATGTCCTTTTTTGTCAAAATCACAAATTCATCCGTCTGTGTGTCGTATGCTTCCGCCGAAACAATCACCTGCGCTATATCCTGTCCGTATGCACCGATATTCTGCACCGGCGCCGCTCCTACCGTACCCGGTATCATACTCATCGCTTCAATTCCGGTATATCCTCGCTCACAAGCAAAATACACGACATCATCCCAGTTTTCTCCACTCATGCAGACCAGCTCTAGCTCATCGCCTAAGTCCTGCACGTCATCCAAGTCCTCAATTTCCACTAAGTCTTCCCCTACTTTTACGAAGATCCCCTTGATTTGGTTTAGAATGATTACTCCATCAAATCCTTCGTCATGTCCAATCGTATTTGCCCCGCCGCCCATCATCCAGACTGGTAAGTTTTGCTCCTTCGCAAATTGCCAAGCCTCGCGCACATCATCCTGGTCTTTAGCTACATAAACATATCGCGCCGCCCCACCTAGCCGCATCGTCGTTAGCTCAGAAATTGGCACATTCTCTCTGATTTCCATATATAATATATTATACCACAAAAATAGCCCACGCCGATTCTCGTATCTTCAGAATAAAAATAAGCCCAAATGGACTTCTTTTTATTCTGGTGAGTCGGGAGGGACAACGCGATTTCTGCGAAATCGCTACCCGTCGGGCGTCGCTTCGAAAAAGTAAACGAGCTCACTTTTCGCTCGCCTCCTACGACGGACGAACCCCGCGCTTCGCGCTTCGGATTCTAGCCCCTTCTAGCCTATATAGAAACATAAAAAGAACTCCTTTAGGAGTTATTTTTATGTTTGGTGAGTCGGGAGGGACTCGAACCCTCGACACCCTGCTTAAGAGGCAGGTGCTCTAACCAGCTGAGCTACCGACCCAGATTGTTAACTCTCCTATTATATCACTTCCTCTTAAAAAAATAAATAGTAAAATTAACCAAAAATAAAATATTATAGCCCCCTATTTCACATACCCTCGCCACCACTCCTCAAACCCGTCTAAAGTCTCATACGCCGCCGTGTCCTCATCGTCATCCGCCCGCAAGAAATCCACCACCTTTCCATCATGATAAATCATCGCCGAAGGATAATACTTCAGTCCTTCTACCAGTCCACTATCTTTCAGCTTAGAAAACGCTATTTTCTCGAAACTTATTTGATTTTTCTCGCTAAACTCCGTCAAAATCTTTTCAAAATCATCCGAAGCCCTACACGCTGGCTGGTATACGAACATCGCAAAAGTTTTCTTTTCGCGAATCAGCTCTTCTAGCTCACCCGTATCTATTTCTGTAAGCCCACTTTTTCCGTAGTATTCATCACTCAGCCTAAATTTCCATGGTTGTACTAGTAGCACTATAGCCAGCACTGCTGCCGCCATCGCCACTAGAATCCCACTACTAATTAGCAGCTTTTTTCTCATGCAAACTCGCAAAATCTATATTATGATACGGAATCTTCCAAAAGTCATACACCGTTTTTCCATTACGCTCAGTTTTTACTTTCACATCATGCTCACCGTTATAATACCAATATCCGCCCACGTTATAAATCTTATCCGCATCCCATCCTAGACTCACCAGCAAATCTTTCGTCATTCCAGCATACCCCGCCCCGCCGCACATCAAGAAAATTTTCTTATCCTTCGGGAACAAATCTTCCAAAATCTGCATTGACTCTTCATAATTTGCCGCATATTTCCCATCCTTAGTCTGCGTGAACAAAGTCTTCCCCGTGTAGCTTTCCCCGACTTCTTCTGGCAGCCCACTTACATTCACCAGATATGGATACGGCACCACCTCAAAACCTTCCACGAATCCCGACAAATACGAATCTCCGCCAATCGCCTCATAATTTCCCGGATCCTTCAGCATTCGCATATCACGATATACTACATCATCTCTGCCGAGATACTTATCTAGAGTTTCCTCATTAATATTCTTATCCACCCCAAATTGTTCTCCACGAATCCCGTCAGACTTTTCCGGCTTTGGCAGTTCGACTACCTCTGCAATCTCTTGAGAAGAATTGTTGCTAATCTGTTGTCGCACAATCGTCCATGCCACCCCCGCAATGATTATAATTAAGCAAGTTATCGCCGCCACCGCCGCGCCACTTATTTTCTGCGCCTTTTTCTCCATATTACACCTCCATTTACCTTCTATTTTAGAGTTTTTTCTCAAAAAATCAACCTTTCTTTGCAGCTTTTCTCTAAAATATGCTATTATAATAAGCAGAAGACTATTTTTTTGATGGGCATAGCTTCATCCTGATAAATAGTCTTTTTGCACGTTAAAGTTAAAGCATGTCCGCTTTTATGACTAGGAGGAACATTATGGAATTCGTCAATCTTACTGGACACACCATTCGCCTTTATCTCAAAGAACAAGATTCTTACATCGTCTCCCGCTGCTTCCCATCTCATCGCGACGCCACCGAAGTTGTCCGTCGTAATGACGAAATCCGTTGGCTCGACGGCATCCCCATCATCAATCATAGCTGGACCAAGCTCAATGATTTTCCTGAGCGTACGAAAGGTGTTTTCTATATCGTCTCGGAATCTGCCGCCCGTGCCGCTCGCAACATCCTCCGGATGCGTGGTATCTATGATTTGCTTATCCCGATCTCGCCTATCGCCGCCAAGCACACGCACAATCTCAATACTCTTAGCGCCAAAGATGTCATTGAACTGCCCTGCACTACTTTCGACTGGTTTGTCGAACCAAAAGTGTCTGAAGGCTTTCATGTCGTCGGCTATAGCGCACTCACTTGGCTAGAGGATAAGGATTGTCATAATGCACTCAGCGACAGTGTGAGCCCCGAGCATATCAAGACTCGCTCCGCTACCGCTCTGCATGAAGAATTTCATGTCCTACAGCAGCGCTGTCGTAAGATTGGCAAAGAACTCCTCATTGGCAGCGACTACGCACTTCTGTTCGACTCGCCTAAGTCCGATTCCGTAGAAGCGCTAGCGGCAAGCCTCTTCTCTGGCCTTAGTGCCGAGACTACCAAATGCTACAGTTACACCGACGCTAGTCTCAGCGATCTCGTAGAATACATCGAATCCTGCGAGCCCACCGACGACTAATTTAGGACATGCTCTACCAATCTCCCCGACCTATCTCAGGCCGGGGATTTTGCCACGCAGGAATCATACTCATAGCTTAATAAATCGTACTCGGAAGGCAGGGAATCATGCCCGCAAGTCTCAAAATCGTACTCCGAGCATAATTCTTATTTCTACCTCTGTTAATTTATAACCTCCAAAATCGTACTCTCGCTGTCTCAAAACGTGCCCCCAACTTTTCAAATCGTGTTTCCAATAAAAAGCGAGTCTCACTAAGCCTACTTTTTATTAAATCATCCTATCTTGCTACACACCGTACATAAACAAGCTCGCCTATTGGATCATGTGACGCAGGAAAAAGACTGCCATTAACATAACCAATAAACAGACTGTATGATTTTTGGGTGGTATACGCTACCGATGACCACCATTTACTAGCGACAACACCTCTGTAATTTCCTTTATAGTTAGAATAGTAATTTCCATGTGTAAAATAATATGGCCGTTCCCGTAACGTCATTACGCTATCGGGGACTACTAGCCCCGTAGACAAACCCAACTTTTCCTCAATCAAGTACGTAAATGATTTGCTTAGGTTTCCAAATGTCTCTCCTGTATATGGTAGCATCCAAGCTTTAGGACAGATGCTTCTATCTACATATATATCAACATCTTCAGGTTCAGTACTAATGAGTCCTCCCGATGTTGCAGCAGCCCAATTATAGTAATTTCCAGCATTGTCGTGTCCTTCATTCAAACTTTCAGTCAAATCGCATTTGTTATTATTGCAATATATACTCCCTGGATCGTATGATGTCACGCGCCGTTCGTCATAAGATAAATCAGTTAAGCTCGTGGTCGTCGCCACCGGTGGCACCGCCGAGCTACTATTCCAATCCGCCGCAATATCCGTATCCGCTGCTTTAAGCCCTTCTGCTGGAATATCTAAGTCTAAGTTTTGTGTCATCCAGCAATTCCCATCAGCTAGTTTTGTTGCCCAATATAGCTTTTGATCTCTCGTATCTTTGAGCTGTCCAGTCGTACCTACTTCCGCGTTCTTACAAATGTCTGATGTCATTCCTTGCATAGTAGTTAAGCCATAATCTGCCCAGAGCATATCTCTCGCTTCTGCTGCTACGGATACTAATGCCGTATTCTTATAATGATCTGCTGGCTTATCTGCACGAATATTCGCCGCGAAAATTAGTCGCATTTTGTATGTCCCATTCGTCGGGTTATCCTTTGACTGGTACTGCACGGGTGCATTATCATTATATGCTGGTAATGTATTATACTGCAAAGTAGTTTCGCTACTCGTAGTATCTCCTACTAAAGCGTATCCCCAAGTGTTATCTCCGAAATTCACTGGATATACATTTTCTCCTACTCCAGCTATCTTCGCTTGTGAACTCTCTCCAGTTAAGCTACTATCTGCTCCGGCAGATTGTACGCCCACATAGTAACGCTTAATCTTCGTTGTATTAATTGTAATGTCATTACTAATATATGCTACTTCTCCTGGCTTTACTTGTGTTGATACCGCCCCATCATCTGCCACTTCCGTACCGCCATTACTAATGCTTAGTGCAATACTCGCCCCATCGCCCAAGTCCTCATTAATCGCCGCATAAGCCTTCTCTCCATCCCCTCCCTGCGCAAAAGGATTAATCATCACACCTAGTACCAAAAGGAGAGCTAATGCACACACGCTAGGCAGAATGTATGACGTCCTCCCGCGAGCAATTCTACTATAAGACTTCTTTTCCCGGCTGGGCTGGGTTCGATTTGCGAAATCCAGCATACGGACGTCTCCTATATATTGCTCGCAATGAGAAGAAGCCCACCGGAAGTCGGTAGTAGAATTGTCGCAGGAGGACTTGCTATCAGAAAGCTCACCATTGTTAGAATAGAAATAAGTACTTTTGCTATTACTATGAAGCTTTGATTTTGTATTAGCATTAGTTATTAATGGTTTCCTTTTCTTTATTCTTTTGCGCAGCATCTGAGCTAGCCCTCCTTTTGGATTTGATATTTTACCCTAGAAGTGCCTATTCTCATTAGTAATGCGTCACTCTTACCAATAAAAACGACACCGCAGGGGTGTCTGAAACCCAATAGCTAACATCACACGTTTGTGTCACGTCAACATCTGCGATGCCGTTTAAACAACATGACTAACCAAACGTTATTTTATTAACATAAAACAAATGCTAGCTATATTAAATTGAGTTTCAGACAATTCCATTATAGCATATTTTCGCGCACTGCAAGCACTTTTCTTCCGCCGCCGCGGCAGGGAATTATAGCTACAAAATACATTTTTCTATAAAATCACCAAAAACATCATGGATGTGCTTGCAACCCAGAGAATTTTTGCTATATAATCGAGTAGAGCGCAGGAGCTAGGTGTTTTACAGACTTTTGGTAGAGTGGTGGGTAGGTTATTTTAGGCACATTTGTTCCATAAAAACTAAATGTGAGGTAAAAACTTATATGATGCAAAAGATTATATGTTTAATGTTTGGAGTACTTAAGAAGCTGTGGGCGGCTTACCGTCAGCGGTGTCTAAGGAAACAAAAAATTAGTCAATCCGTCGACTTTGAAGCTAATCTAAAAGTTAGTTTCAAACGCCGGAAAGACTAATCCGTAAACCTAATTTAATTATAACAACTTTAACGCTAATGTCTAGCTAAGTTCCGCTGAACTTTTGTGGACTTTTCCACAGCCTGCGCCCACGAGGTTATCTCCTACGTTTCTGCTCCAGCCATTCCGGTACTTCAGTGAATTTGATTTCTGGGCAATAATTAATTTCATTCACATCCACATCATAATATACCTTATAAATCTGATCCACGCTTCCATACATTGCATCGCTCATACCGAACCCTAGCTTCTCTGCTGCGGCTTTCACGGCATCCTCGTTTGCTCCTTCGATTTCTACATAACTCGGTATCCATGGCCAAGTATCAATTGTAATTTCCGTTCCGTCCAGCTCCCATTCTTCACGATAAGTCTCCTGATCGGCTTTTATCTTTAGTCCGCAAGCTTTTACGAACGCAATCGCCTTCTCATAATCATCCACTTCCAGGCAAATTTCTTTCATCCCCGAGAGCGAAAGTTCATCCAGATGTTTGTAGGACATGGTAATTTTATTGCCCTCATCCCTTACTCGCACGAAAGTCTGTTCGTCCACATCAAAAACTACTCTCCGCATCAAAATCTCTGGCTGTATTAGTTCTGCGCCCGCCTGTTGCAGCTTCTTGCGCAGTTTATCCTTATCAATATTTATAAAAGTCGCTTCGATTTCTGGCGTCATATTCCTCCTATCTTTTATACATAATATCAATATCTACATCGCCGTCTATCCCCGGCACTTGCCCGCTATTACTCATCTGCCAAAACTTATAATCCCCCTCGTAAGTCACCCTATCATAATATTGTGCCAGCCAAGTATCGTATTCTGGGATGTCCCAAACTCTATCTAGATACACTTTACTACCGTATAGTAGCCCAGTGAATCCCGGTTTTTCTGTGTTATACTCGCTTCTGATATGATTGCCCGCATTTATTTCATCCAAGAATGCTCGCGCCACGTTATTAATTGTCCGGAAGCTCATCCCCGCTTGATTAAAATCACCCCAGCTTTCCCAGTCAAACGCCACGCCTAGCCCCACTCCGTATCCGCCAATCTGCGATCTCACCCAATCTGCTTGTCTGACCGCCTCATCTATGCTATCCGCGTATGAGTAGAAATATACTCCCGCCGGTAATCCTAACTCCGTCGCCTCCAGCATATTATCTTGGAAATACGGATCCAATACATATTCTCCGCCAAACCCTTTTTGATACCCCACTCTTACAAACGCAAATTCCACGCCGGCCGCTTTTACCCTCTCCCAGTCAATTTCTCCTTGCCACTGTGATACATCTATGCCGATCATCGTATCTTCAGCCCTGTATTTCTTTATCACTTCACTAATCGGCAGCTTTTCTGCCTCATACGGCGGCGCAGTTTCGTTGCTCGGCTCTACTACGTTTAATGTAAAAGGCTGCTCAGTTTTATTCCCACTTGCATCTGTAATGACATATGTTACCTTGTATTCACCAACTTTTCCCAAATCATAATCTCCTGCAATTTCTCGCTTCGGATTGTCATCAACTTCATCTCCGCTCATCATTAAGTCCGTTAAATCCCCACCATAATTCAAATTCACCGTATAATAATTCCCGCCATAAATCTTCGGCGCCACTGTGTCTACTACATCTACTACGAATTTCACCGCGCGCTTTTTATTCTTTATATTAATATACTCAAAAGTTATTTCTCTTTGCCCAATTTCGTCGAAACTTATTTCTTTATCTTCTACCAAAGTTCCATCTAGCCTTGCTAAAAAATCCGAAACTTTCTTTTTCTCATCATAATTCATCTTTAGCTCTGGCACAAAGCTGACCGAAACCGCATCTAGTCGCTCCGTCTCCTTCGCATCCAAATAAATCCCCAGCCCAATCCCCGAGATTATTAAAATAATACCCGCCATAATGCAGGGCACAAAAACTCTTGGCTGTTTTAACTTAATCCAAACTTTTTCCAAAAAATCATTCATCAAACTAAGATATACTTATTCAGTATACTCGCCGCTACGAGCGCACATCAATAATCCCCGTAGCTTAATGGTACGCCCGATAGGAGTCGAACCTACGACACCTGGTACCGGAAACCAGTGCTCTATCCACTGAGCTACGGGCGCACACATAATATATTATACCACAATTCCCCATAAACCATGCTACAATGATAGTATGAAAATTCTCCAACTCAACACCTGGATGGGCAAAATCGAAGGTAGCCTCCAGCGTTTCTTAGAAAATAATCAATTTGATGTCATTTGTATGCAGGAGGTTATGGCCTCTCCCGACCGCGAGCCCCAGATCTCGCGTCTGTGCTTCGATAAGTCCCGTATTATCAAGGCTAGCGGCATGCCCTACCATTTTTACTCGCCAAATTTCGGCATTGATTTCTCCGGCGGCACTATGCAAGTAGGGAATCTTATTCTTAGTCGTATCCCTATCGCAGAGACCTTTAGTGCTTTTACTAGTGGCGAGTATAATCCGCACACTATACTTGGCGAAGTTTCCGCGAACAACCTTAATCTTCAGATCGCTAAGTTAGAAAATGAACTAACCATCGTCAATCATCATGGCTATTGGCAGCCGCAGCCATTAGGAAACGAAGATACCATTCGTGCCTTCACCAACGTCGCCAATCACCTCAAGCCTATCTCTGGCCCGCTAGTCGTATGTGGCGATTTCAACATTATTCACGAATCTCCTGCCATGCGCCCGCTCGATTTTCTGCGCGACCTTACCCACGAGTATAATCTTAAGACCACGCTTGCCGGTCTCAAAGTTCCTCTCGATGTGCCTTGCGACCATATCCTCGTCAATGATCAAATCGAAGTTAAATCCTTCCGTACTCTTCCGGATCTAGTCTCCGATCATCTCGCTCTTACCGCCGAGCTAGAAATTCTTCCCAATTAACGCAATCTGTGCTATACTAAGCACAGTGGGGTGGTAGCTCACCTGGTAGAGCGCAGCATTCGCATTGCTGAGGTAGGGCGTTCAAGTCGCCTCCACTCCACCATTCCTAGTCACAACATTGACCTATCCGACATGAATAGGTCAATTTTTATATCAAGAAAAAGGGCCCGGATTTCTCCGAGCCCTATTGACAGATAGTTAGCCTTCGCCACCCCCAGCAGCGGACGATGTATTCTCGCCACCCTCAGCGATGGATGATTTTGCTTGGCATCTGGCGAACTCAATGTCTTCTTTCTCGAGCCAAGCTTTCGCCGCCGCCAGCCCCCGCGCCGAATAGGAGAATCGCACTACCCTCACCGGACTCTCTTTCGAGCCAAACGGCTCCGTCTGCGGCATCTCAAATTCCGCAAAGTGGATATCATCCGTATAGAGGACTCCTTCGATTCGCCCGACTCTCTCGCGCAGCTCATCGAAACTCTGTCGGTATTGGGCGTAAGCCCTCACAGTATACTCCAGATGCGTCACATGTCGCAGCGCTTCCGCCCGGGACTGATAGGTAGTTGTACTCGACCGCACCAAAGACAGACGCCCATCGTTGGTCAATATATCCGGCTTTGCACTATAAGTGCCCAGATTTTCCAGACCATATTCTCCGTGCAGCTTCTCCAGCCGTGCATTCAGCTGCTCGCACAATGCTTGTAATGAGATTTTATGAAGCGGACCAGTAGTGCAGGCTTCGGCGGGTTCACCCTCAGGCTTCTTCTTGGCATCGTCATTCGCTGCGACCGCCGGCAGATCGGTAGTAATGCCGGTGTCCTCCCGCTTTTGCAGAATTTCACGGCATTTTTTCCGAACATAATCTTTGCGTGCTTTCACGAAATCGGCAAGGGTCTTATGGTGCACCCCCTTCCACTCATAATCTCCGTCATCATCTGATTTTACGAGGCTGAACCCTATCGGATAGAGTTCCATCTTGAAGCGTCCTCCACTCTTGAGCGGGTGGGTATACCGATAATAGTAAGTGGAATCCTCGTAACTCGGCATCGTCTCGCAGCGATGGCACTCCCAAAACGTATTGTTTTCCGCATCCTCATCGCCGCTAATCTTGCGGATCACCATGATATGGGTAATTTGGGAGGCTCTTTGCGGCCCGTCGATTACGTAGAAGTGAATTTGCGGAACGTGTCCGCTATCGGTGCTTGCGCCGTCGGGCTCAATCTTGCAAGCGCCAAACAGAAACGTTGCGCCGGGATGGCCGTAGTGCATATCCTTCTCCAGCCATTCCGACTTTACGCCGCCCAGCGGATTCAACAGGCGATCCTTATCATCTACGAGGAGGTGAAGCGGAAAATAAAATTTCGTATCAATACAGATAAATTCATACTTTTCAGAAATCTTGGCCATCGTAGACATTTCTACGTAATAGCCACGCTTATAGGGTGCCTCCGGGTGGTGGTCAAGGTAGAGCGTTCCGGTGTATATGCGGCTAAACGTTCCCGGTGGATACTGTTGCGCCAGCGCCTGTTCCAGCTCGCTATGTCCTTCGATCGGTCTTCTGTTCATGGTATACCTTCCTTTCGGATGCGGCTTTCGTCGCAAACTAGCGCCGGAGTTTTCTCCGCTTGCGAGGGGACTTTTCCCTTCACGCTAGCCGTCACTTTCTAGGTGACGCTTAAGCCGCATTTTCATACAGCCTAGGCGCCACCTAGAAATAGGAAATAGCTAACTATTTTAAGCTACAAAGCCCAGAAATTGCACTATTCTGCGGTAAAATATCCACTACAGACAGCACCTTTTCTCAAGGCTTACCTCTATTGTAGCACACTTTATCTAAAAAGTCAATACTTAAATCATATTTTTAAGCACTCCGGCCATCTATTTTGTCCCCGGTACTGGGAATTTCAGCGCCAGCTCCCTTACCTCTCCTCTTAGCTTGCTTAGTTCTTTACTATACTTCTCTAGCCCCTCTTCATCTTCAGCTTTTTGACAAATTTCCGCCGCCCGCTTCATCCATTTTGCAATCTGCTTCATTTCATTCTTGCCCAATCCGCGCGTCGTAATCGCTGGTGTTCCTAATCTCACTCCAGACGGCCGGAAAGCTCCGCCCTTATCCGTTGGCAGAGCATTTGCATTCAGTGTCAAGCCAATCTTGTCTAGCGCTACTTCATACAATTTTCCATCAAATCCAAAACTAGACTTCACATCCGCCAAAATCAAATGGTTCTCCGTACCGTTGCCTTGCAACTTAAATCCTTCCTTCTTTAATTCCTCGGCCAAAGTCTGCGCATTCTCTACGATTCTCTTCGCATAGTCCTTGAACTCTGGCTGCAAATCCTCGCCAAAAGTTACCGCCTTCGCTGCAATTACATGCTCCAGCGGCCCGCCTTGCGTACCAGGGAACACCGCCCGATCAATCATCGTCGGAATGTTTTCTAGCTTATGCTCTGGCCGTTTCAACGGGTTACTTACCATCCCCATACTCAGGATTAGCCCGCCTCTCGGCCCACGCAGCGTCTTGTGCGTTGTCGTGGTCATCACCTGGAAGCCATGCTCCAGCGGATTCGGATGCATGCCGCCCGCAATCAGCCCCGCTACATGTGCCATGTCTGCCATCAGCAGTACTTCATGTCCGCTCTTTTGCTCGACTTTTTTTGCAATTTTCGTCACCCGGTCAAAATCCGGAATTTTCATGAACGCCGAATATCCTACTAGGATCAATTTTGGTTCATGCTCTAGCGCTAATTTCTCCATTTCATCGTAATCAATATCGCCATCTTCCGTCACGCCGTACCCCACGAAATTATAGATCTTCGCACTTCGCGCCACTGGCGCCCCATGCGTCAAATGTCCGCCCGCCGGCAGCGACATCGCCAGAACGGTATCGCCCGGCTCGAGCCACGCGAAATACACAGCTTCGTTTGCGTTCGCTCCCGAATGCGGCTGCACGTTTGCATGATCCGCATGAAACAACTCTTTTGCTCGGTCGATCGCCAGCTGCTCAATTACATCGATATTTTCATTGCCACCGTAATATCTCCGCCCCGGGTAGCCCTCGCTATATTTATTAGTTAGTACCGACCCCATCGCTGCCAAGACCTCTTCCGAGACATAGTTTTCGCTCGGAATCAACTCTAGTCCCTCACTTTGGCGCTGCTTTTCCTTTTCAATAATTTCAAAAACCTGATCTTTCATTTTTACCTCCTACAAAAAATGCCATTTCTTGTTAATATTCTGATGATGAAATGACATTATACCATATTATGTTTTCCTGTATTATACGACTATATAACGAATTATGTACAAACTTAAAATTCACGATATTCCTCTACGCAGCACATCTTGTCTTTTCTATTCCACTACACTCAAACTCCGAATAGAATTTATCAGATTGGCAGTTTATTCAAGCGAATGCACCACGCAAATCTGAGGATAAAATGGAGGCAATTTGCGATCTAATGAGCGAACCGCGTCTATCGGACGAGGGAGCGAAATTAGATTTCGTAAAGTGACCCATTTTAACTCTGATTTTGGTGCCCGAAATGGGACTTGAACCCATATGGATTTCTCCATTCGATTTTAAGTCGAACGCGTATACCAATTCCGCCATTCGGGCAATCTGTAAACAGCTACATGTAATTCTTGCAAGAATACCACCAATCAGCAAGAACCATGCTGCCATCTATTATACCACAATTCCCCTCCACTGGTGTAAAATTATCTACTCCTCCGTCGCGCTTGCAATCAATTGCCGAATCGCCGCGAAAAGATATGGCTTGTACTCGTCGATACTCATCGGCTTCCCTTCTAGAATACAAGAAAAGCAGGTCGAACTCGTCAGCTCAATAATCATAAATAGCAGTACCCTCGGATTTCGCAAACGAATCCCGCTTTTCTTCGCCGCCGCAAGCAGGGAACGTACAATATCGGATTCATCATCATCTACATAATCTTGCACCCGCTGGTTAAATACCCCAAAAGACAAATTCTTCGCAATCAGCTTTAGCGCCATTGTATTATCCGCCAGCTCATTAATTATATAATTAATCACGAAGATAATCTGCTCATCAAAATCTACCAAATCCGTCGCCCGCAGCGCATCCACGGCTTTTTGGAAAAACTCATTCGATTTCTGCGTAATCAGCTGATCCCGCAAATCCTTCCTATCATGGAAATACAGATAAAACGTCCCCTTCGCCACGCCAGCTCGCTCCGCAATCTCGCCAATTGTCGCATCTATATCACCTTCTTCCACAAAAAGCTCATAAGTCGCATCCAAGATCCGATTATACTTATCATTTCGTTTGCGCACTGCTTGTAAAGTAGACATATTCTTATTATACTCGGTTGCGGAAAATTTTACAACCCAAAAACTGACCAAAAGTCATTTTTCTGGTCAAAAATCTCAAAATCTCCACGAAACTCATCAATTTTTAAGTATATTTTAAGAAAAACTGACCAACAGTCATTTTATATTACCTCTGTAGTATTACAAAATTGACACGTTTTAATAAAAATATTGACCAATGGTCATTTTTGCGCTAGAATAGATTCTGAAACTGACCAACGGTCATTTTTATACCAACAAAACCTAAATTCAATGGAGTATTATGAAACGCATTAGCGATTTTATCTGCAAACACCGCATCGGAATCGTGATTCTATCGATTCTATTACTCATTCCGGCCTTTCTGGGATATATTTCCACTAAAGTCAATTACGATTTGCTAGTCTATCTCCCCTCCGACATCGAGACTCTCAAAGGCCAAGAAATTCTCACTGATGAATTTGGTATGGGCGCTTTTTCGGTTGCCGTCGTCGAGCAAATGCCTCAAAAAGAGCTCCTCAACCTCACCGAAAAAATCCAACAAGTCGAAGGAGTTAATAAGGTCATCAGCATCACTGATCTGACTGGCACTACCATTCCAATTGATTTCCTGCCTAGTGCCATCCGCGATAAACTCACTCACGATGATACTCAGCTCATGATTATCACCTTCCGTGGCGGTACCAGCGACGAAGAAACTCTGAATGCGGTCGAGAAAATCCGAGATCTTACCGATCAAAGTTGCCTCCTTGGCGGTATGAGTGCCATGGTTCTGGATACAAAGAACCTCTTCAAAAGCGAAACTTTGCTCTACGTATCCATCGCTGTCGCCCTGTCCACATTGGTCCTTATTCTCTTCCTAGATTCCTTCATCGTGCCATTTCTACTCATTGGTAGTATCGGCATTGCGCTGCTATTTAATATGGGCACTAATCTTTTTCTCGGCGAAATTTCCTATATCACGCAGGCCATTGCTGCCGTCCTCCAGCTGGGCGTTACTATGGACTTTTCTATTTTCCTCTATCACAAATATGAAGCCGCCAAAAAACATGAATCTGATCGCCTTAAAGCCATGTCTGTCGCTATTCAAGAAACTGCTTCGTCCGTTCTCGGCAGCTCCCTTACTACCTTCGCCGGATTTCTCGCTCTCTGTACCATGAGCCTTACGCTTGGCGTCGACATCGGCGTCGTCATGGCTAAAGGCGTTGTCATTGGCCTGATCTGTTCCGTCACTCTTTTCCCTAGCTTGCTCCTCGTTTGCGACAAACTAATCGACAAGACTCGCCACAAAGAGTTACTACCCAAGTTTACTCATCTTCAAAAGTTTATCATCGAAAAACGTAAACTTATCCTTGCTGTCTTTCTCATCTTACTTATTCCGGCCTACATAATATATAATAAAGTCGAAGTCTATTACAAGCTTGATTCGTCCATTCCGGCCGATTATGAATACACTAAGGCTACTACCGCTCTGCGTGAAGATTACGGTATGGAATCGCAAATGATCATCTTGACTAGCAATAACGCATCTACCGCCGCCAGACAATCTATCGTCCGCGAAATTAATCAGCTTGATGGCATCGGCGCTGTTGCTAGCCCGGCTATGTTAGAAAACTACGGCCTCTCCGTTAATATGCTTAGCCCTGAGCTCCGCTCTATGTTTGAATCTGAAAATTATTCCGCCATTCTCGTGCTCTCTGATTATGGCATTGCTACCGATGAATTAAACGATCAAATCTCCCGCATTAACGCAATTGTCACGAATTATGATGAAGAAGCCATCGTTGCCGGTGAAGGACCGCTCATGAAAGATCTCGTCGAAATTGCCGACCGAGATTTCGCCAGTGTCAATATTACTTCGATCATCGTGATATTTATTATTATGGCCATCGTCCTCAAATCTATCTCCCTGCCAGTCCTTCTCATGGCGGCCATCGAATTTGCTATTTTCCTCAACATGGGGATCGCCTTCCTTACTAGTACCGAAATCCCATTTGTCGCTTCGATTGTCATTGGTACTATTCAGCTTGGCGCCACTATCGACTATGCTATTTTGCTTACTACTAAATATATCGAAGAACGCCAATCCGGCGCCAGCAAAATCGACGCCATCAAAGCTTCGCTCGGCAGCTCTATCCAATCCATCTTTGTCAGCGCTATGTGCTTCTTTGCCGCTACTATTGGCGTTGGTGTTTTCTCGCAAATTGATATGATCGGTTCACTCTGTACGCTGATCGCGCGCGGTGCCATTATCAGTATGGTAGTCGTCGTTACCGTCGTCCCGTCTTTGCTCGTTGCCTGCGATAAAATAATTTGTAAAACCACCGTTGGATTAAATAAGTTAAATAATTAAGGAGTTATTATTATGAAAACTTTTACCAAAACTACTATTTGTACTTTTCTCGCTACTATGCTCGCGCTCGTCCCGGCCAGCACTTATGCTGTATCTCAGGACGAGACCGTTTATGCTAAGCTACAGCCTACTGGTGAAACTAGCTATACCTCCGTCACTAAGCATCTGATTAACGATTTGCGCGACAATAAGTTAAATGACCAAACCATTTTACATAATATTCAGAATCTCAATGGTTTTGAACCGTATACCTTGACGAATAATAGTCTCTCGTGGGGCGCCAATGGCAACGACATATATTATAGTGGTGAGACCGACCAAGCCCTACCGATCAGCGTCGAAGTCACTTATAAACTCAATGGGGAATTAAAATCTATCGACCAGATTCTCGGTCAATCCGGTCGGATCGAAATCAACCTTAAATTTCACAACTCATCCAAAGTTGGCGATTTGTATACTCCATTTGTAGTTGCCGTTGCCACGGCCTTACCCGAATCTTCTACGCATAATGTAGAAGTTACCAATGGCAAAGTTATTAGCAATGGTCGCAATCTCGCCATTACTGCTATCGCCGCTCCTGGTCTTTACGAAAGCTTGCAGCTTGATGAGCTTAAAACCCTCGACACGGTTACAATTTCTTACGAGACAGAAAAGTTTGAGTTAAATGATATCTATAGTTTTATCACGCCAAAACTTCTCGACGAGGATGATCTCAAGATTTTTAACGAAGTAGACAAGTTATCTAGTGATGCAAATAAGTTATCTAATAGTAGTAAACAACTTCTCAATGGCACTAATGAACTTCGTGATGGTGTTAAGTTGCTCCGCGATACCTTAGTCGAGGCAAAATCCCAGCTTTCTTTATCCGGTAATCTATTAGATAATACTACGCTAGATAAAATCGCTCAGACTGCAGCTAATGCCGCCGAGCGCCAAGTTACTGCCAAAGAATCCACCCTGCGTCAACAATTTTACGCCCAAATCAATCAAGTTCCTGAGTTAGCTCAGCTTGAATCGATTAAGGCTTCTCTATCGAGCGCCGCACCAATTATTATTAAAGCCCAGACCTCCGAACAAGTCCAGCAATACTGCACCGCCAAGCCCGAAGACTGCGCTGATGAAGTTACCCTAGCAGCGATTACCCAGAATATCACCGAGCAAGTAACTCAGCAAGTCATGGCGCAGTTTAATGTTAATATCGATCTTGACGTCATCACTGAGAAACTTTTCCAAAGTACTCTTGCCGCCATGAAGCAGACCGCCAGCACTACTGCCGCCTCTACTGCCCGCAGCGTCGCCACGCAAGTCGCCAATTCTATCCAAGAGGGAACTGAAGCCAAGCTTACCGATATGCTAGACGCCCTCATCAGCGGCGTCGACTCCCTCTTAGCTGGCGCCGATAAACTTAGTGATGGCATGCAAAAGTTTGATGCCGAAGGTATTCAGAAACTAAACAATGTCGTCAATGGCAAACTCACTAATACTTCCAGCAAAATGAAACGTCTCATTAAACTTTCTGATGATTACAATAGCTTCTCTGGCGCCGCCGAAGGCGTCAAGGGTAAAACCAAGTTCATTCTCATGATTGAAGGCAAGAAAGCCTAGCTCATTTACTTCGCTTGCCATCCACTCCGAGCAGCCCCAGCGTCGCACATACGTCATGTAACAACTTTTGCCGAAAATCCAGCACTCTTGCCCGATAGCCAAACACGTATTCCAACTCTTCCATAAAATTCCAATAGTTTGTATTTAGAATTAATACTACATCACTTCGAATCAAGCGTCGATTCACGGTCTCTTGTGATTTTCTAGCCTGTAAGTGTTTCTCCCGAGCTAGCTTATACGCCATCGGTGCCGCCCGCGCCGCCGCTCGTTCTCGCGCCAGCTCACGATTAGACTTCGGACGCAGCTCGAAATAAGTTCCCAAATCTCTGCGTAATACTTCCACGGAGAGCCGATATGTATTAGCCAAATCTTCCCAGCCCGAGCAATCCGGAATCGCCAGTGTCGAAAACGGTAAATTCTCATGCAGTTCCTCGCATAACTTAGTTTTTACTAATTGTTCATTCATCATGGCCGTAATTCGCTCCGGGTAAGTCCTTGACTTCAGAATCCGGTAATAATTCACACCCATCCCTACAAACTTCTGCTCAGCGTATCGTTTTTGCAAGAATTCCAGCGCCATACTTACGGTATATCCCCCGAGCACAATTAAATCGACTTTACCAATGTATTTCCGCAACGATTCATTCGCTAGTTGGCAAATTTCATGATCCGTTTTCTTTTCATATGGTACATGTTTCCAATCGATCACCTGAATTATTTCTACGACTTGTAGCTCTTCCGCCAAAAACTCCGCCACCGCTTCGCCACCACAACCACCATCAAATACTACTATTTTCAACATTATAATTTTCCTTTTCAGCACATTATACTTAAAATGCCAATTCTGGGAAGCCCCAATTTTTGAGTTATTTAACAGTCTGTTAAGAAACGCACAAAAATCTTTCCAAAAATCTGCATTTTTTGCTATTTTCAGCCAAATCTTCACATTTTTCATGAAAGTGTGTTATAATAAAACCATGGTTCTGTAGCTCAGTTGGTAGAGCAGAGGCCTGAAGAGCCTTGTGTCGACGGTTCAAGTCCGCCCGGAACCACCATTATCATTTGGTGTCAATCGCAAGATTGACGGCAAATGATAATTTTTTGTATCTAGTGGGCGCGAACCGAATCAAAAGAAAACTCATTTTCTTTTGTGAGGTGACGCCCAAGCAAATTTAGGCTTCCTTGGAAGCTCAAAGTTCCGCCGTCCAAAGTCCCACCCCCCAAAAAAACAAATTTCACCACCAGATAAGTCCCGTCTAGAAAATGTAGGTTAGCTAGACGCAGACCAAAATTCATAATATAATATATACTATGAAGAGTAATAAACTCCAAAATGCTAGACGATTACTCAATTTTGTTCCAGAAAATCATCCGATTTTGCGCAAAAAGTGTCACGAACTGTTGCCAGAAGAAATCCAATCTACTGAAGTTCAAAACCTCATCGACGACTTATTCTACACTGTTGAAAATAGCAGCCGAGGAGTCGGCCTCAGTGCGAATCAGGTTGGCAAGCTTGAAGCAATTAGCGTCATCGCCGCCAAGCCGACGCCTGCTCGCCCAAATTTGCAGCCTTTTAATAAAGTTTATATTAATACTAAAATTACAAAAACCTTCGGTGAAAAAGAGCCAATGTGGGAAGGCTGCCTGAGTACTGCTGTCGATCAAAATGGTGAGCCATTGATGGCGCCAGTCCCCCGATTTCGAAAAATTCAAGTTGAATATCTTGACCGGTCCGGCCAGAAAGTTAGCGAAGTCGTGGACGGTTTTGTGGCTCATGTCCTGCAGCATGAAACCGACCATTTAAACGGTGTCTTATTTACAGACCTCGTCGATAAATCAGCGATGATTCCGTATCAAGAATACATGAAAATGGCGAAAGACTAGTCGCGACATCTACGCCTTAGTCAAAAATAACCCCCGCCAGTCTCCCAGCGAGGGTTTGTTTGAATCTCAGAGCGCCCACGATACGAGGTCATCCCAGAGCTCATCGAGGTCGTAGAATTCACCTTTCTTGGCAGGCTTTTTCGCCATCACTTTGGCGATTTCCAGCACGTCATGTGCTAGCTCGTCGAAGCCAACCGTACGGCAATGTAAATCGCCAATTCTCCAGTCGCAGACCAGATCAGATCTACTGAGCGTGGCGGACGAATCGACTCCAATCCTTCTGCCAGTAGCCTCGAAAATTCGCTGCTGCACCACTCTGGACGTTTCACTAGGCAGACTCTTTCCTTCGTAAAAGTTCTCGCGGAGCCTCAAGCTGCCGGACGTAGTCATTGCCAGCTCTACCGCCTCGTCAATGAACTTCTTGACTTTGAAACGGAAGTTGCCGCCACGGAAGATAGGAATGCGATTTGTGGCATCGTAGAGTGTCGCCATCTGCCGATTTGACAGACCAGACGTGCCGCTGACGAGCGGTTTGCCTGTGCGAATGGCAACTTCTAAGACTTCATCGAATACTTCTGGACTAGAGAAGTCAACGATGACGTCTACTCCAGATTCAATACTCAGATAATCAAGACGATCACAGCAGATTTGACCATACTGCCGCCATTTGACTCCCTCGAATTCTGAACAGAAAAAGCAATCATCGAACACTCGTCGCTTAGCCCCGATGACGATTTTCACATCGGGCATTTTCGCCACTTGTTTCATCGCCTCTCTCCCAGTCCTCCCTGTCAGCCCGCTCCAGAGAATTTTCGTAGTCTCCATCTTACCTCTCCTCTTCTTCGACCACGATAAAATAGTCCAGCCCATCGGCCGTCGGATTGCTCTGCTCGATGGCATCGATCTGCTGGTTGACCCGCCTATCCTTGGCTGCGGAAATCGTCGCCTTACCAAACGGAATCGGCTTTTTCTTTGCCTTAGCATAAATCCCGACTACGGTTTCCGCTCCGGCATTCCGCATCACCTTGACCAGTTCGTGCCGCAAGCCGTGCGTACTAGACTCATCTGAATTTAGTGTCACTATTACCATTGAATTGTCCTTCAGTGCGTTCACTAATTCAGCGGTGCCAGGTGCGTTAGGAAAGCAGTATGCTGTGCACAAACTCTCCCACGTTGTTCTTTTGACCTCGTTCTTAAAATCGCAGTCCGCACCGAACAACACGACACCGACTGGCTGAGCCATCTCCTTAATTTTGTTGAAGATTCGCTCAGGTGTGCTTACCCGTCTAATTTCCCATCTTAAGTTCATATTTACCCCTCCAATGTAAGAATTCGGTGAAACCCAGGTACTAACCATCATTCTAGCACACTTTACTATTTTTGTCAATAGTTAGATTGCATTTTAAGACTCCCCAGATCCTAATAAACTCTGCAAAATTAGATATTCGCACCATAAAACTAGCTTTTATGCTATAATATTGTCTATGCACCCGTAGCTCAGTGGATTAGAGCGGCTGTCTTCGGAACAGCAGGTCGTGGGTTCGAGCCCCTCCGGGTGTACCAGAGAAATAACCTCACTATGGTGGGGTTATTTCTCTGGGAAGTACTAAGTAGCTTGAATCAGGTCGGGTTCGTCACGCAGGAGTGGCCGTAGGACAAAAAAGGAAATTTATTTTCTTTTTGGACGCTACGACTGCGGTCAAGGTTTTACGCAGTAAAACCGGCCCCCTCCGAATACATTATAAAGTCTCTCCAAAAATACTACCGACAGCTAATATTCACTAGTATAAAAATCCCCCTCCACTCTAAAAAAGAGTATTGGAGGGGGATAGCTCGTCAGTCTGGAATTATTGGTAGTTGTTGTGTACTTCATGAATTAGCGCGGAGAGTTGAATGAGAAAGTGGGATTGGAAGTGGTGCTCGCTTTGGTGGTGAACCCGGAACCGTTTTTGCACAAAATCTTAATGAATTCGGAGATATTTTTCCAGACTGCAGCGAGAAAAAGTTCAATATAAACGAGTGGTTTAATAAAACCAACGAATACTATGATGAAATTTTCTCACTTTTCATCAAAGAACGAAGCTCTTCACGAAACTATAAAGAACCCATAATTCCATTATATCATACATTACCATAAAAATCAATAGAAAATCCCCAAAATCTCGATTTTTGCCACTTTTTGTGCATAGATAGCATCTTTTCTAGAATATTTTAAGGTTATTTTAAGAAAACTATAATCCTACGGGGTTCAATCGCCATAAATACACCTCACTTTTTTACGGAGAAAATAGCCAGTTCTGTGCTATAATAGATACGTAAAGACTAATTAAACTTGGGAAGACCGCAGATAAGAAGTTTAGTTTTGCCAGACTAAGCCTGTTATCTGATGTTTTCCCGAAGAAAGGTGCATATTTATATATGGATATTATTAATCCGAGCGGCAAAAAAACCTTGAGCGTCGAGACCGAATGGCAAGGCCGCAAGCTCAGCCTCGAGATCAACCGTGTTGGCTTCCGCTCTACTTCTAGCGTCATTGTACGTTATGGTGATACTATGGTGCTCGGTACGGTCGTCGTCGGCAAGAAGCCAGTCGAACAAGACTTTTTCCCGCTTACCGTCGATTACGAAGAGAAATTCTACGCCGCCGGTAAGATTAGTGGCTCGAAATTCATCAAGCGCGAAGGCAAGCCTGCCGACGAAGCCATTCTCATTGGTCGCCTTATCGACCGCCCGATTCGCCCCCTCTTCCCGAAGAACTGTCGCCAAGAAATCCAGGTTGTTGCTACTGTGCTTTCAATGGATCCATCTTTCCGTCCTGATGTAATTGGTATGCTTGCCGCATCTAGCGCTCTAATGCTCGCCGGCGTTCCATTTGATGGCCCAGTTGCTGGTCTTCGTATCGGTCGCATCAATGGTGAATTCAAAGCCTTCCTCACCCCAGAGGAGCGTGAGAAATCCACGCTCGATCTCGTCGTTGCCTGCAAAGACGGTAAGATCATGATGGTCGAGGCGGGTGCCGAAGAAGTCCCCGAAGCCATGATTATCGAAGCTATGCATTGGGCAGTGAAGAATGTCCAGCCGGCCCTCGATTTGCAACGCGAGCTCGCCGCTAAGGCTGGTGTCGAGTCAGTTGATTGCGAAATGCATTACACCGAAGAGGAAGAAGCCGCTCATGCCGAAGCCGCCCAGTGGCTTGACGGTAAACTTGGTGAGAACATCCGCGGTAACGTTCTTGAGCGCAGCGAAAAGCTAGACGCCTTGCACGAAGAAATGGACGCTGCTTTCGCCGAGAAATATGGCGAGGGAAGCACGGAGGAAGAGAAGCGCGCCGATTATGACGAGCGCCTGCAAAAGCTCTACTCTGACGCCTTTGAATACGTAATTTATAATGAAGTTCGTCGCAGCATTATCGAAGATGGCATTCGTCCAGACGGCCGTACGCTTACTGAAGTTCGCCCGCTCTCTAGCCAAGTCGATGTCTTGCCTCGCGTACATGGTTCTGCTCTGTTCACGCGCGGTCTTACTCAAGCATTGAATGCTGTCACCTTGGCTCCGCTCAGCTTCGCTCAAATTGTCGATACCATGGAAGTCACCGATGGTAAGCGCCGCTATATGCATCACTATAACGCTCCGTCCTATACCGTTGGCGAGCCGGGTCGTATCGGTGCACCGGGTCGTCGTGAGGTTGGCCATGGCTATCTCGCCGAGCGCGCACTGCTTCCGGTCTTGCCTAGTGAAGAGGAATTCCCCTACTCTATTCGTAGTGTTACCGAGATCATGTCTCAAAACGGTTCTACCTCCATGGCAGCTACTTGCTCCTCTTGTCTCGCTCTGATGGACGCCGGTGTGCCTCTCAAACGTCCAGTTAGCGGCGTCGCTATGGGCTTAATTATGGACGGCGATACTCCGTATGTGCTCACCGATCTCATGGATGCCGAAGATTTTGCCGGCCATATGGATTTTAAAGTCACTGGTACTACCGAAGGCGTTACTGCTCTCCAGATGGATATGAAAGTTCACGGTCTCCCCGTCGACGTCTTGGAAAAGGCTATTGAGCAATCTCATGAAGGTCGCATGTTCATTCTCAACCACATGCTCAGCGTACTACCTGCGCCAAAGCCAGAAATCTCCGAGTATGCCCCACGCATCGAGAAACTCATGATCGACCAAGACAAAATCGGTGCCGTCATCGGCAAAGGTGGTGAGACTATTAATAAGATCACCAGCGAGACCGGTGCCACTGTCGATATCGACGATTCTGGCCTTGTTACTATCTCCGGCAATGACCCCGCCAGTATTCAAAAGGCTGTCGAATGGGTCCGCTCCCTTACTGAGACCCCAGAAGTCGGTAAGGTTTACGATGGCATCGTCGCTACCATTAAGGATTTTGGCGCTTTCGTCACAATTCTCCCTGGTATTGATGGTATGTTGCATATCTCGCAGCTTTCTGACAAGCGTGTCGACAAAGTCACCGACGTCCTCAAAGAAGGTCAGAATGTCAAGGTTAAGCTCGTCGCCATTGACGATCGCGGCCGCCTCTCCCTCACCATGAAAAACGTCGAGCAATAATCTAAGGCGATAGCTTGCCCAGCCTCCGTCAGCATTTCTGGCGGAGGTTTTGGCTTTGTAAACTTGCCAAAGCCGTTATTGCTTGATATAATGAAGATGTCGATACAATTCAAATAACCCGTTCAGGTAGGCGCTAATTTTTGCCGTAAGCCGGCAATATGCGGCACCGTAATAAAAACTACTTGCGGCAAGATTTTTAATCCTACCAAAGGCTGTTTGAATGGTATCGACACCTTTACGGTGTCGCTTTTGTTTATCGTAAGTGCATCTGAAGGTGTTAAAAATAAGGAGGCCAGATGCTAAAAATACATAAACCATTTTCTAAACATAAGTTATTACTAATACCAATAACTTCTATTTGTATTACATTTGGTCTCCTAGGGTTATATACTTTAACTTATACTCCGGAATTATCGCATGCAGAAACTGTAACCAGCAAGAAAACTATCGATAATATAACTTACATGCAAGAAATGACACCAGAAATATGTAAAAGTATGGAGCTAGAAAAACAATATCAGCTTACAGATATTCGTAAAAACTTTGATGGTACACAACCAAAATATTGGATAGCAAGATTAAAAGACAATAACTGTTGGATGACGCAGAACCTTGACCTAGATATTCCGGCAGAAGGGCTGAGCGCGAAGGACACGGATATTCTTGAAGATTGGAATGATACTACAAACCCCACTTATCCCCCAGAAAAAACACAAATCTCAGCTAATCCGAGTTTTGGAACCGTTAATAAAGTCATTAAATCATGGGATCCTGCGTTGGGAGGTCATCCAACCTATTGCAACAATGGGGCTGAATTTGGAAAATGCGCAACGAGTAATAACCCAACCGTGTCAATTAACGATGGGCATGACGCGCAAGGAAACTATTATTCTTGGGGTGCAATAGTTGCAGGACAGACAACGGCTTTAGGTAGTGACGCCAGCAACATACAAAGTACGCAAAGCATCTGCCCTAGGGAATGGACTTTGCCGACGGGCAATTTTGGCGGTCAGTTTGAGAAACTACTAGACGGCATTGTACTTGCAGTCGTTACGTCATCCCCTTATTATTATTTGTATAGCGGATGGATTCATAATACCTCAAAGGGCGAATTCGGAAAATACGGATATTACTGGTCGTCAACTGCGTGGACTACCACGGCCTCACCATATAATGCAGCATACTTCATGGGTATTGGAAATTCATCGACACCATATTTCCATGGAAACGTGGGATATGCTCGTGGATTTCCTATCCGCTGCCTCGCCCGCTCCGAATCAACTCCAAGCAATAATGTAGAAGTTGCAATAAATAATACTATCTCTCTCGACGTAACAAATGAGGTAGAAGTAAAGAAAAGTGAAGTAAATCCCTCCACCGCCGCCTTCTCGGCCTTAGTCGCCTCCAACCAGCCATATAGTGTCAGTATAAGTTCAGCTAATCCTAATATGACTTCCAGCACTAGTTCTACTGCCATTCCTTCCAAATCCGGCACTCTTACCTCCAATGATAATGCTTGGGGAATTAAATTAAGTACTACTAGTACTTACGAACAAATCACTACCACTCCCAAACTCTTCTATTCGTCTTCAAACCCCGAATCCAAATCCCTCCCCTTTACTATCGGCATAAGTACCGCTCCCGACATCCCCAATGGCGAATATTCTACTAATATCACCATCACCGCTACGCAGAACTAACCCCGCCGGAGCGGGGGAAGTGAGTAGTCTATATAGTATCCAGTATATGCAGGATATGACGCATAGTATCTGTGTCGATGCTAAAGAAAATGATACGGTGCAACTTATCGATAAAAGACCTAATGCCGATGGTACTAATCCTAAGTACTGGGTAACTAAGTTACGCGATGGTAATTGCTGGATGACTCAGAACTTAGATCTCGATATTCCTACCTCTGGTCTCACTGCTACTCTTAGTGATATAACTACGGATTGGAATAGTACTACCAATGCTAGCTTTCCTCCTGTAGCTACCCAAACTGGCTCCACACCAAGTTTTACCGGATCTATTAGTGCGCCAAATGTAGTGCAATCTTGGGACCCCGGATTAAGAGCGTGTGACGCTGCTAATGGCTGCAATGAACCGACTGCCACTGGCTATAACGAACACTATATCATAGGAAATTTTTACTCTTGGACCGCCGCTACTGCCGGAGCCGGAAATAATACTATCACCAGCGGCAGCGTAAACCAAAGTATTTGTCCGAAGAATTGGGCTCTTCCAGCTAACGGTGCTTATGGTAACCTCTTCGCATCCTATGGCACCGTTGATGCCAATAATAAGCTAGTCTATGGTGAACAATCTATTCTCAATGCCCCACTTTACTTCGTATATGGCGGCTTCGTCTATAATAGCTCTCTGGACGGTGCCGGCAGCAACGGTTATTACTGGTCATCTACGGCCACCAATGCGTCCAACGCTTACTACCTGAACTTCAGTACTAGCGTCACCTCGTCAAACAGCAACGGTCGCTACTACGGTCGCTCTGTCCGCTGTGTCGCTAGGTAATTAACCATCTACCAAACTAGGAAGTAGGAGAGTACATTAAGTAAACACAATGAGGGTATTGTCTACCATCCCCTCCCAGAGTATCAGCTTGCAATTAGCAGCATCTAAAACCTTTCTAGCTTTGACGGGGAATTTCGCAGGTTGCTACCGTCCAATGTGAGGAGCGTGAGAGAAAAGGATGATTTATCATTCTTTTCCGAACCGACGAGCAATTGGTAGTAATTTTAATTACGTTGAACTGAGGGGTGACACGCCCGTAAAGACGGGACGTGTCAACCCCGACCACGGAGGAGCTGGAAAGGCTTTAGATGAGCAACATTACTTCACGACCCGCGGAGAAAACGGATAGGTGACACTTCCTAGTCGGAGTATGATTCACTACATTCAGAGTATGATTACAAATCCCTAGAGCACGATTTTCTAATTATCAATTTCTCTCAAAATAACAGAGGTAAAATCACTTCGTCACTCCAGAGTACGATTCCAGAATCCCAGAGCATAATTCATTTCTACGTGAGTACGATTTTTATTGGCAGCCAATTTTCTATGATATAATGTATATAAACATAATCGGGATGGGAACTAAACATGGATGAACAAGAGATCCAGCGCAAGCGCCGCGATAATGAAGAAGAGGCTACTCGCCGCCGAGCTAGCATTCTTGGTTTGCCATATTTAGATACTCGCACTTTCGAGCAGACCGTCCCGTTGGTGCCGGATGTCTTAAGTGTCGAGGAGATGCGCAAGAATTATATTATTCCGCTGCAGTATAGCCCAGAAGATATGTCGTATCGTTTCTTGGTTACTAGCCAGACGCCGAGCAGCCTGATTCCCAAAATGCGCCAAGAATACTCCGAGCGCGGTGCGCATGTTGCGTTCTTTTTGATTTCTAAGGCAGCCTATCAGGTTTTTATGCTGCGCTACGATCCGCCTAAGGAGACTATTTATGATGACATTAAGATTGCTTCCGAGGGCGATTCTGAGACGATCGCTGAGGTTAGCCAGACTCTGAATTCCGTTTCCACCGAAAAAGTCTTTAACTTCCTGATTGACCAAGCCGATAAGCTCGGTGCGTCCGATATTCATATCGAGAACATGCGTACGGAGATTCGCATTCGTATGCGCGTCGATGGCATCCTCCATCCAGTTGCTAATATCGACCGAGATCGCTATCGTATTTTCATGGGCGAGTTGTCGGCTCGTGCTAATATTTCTACTGCTTCCACCAAGCCGCAATCTGGTCATATGCAGCAGGAAATTCACCGCGACGGTGCTTCGCATCTGCTCAACATCCGTGTTGAGATGGTTCCGACTATGTACGGACAAGATGCGGTCTTGCGTCTCTTCAATTTCGACGAAAGTTTATTGAATTTGGATTTGTTAGGTCTTTCTGATGACGAAATGTCCACCATGCGTGATATTATTTCGCATCCACGCGGGCTCGTCCTCATGGTTGGCCCTACCGGTTCTGGTAAATCTACCACATTATACTCAATTTTAAATGCGCTAAATACTACTGATCGCAAGATTATTACGCTCGAGGATCCGATTGAGTATGGCATTACTGGCATTTCTCAAATTCCGATCCATACTAATGACGGTGGTTCATTTGCCGAGGGTTTGCGTTCAGTCTTGCGTCTCGATCCGGATGTAGTCATGGTCGGCGAGATTCGCGATGCCGATACCGCGCGTACCGCTATTCAGGCCTCTATTACCGGGCATCTAGTTTTGTCTTCTTTCCATGCTAATTCTAGCGCTGCTGCATTTTCTCGTATGATCGATTTGATTGGCGTGAACCCAATTTTCGCTAGCTCCATTCGTATGCTTATCGCACAACGTTTAGTGCGTAAGCTTTCCGATAATAAAGAGCCGTACAAGCCCGATGCCGCCACGATCGATTATATCCGTGAAAAAATGGAAGGCGTCGAAGGCGTAGGTCTTAGCGATATTACATTATATCGACCGAAACCTAGTGACGATGCCCCATTCGGCTACCAAGGTCGTACTGTTTTGATGGAGCAACTTGTCGTATCCGAAGACATTCAGGGTTTCCTACGTGGCGATCTTAAAGACATTAGCGCCGAAGCCATTGAGCAAAGCGCAAAAATGCAAGGTATGCTTACTTTGGAACAGCGTGGGATCATGGCAGCGTTGCGCGGCGAGACTACATTAGAAGAAGTCTCGCGCGTGATTTAGTTTTTTCGCATTCAAAATCTTAATTTACAAAAAATTTTACAATTTATTTTTCTCCAAAAACTCCAAAAATTTAATTTACAAAAATTTTTCACTTATTTTTCGTCCAAAAATCACCCGAAAATTAAATAAAAAATTTATTTTCTTCCAAATTCTCCTCCAAATCATATATTTTTCATCAAATTCTATGTTTTTTCTCCTCGAAAATTTAGTCTCTTCAAATTTTACCATGATCAAGTTAAATCTAAGCATCAGCTCCTTTGACTTTTTATTATTTCATGATAATTCCAAGCTGACCAAAAACTCAAAAGCCTAACTTATCTGATTTTCTCTGCTATAATAATTATATGGAAAGACTTTTAGAATACTTCAAACCCGAAAAATACGATCTCGAACTTTTTGTTTTTAGTGATAAAGAATACATCCAGGGTACGGTCAAAGTTAACGGCATACTTACAGGTGACGTTGCAAAGTTTCATGCTGTTGATATGGATATCAAAGAAATAACTTTTCAGGCTCTGCATTGGTATGGCTCCGATGTCACACCGACGAGATCTTGTGAGTATAAGTACGATGGTAAAGTCATAGAGATCTCATTGAATGACGTCATGAAACAAGATCTGGCCAAAGTCCATAAAATTAATATGGATGAAGACTACGAAAATCGCCGGCTAGCTACTTTTACTATTAAATATGAGACCAAGCTAAATCATAATATGCAGGGTTGCTACGTCTCGACTTATGATTTTAATAACCAGCCCCAAAAGCTTATCGCCACTCAGTTTGAATCGCACTACGCCCGCGAAGCCCTTCCTTGTATCGACGAGCCGGCCGCCAAGGCGAGTTTTGCACTTACTTTGATCGTGCCGGACCGCAAGCCAGCTGATGTAGTCTTGGCTAATACCGAACTTGTTAAGCAAGATATTAACCGTTTTGAATTTGTTCCTACGCCGCGCATGTCTACCTATCTTCTTGCCTGGGTGATTGGCCCGCTCAAAAGCGTCTCCGCCGTAAATAATCATAATGTGAAAGTTACGACTTACTGTGCGCTCAATCAATCTACTAGTTCGCTAGAATTCGCCAACGAAGTCGCCTGCCGTTCGCTGGATTATTATGATGATAAATTTGGTATTAAGTATCCACTAAGCAAACTCGACCAAGTCGCTTTGCCTGATTTCGAGGCTGGCGCCATGGAGAACTGGGGTCTAGTCACTTATCGCGAATCCTGTATGCTCGCCGAGCCAAATGCCTCTATCGACACTAAGCAATCCGTCGCCGTTACCGTTACCCATGAATTGTCGCATCAATGGTTCGGTGATCTCGTCACGATGGAATGGTGGGATGATCTTTGGCTCAATGAATCTTTTGCTACGATTATGGAATATTACGCTACCGATGCACTTTATCCGGAGCTTAATGCTTGGCAAGATTTCTTTACCAGTGATTGTGTAGCGGCATTGCGCCGTGATTCATTGCCGGGCGTCCAGGCCGTCCAACAAGCTGTCCATCATCCGTCCGAAATTGCTACTCTATTTGATGGCGCCATCGTCTATGCTAAGGGCGCGCGACTTATTCTCATGCTCATGCGCCTCATGGGCGAGGACAACTTCCTGAAAGGCGTCCATGATTATTTCGAAACTTATAAATATCAAAATACTATTGGTGATAACTTATGGGAAAAGTTACAGCCCTATGCAGATTTTAATGTTAAAGATTTCATGCACGCATGGATTTCGCAGCCTGGCTACCCAATGCTTTCGCGCGAAGGTAATAAAGTACATCAGCAAAGATTCCTGATTGATAATTCTACCGATGATACGAAATGGCCGCTTCCAGAAGTCAAAGACGATATGTCTGGACATTATCTCATTAAGTTGAGCGACCAAGAATTACAGAATAAGTTAGATAATTATAATGCTCTCAGCATGGAAGAGCGCCTGCGAGTTTTGATCGATCGTATGCTCCTCGCCAAGACCAAATATGTCGAATACGCTTCTTTGTTAGATTTGTTGCCGGATTTCGTTAATGAGAATGCCGCCGTCTGGGATATTCTGTTGAATATTATCAATGACCTCAAAATCTTTTTCGAATATGATACGCCCGAAGAAAAGTTATATCAAAAATATCTCCGCCATATAATATATACTCGCGTTCGTGAGATTGGCGTCATCCCGAATGATGATGACGATAGCAATGTAAAACGTCTGCGTAATATATTATCTGTCGTTGCGCGATTTGCTCAGGATGAAGAGATCATTGCTCAGCTCGCCGACTTGTATCGAGATAACTTGTCGGAGATCAACGCTGAGATGCGCGGCAACATTCTCATGGCGAAACTCATGCGGGATGATGGAATATTTGATGAGCTTCTGTCGAAGTATCAGTCTGAATCTAATCCAGAACTAAAGGATGATATTCTTTGTACTATCGCTAGTACCCGTAGTGATGAGCATATTAAAGAGGTGATTGACCTGCTCGACCATCCAGAAATTGTCCGCCCTCAAGATCATTTATTTCTCTATATTTATCTCTTGCGTAATCCCAAGGCTCGCACGCTTGCGCTTGATTGGCTCTATGGTCATTGGGATAAAGTTATCGAGATGACTGGGGAAAAGTCTATTGAAGATTATCCACGCTGTACTGCGAATTTCATTCACAATCGTGCCGAAGCCGACCAGTTTTACGATTTCTTTGATCAGTTTTCAGATAATCCAGTTTTGTCCCGCACGCTAAATATGTCTCGCACTAGTATTGAAGCTAAGTTGCAGCTCATCCAGAGCGATGGAGCTGCCGTCCATACAAAAATTAAAGAACTTACTGAGGAGATATAGCTGTATGTCAATGATCATAGTCGGCGGAGTTGTCGAAAAAGATAATAAATATCTACTGATTCAAGAAGCGAAGCCTTCCTGTTATGGCAAGTGGAATCTCCCTGCCGGCCACCTCGACCCTGGAGAAAATCTTTTTGAAGGCGCCAAACGCGAAATCAAAGAAGAATCTGGCTGCGATGTCGAGCTCACTGGAGTTTGCCAAATCGGTAATCGCAAAAGAAACGACGACGGTACTTTTGTGGCTATTGTTTTTACTGCTAAGATTATCCGCGAAGATCTTACTATTTCTAACCCTAAGGAAATTCTAGATATCAAATGGTTTAGCTATAATGAAATTCTTGCTATGCGCGATCAAATTCGTAATCCCGATTTCATGCTTGGCGCTATTGATAATATGCGACAGGGAATTATTGCCCCTCTCGAGCTTGTTAAGATTTATCAAGCCGGCGCCGAGTTTCAAAATGTAACAATTAAGGAGGTATAATATTTCATGAAACTTTTCTTAGCCAGTCACAATTTCGGTAATTTTGCAGAGACATTGCAAAACATGGTCGGCGACAATCGCAAGACCTTAGTCATTACTAACGCCCGCGATTTCTTGTCTGATGAGGAGCGCAAGCTTAGTGTCAAAGAAAAGCTAGATTTATTCCACGAACATGGTTTTGCGGCGGAGGAGTTGGATTTGCGCAATTATTTCGCTAGTCTTCCTGAGAAGCTAGAAGAATATGTCAAGAAATCCAACCCTGGACTGATCTATTGTATTGGCGGAGATATGTTTATGCTTGCTACGGCGTTAAATGTCAGTGGCATGGACAAGATTATTCGCCGTCGTGTCAGATCCGGTAATTCTGTCTATGGCGGTAGTAGCGCCGGTTCTATTGTAACCTCTCCAGATATTGAAATTTACGAACGCGATGAATTAGAGGTTGAGACTGTTCCGAGCTATTACGGCGTCGAAGCCGTCACGAGTGGCCTAGGCCTTATCGATAATTATATTATTCCGCATGTCGGTGTAGATAGATTTGCTGAGCGTACTAAATTTTACGAGGCTCAGCTCCAGAAAATCCACGCCGACTATATTACCCTGGGCGAGAATGATGTATATATCGTAGACAACGGGCATAAAGTAATAAAAAGAGGTTAATTGATGAAGCTATATCTAGTCCGCCATACTAGGCTTATTATGACATGAAGGGGTGCTTGCGAGCTAAAGTTTCCTTGCCAAAAGATTAATTTAGCATAATAACTATTGACTTTTCACAAAAAGTGTGATACAATGGAGATATGGGGCAATTCTAGTTCCTAGAATTAGTATATCCTTATGGATATACTATACTCCCCTATACAAGCTCGCATAGCGTGTCTACACGGGCGCGTTTGCGACGCACATTAAAAGGTTAGTTATTTTTGTATCTATAATACCTGAAAATCTGAATACTATGAAGAAAGTGAGTGATATGTTTGTCGATTTATCAGCCGCGCCCCTATCAGACTAATTGCACCGCCGCTCTCGCCGAAGCCCGAGAAGACGGCACCAAGAAAGGTCTGGTCGTCATGGCAAGCGGTCTTGGTAAAACTCTGACCGCTATTTTTGATCTCCAGCAATTTCTCCAAGACTATCCCAATGCTCGCATTCTCTGTCTTTGTCATCAGGAAAGCATCCTGCTCCAGTCCAAAGCTAAGTTCCAGAAGTCCTTTGGCGAAGAGTATAGCTACGGCATGTTTACTGGTACCTATAAGACCAGTCGTATCGTTACCTTTCTCTTTGCCACTTTCCAAACCATGCGTGACCACCGTAATGAGTTCCCGTCTGACGCTTTTGATTACATTATCGTCGACGAAGCTCATCACACTGCAGCCGAGACCTATCAGCCTACGGCGGATTATTTTGAGCCGCTGTTTCTGCTTGGTCTTACTGCTACGAAGGACCGCATGGATGGTCAGGATATTCTGGAAACCTACGGGCAAGTTCTCTATGAGATGGATATTTATGATGGCTGGAATGAAGGCTGGCTCGCTCGCGTCGATTACCGCATTATGCTCGACGACCTCAACCAAGAGGAGTTCGAGAAATATGTCGGTTCGCATGCTATTAGCGAAAAAGTCTCCCTGTCCCAGCTCAACAAGACCATCTTCGCGCCTCAGCACGACGAGGGAATCGTCGCTTCGATCCGCGAGCAGACTGCAGATCTGGATAATCCCAGTATCTTCGTATTTTGCTCCAGTATTGAGCACGCTAATGCTATGGCTGGTTACTTTGGTGGCGAAGCTGCCGTAATTCATTCTGGCCAGAGCACTGCTATGAACGAAGCTATCCTGAATAGCTTCCGTTCTGGCGACCTCCGCATTATCATCTCGGTCAACATGCTAAACGAAGGCATTGATGTCCCCGAGGCTAATGTAGTGGTATTCCTCCGGAGTACGGAATCTTCGACGATTTTCTTCCAGCAGCTCGGCCGCGGCCTACGCATTAGTGGTGATAGCCGCATCGTGCGCGTCCTCGACTATGTTGCTAATCTCGAAAGGATCGCTATGATCCTCGATATGGAAGAAACCGCCAGGAAGCGCATCGTGTCAAGTCCCAGGTCTTCCTCTTCTGCGAGCAGACCCAATCCTCTCGTTGTCAACATCCCCGCCACCAAGTTCAAGGTCCAGCGCGTGGATGTAGAGAGGCTTTTGGAGAAGGCTCGAGCTGGGAGAAGTTGGACTAGAAAAGAAGTCATACTCGGGCTTCAGGACATGCATATACATGGCGAAAAAATTACAGCCAAAGCAATTGACCAGAACCCTAATCTACCATGCTTTGGCGTTGTCCTGCAACTCTTCAATGGCTCTCTGTATAACGCCCTAATTGCTGCCGATCTTCCCGTGGAACGTAAAGGCAGAGTTCGCATATCGCGGCAAGAGGTTATCGAAGAAGTAGCAAGGATGATTCAGCGTGGTCAGGCTGTCACTGATCTCGAAATCGACGCGAATCCTAATCTACCAGCGTCGGGAACAGTACGACGCATGTTTGAGTCGAAGGAGGAACTATTCGAGCTAGCTGGCATGCAAATCGGCGTGCAAATCGAGAAGAAAGATTTTTCTGCTGAAGGCATGCTAAAACAATATTGGCAAGAAAGCAAAAAGGCCGGCCACTGGCTAACCGATAAAGAGATGAAATCCAATAGTAAGCTTGCCTCTAACGGCACCTACAGGAAGACTTTTGGCAACATTAAGCATCTCCGAGAACGCGCTCAGGAAGCATATGGGCTACCATTCTCGCCGGATGTTGAAGCGGCTGAGACTATCAAGCAGCGCAATCGGCTGGCCAGGGAATACTATGAAGCCAGCGTCAAAAGAGGAAGATGGATTAAGCGAAAAGAAATCAACCGCACAGAAGAGCTGCAAGGAGAGAAGCAATATTTTAGATATTTTAAGGATATGGCAGACCTCATCAATTATGCAGTCCAGCAATGCGGCACTAATGCAGGCCTGTTGGCTGTAAGGCGACAACGCAAAAAGCGCACCTCAATTAATACCATGGATAGCTTAGTTAAGGAGTATTTCTTACAAAGTAAACTGGCCGGCCACTGGCTAACGACGCGGGAGATAGACAAGAATGAAGCATTACCTGGTCATCACGCATGTACCAGGATATGTGGAGGCACCCTGCGACTACATCAGCTCGCAGCCGAAACTTATGGCGACTTCACCAAAGAAAATAACTAACCCTAGCACCCACGCCGAATCAAGTAGGCGTGGGTTTTCCATGCCCGGACGCAAGAAATACGAATTGTCCTGCCGAAATCCCATAATCCCCAGCTTTTTACAAAAATAAGCTTGAATTTCACACAAAATATCACACTTTTAACAAGATTAAGTATAAAGCCATTGAACTGCGTTGAGTACCGGTGACGGGGTAGATAGCATAAGAAAAGAACGTTAGTTCTTTTCTGAGACGGAATTAGAGAAATATTGAAAGAAAAGCTTGTTTTCTGTAAATATTTCGAATAATTCCGTCAAAAAGTAAGCGCTAGCTTACTTTTACGCTATCTCTACGGATGGTACGTAGCTGCAATGCTTAAATCTATGATTTAAGCATTGACAATTTAGCTAATCTGTGCTACAATAGAAAAAGAGGCTGTATACTTTATAGCCTCAGCCCTTTAATGACTAATTCTTTGCTGTGTACTGGCATCACCTACATCTTACTGATCAAAAAGGAGTTTAATTATGGACAAAAAGAAACGGTTTGCTATCTTTCATGCAGTTCACGAAGCCCTGGATTGGAGTAGTACTCTCGGCTGGTACGGCTTGGCGGTTTTGGTATTTATGCATCTTATCAGCCTCATCTCGGCACTACCTTGCATTATTTTAGCAGTCGCCTTTCTGCTAATCGACCTTTTCATTTGGCGTCCATTTGCCGTCGAGTACGCGATTTATCGCTGTCTCGAGTATGGTGAGAGTCTTCGTGATAATCTACCGCCCCTCCGGGCCATAGAATTCCGCTATTCAGACTATCTCGAAGCGAGCTGCCAGCGCAAACATCTTAATCCAGCTTTACCCGGCGTGATCTATTACATCGTAATCCTTACTGTCAATAGCTTTAATCACGACATCGTAGCCCCCTGGGCCACGCTAGTCGCGATAGTTGCCGCGACCATTGCGGCCGCTATAGCTGCTGGCTTAGTTGTCGCAAGGTTCGTTCTGCGTTTCCGTCGTCGTCATCGTAACCCCACTACCGAGATCTATGTTTGTGAGCCTAATAATCGATACAATTGTATCACCACCACAGTCGCCAAGGCATACAGATATTACTAGTCATTATGCACTTTACCAATCCGAGATGATAAATTACTAGGTCCTATTAACCATATCCAGTCGAAGCCACCAAAAATAAGGAGGAAACACCATGGAAAAATCGAGAAAAGGTCTGTTCCTGCAGTTCTTCATGAGCATCAGCTTCACCTGCGCCGGTGTCGGCACAACGCTTTTTGCGGTTATCTTACTCTCCAGGCGCGCAAACCCCAGCTGGCAAGTCTTGATTTTGGGCATGCTCGCTATACTCGCATCAGAGGGGCTGAGTCCATTACTAAGTGCGAAGCTCTTCCGCTGGTACAATACTGAGCAGGCTATTCGCCAGTGCATCGAAGAGGGCGTCACGTTCAAAGATGCTCTTACAGAGGATTGTCGCTGGCGTCATGCCCCGATTATATCGGCGGCTAGCGGAATTTGTTGTATAGCGTCCTGTATCCCTGGGATAATACAGTGGCCATCCATGGCTAGTGCTATTGGCATCATCCTCCTCATTATCGACATTATCTCCATAATTACTATGGTCATAGTTCTCGGTAAGAGTCTCTCAATGTACTTGAGGCGGTACCACCAAAACGATCAGCGCATCCCCGTATGGTACCGAGAGAAAGAAATTGAAGGCGTAAAAGTCAGAGCACCTCTGATGCTGCCAATCTCTGAAGCTCCCGGACTTTATTGGTAATTTACCATCACGCACTAAGGCGCCCCGCCCGGGGCGCCGATTTTTATGATTAAATCAACAGGGTTCTAATCATAAAACCTCCGGAATATTTAACGAATTTGACCTTCTAGCAAAAAATAAGCGTAAAAAGTATTGACAATTTAGTATGAGTGTGCTACAATAGATACAGTTCATAGAACAAAATATGAATAATTATGCGTTTTATGGATGTATTTTATGAAATTTCGACGCGTTTTACCGGCAAAAACGGTAGTTTTCACAGAGGTGGACTAGAAAAAGTCCAAAAAAGTGAAAAATCTTCAAAAAAAGTGTTGACTTGTTTTGGAGGGTGCGCTATAATGAAGAAAGTTAAACAAGTTACAGAGGGAAAGCCAAAGTAACCAATGGATTAAGATAGAAATTATGCGAGGTAAAATCTATCAACTTAGAGCTTATCTCGGTTGAGATTTCGAATTAACAATTTGGACAACGATGAAATA